>DASZFP010000176.1:0-6092 GCA_035939615.1 Burkholderiaceae bacterium | reverse complement strand
GAGAAGGGGCTGCTCGACTGATCGCGTCTGCTGCGGATCTGGCGTCGCGAATCGGCTCGCCCGAATTCAATCTGATTCGGGAGCTCTATGACATACGGAGCGCGGCGTGCAGCCCGCTGTTGATGAATTCCGAGGGCTGGGCCGTCGCCTCCGGCGTCATGGGCCTGCCGCGCGAGGCGGTGGAGCATCAGATCGTCTCGATCGTCCAGGACCGGTTCACCGGACACGAGGCGATCATCAATTCGATCCGGGCCAGGCGCAAGGCCGGTGCAGGTGAACCGGCGAGGCCGGCGCCGTCATCACCGGATTCTGCGCCGGCGCATTGCTCCTGGTGCCGGGAATGGAGCGTTCGGCAGTCCGAATTGTGGGCGGACGAATGGGGACCGGTGTCGTCCGCCGATGGGCGCATCGGCACCCGGCCGAACTGGGCGCGGCAGAGTCCGGTCAACGGGTTGGCCTTCGGCGATGAGCGGATGCACTCGGTTGATTCGCTCGCCGAATCCGACTTCGTCGGCCTGTTCGAAACCGGCGAGCGCTACCTGGCCGCGGCGCGCCGGGTGCGCGCGGCCACGCGCTTCGCGGTCCTGTTCCTCAATGGCGGGCCTAAGTCGGCCAGCAGCCTGGAACACGCGCACGTTCAGATCGTTGCCCGCGACGATCGTCATTTTGCTTATCCGGAATGGATCGCCGCGCGCTGCCCGATCGACTACTGGCAGCGGCTGCTGGCCGCCCACCAGCAAGCAGGCCTTGCGATGACCGAAGGCGAATGCGCCGGATGGGTCAGCCTGGCGCCCGTCAAGGAGAGGGACTTCACAGCGCTGTCCCGCAGCGTCACGCAGGGAGCCCGGTTCATGTACCGGATCTGGCGCGACCTGGCCCGGCACGGGACGCGCAATTTCTCGCTGGCCGCGATTCTGTCGCCCGCGCACGTTGCGGGGGACGGGGGCCCGGAACGCTTCGCGCAGTGGCCGGATGTGCTGTGGCGGTTCGTCGATCGCGGCGATCCGGCCGTGGCGCACGGCGACATCGGCACCATGGAGCTGTTCGGATCGGCGGTCATCGCGAGCGATCCGTTCATGGTCGCTGCGCTGCTGCGACGGTAAGCAGGCTCTCCGATGCATTAATATTCAACGATTTCGGCTGGCGCGGCTCAACCCATCCTTCGAAGGCTCTCACCATCATGACAGCGTCCTTGCAAACCGCCGGCGGGCCGGTCGCGCCGGCTGCAGCAGTCGATCCCGAGCGGCGCAACGCCGTGATCACGGCGTGCGTGGTCGGCGGCGTCGGCTGCCTCGGCGTCGCGGTTCCGATCGTGGCGTCGTTTGGCCCCTCGGAGCGGGAAAAGGCGGCCGGCGGCCCGGTCGATGTCGATATCAGCTCGATCGCGCCGGGCCAGATGCAGGTGGTCGAGTGGCGGGGCAAGCCGGTCTGGGTCCTGCACCGCACCCCGGCGATGATCGCTTCGCTCAAGCGCGACGAGACCCTGCTGGCCGATCCGCTGACCAAGCGGGCGGCCTATCCGACTCCGGCCTACGTGATGAAGGATCCGTCGCTGCGTTCGATCAAACCCGACTACTTCGTGGCGATCGGCATCTGCACCCATCTGGGCTGTTCGCCCAGCGGTCCGTTCGCTCCGGCGGAGAATCCCCAACTGGGCGACCAATGGGGATTCGTGTGCCCGTGTCACGGTTCGACCTTCGACGTCGCCGGGCGCGTCTTCAAGAACAAGCCGGCTTCGGATAATCTGGAGGTTCCCCCGTACAAGTTCGTGACCGACGCGCTCATCGTGATCGGCGACGACAAGAAGAGCACGTAATCAGGCTAGGCGGTCGGGCAGCGTTCGCGGCCGGTCCGCTTCAGAGCGAAGCAAGGGGAGGATCATGGGGCTTCACGCGACGAATTACAAAGGCCTGCTGGGGTGGATCGACGCGCGCATGCCGTCGCTGATGACGGCGTTCCGCACCCACATGTCGGAGTACTACGCGCCGAAGAATTTCAATATCTGGTACTTCTTCGGCTCCTTCGCGCTGATGGTGCTGGTGATCCAGTTCGTCAGCGGCATCCTGCTGGCGATGCACTACAAGCCGGACTCGAATCAGGCGTTCTGGTCGGTCGAGTTCATCATGCGCGAGGTCAACGGCGGGTGGTTCATCCGCTACATGCATTCGACCGGGGCGTCGTTCTTCTTCATCGTCGTCTATCTGCACATGCTGCGCGGCATGCTGTACGGCAGCTATCGAAAGCCGCGCGAGCTGGTGTGGATTGTGGGCTGCCTGATATTCCTGGCCCTGATGGCCGAATCCTTCTTCGGCTACCTGCTGCCATGGGGGCAGATGAGCTTCTGGGGCGCGCAGGTCATCATCAATCTGTTCTCTTCGATTCCGAAGATCGGAGACGTTCTGTCGACCTGGATCCGCGGCGACTTCGTGGTCGGCGATGCCACGCTGAACCGCTTTTTCTCGCTGCACATCATCGCGGTCCCGCTGGCGCTGCTGGTGCTGGTGGTGGCGCACATCTTCGCGCTGCATGACGTCGGTTCGAACAACCCCGATGGGATCGAGATCAAGGACCAGACCGACGCCAACGGCCGGCCGCTGGACGGTATCCCGTTTCACCCGTACTACACGGTGCATGATCTGTATGGCCTGGGGTTCTTCTTTCTCGCCTACTGCGCGGTGCTGTTCTTCGCGCCGGAAATGGGGGGCGTGTTTTTGGAGGGCAACAACTTCATTCCGGCCGACCCGTTCCAGACGCCCCAGCACATCGCGCCGCTGTGGTATTTCACGCCTTACTACTCGATCCTGCGGGCCACGACCTCCGAGTTCCTGCTGTGGCTGGCGCTGGGCACGCTGTTCCTGGGCGTGCTGGCCTACCTGCGGGTGCGCGGATGGTGGCCACGCCTGACGGTGTCTGCCGTCACGTTCGTGGCGTTCGTGTTGATGACGGTGCCGCAGGTGCGACTGGACCCGAAGCTGTGGGGCGTGATCCTGATGGGGCTGTCGGTCATGGTTTTCGCTTTGCTGCCGTGGATCGACCAGTCGCCGGTGAAGTCGATGCGGTATCGACCGCGCTGGCACATGGCGGTGGTGGGCGTTTTCATCGTGGCCTTCGTCGTGCTCGGCTACCTGGGCATGAACCCGCCCACGCCGGCCACCACGCTGGTGGCGCAACTGTGCGCCGCCTGCTACTTCGGCTTCTTTTTCCTGATGCCGTGGTGGAGCCGGATGGGAACCTTCAAGCCGGTTCCGACCCGCGTGAAGTTTGCCGCGCACTGAACGGGAGGCGACGATGAGGGGAACCAGTTTCCGGTGGGTGGCCGCAGCGATGGGCGTGATCTGGGTCGGCGTGAACGCGCAGGAACCGCGCCTGGATGAGTGGCCGAGCGGCCGCGCCACCGACATGGCCGCGCTACAGAGCGGCGCGCGCACGTTCGCGAACTATTGCCTGAACTGCCATGGCGCCAGCCTGATGCGGTGGAATCGGCTCGGTGACATCGGCCTGGACGAAAAGCAGATCAAGGCCAGCCTGATCTTCGGCAACCAGCGCGTCACCGATTTGATGACGGTGGCGATGAACCCGCACGACGCCAAGACGTGGTTTGGCAAGGCGCCCCCCGATCTGTCGGTCATCGTGCGGGCCCGCAACACGGTCGAGCACTCGGGCACCGACTACATCTACACGCTGTTGCGCGGCTTTTACCGTGACCGCTCGACCCAGACCGGCTGGAACAACGTGGTCTACCCGAACATTTCGATGCCCGATATCTTCTGGGAGCGCCAGGGTCCCCGGGAAGCCACGCTGACCAGGACCGAGTACCAGGACGTGCCGGCGTCCATCGGCAAGGGTGGGCCCGAGCAGCGCCTGGTTCAGACCGTCAGCCAGTTCGACGCGAACGGCGTTGCCGTGGTCAACCGGACCGAGCTGGACCACGGGGAGCCGGGCTTCGCGTACGGCTTCAAGTCGGCCGATGCGGCGGCGGCGAAGGCGTTCGACGCGCAGGTGGCCGACCTGGTCGCGTACCTGAACTGGATGTCCGAACCCACGGCGCAGACGCGCCGCAGGATCGGCGTGTGGGCCATCGCTTTCCTGGTGGTGTTCGTGGGCGTCGGGCGGTGGTTGAACGCCGTGTTCTGGCGCGACGTGCATTGACTGGGCGGGCGCGCCGTTCCGGCTGGATGGGACCCGTCGTCGAATGTCGGCGTCGGTGACACGGGCGGTCGAATCGACGCCGGGGCGCGCGGTCGCCGTCTGGCTGTTGGCCTGCGCCGCGCTGGTGTACGCAGTGCTGGTCGTGGGGGGGATTACGCGGCTGACCCACTCGGGGCTGTCGATCGTGCGGTGGCAGCCGCTGATCGGGGCGCTGCCGCCGCTGTCCGGCAGGGCCTGGGCGGCGTTGTTCGATCAGTATCGCGCCACGCCCGAGTTCAAGCTCGTGAACTTCGACCTCACCCTGGAAGGCTTCAAGTCGATCTTCTGGTGGGAGTACACGCATCGGCTGATGGGCCGCCTGGCGGGCCTGGTCTTCCTGCTGCCGCTGCTGTGGTTCATCGGGGCGCGGATGATTTCCCGCGGCCTGGCCTGGCGCCTGGCCGCGATCTTCGCGCTGGGGGCGCTGCAGGGCGCGCTCGGGTGGTACATGGTCGCAAGCGGCCTGGTCGAGGATCCACGGGTCAGCCCGTTCCGGCTGACCGCGCACCTGGGGCTCGCCTTGCTGATCATTGGAGCCATCCTGTGGACCGCGTGGGGCCTGGGGAACGGTCTGGCGGAACGGCGGCGCGTGCCGGCGCCGGCGGCCGTTACGGTGGCGGTCGTTTTCCTGATGGCGATGACCGGCGGGATGGTGGCAGGAACCCGGGCGGGCTTCGCATACAACACGTTTCCTCTGATGGGCGGAGCCATGGTGCCGCCGGATCTGCTGCGCATCAGCCCGTGGTATCTGAATTTCTTCTATAACCTCGCCACGGTGCAGTTCGTCCACCGCGCCATCGGGTGGACCTTGATCGTTCTGGTGCCGGCGCTGCGGTGGTGGATCCGCCGGACGGTGCCAGCGCCGCAGGCGCGTCTGCAGTCGAATCTGATGCTGGGAGCGCTGGCCCTGCAGGTAGCGCTGGGCGTGGCCACGCTGCTGTCGGTCGTCGCGGTCCCGCTGGCGGCGGCGCACCAGGCCGGAGCCGTCCTGCTGTACGCGAGCGCTCTGTGGACGGCCGATGCGCTCAGCCGCGCGTCGGCGGGCGCCGATCGGGCCGCGCAGTCCCGAGCGCAACGCACCCAGCCGCGGCTGGGCGCGGCCTGACCGGCTACTTCGCCACGCCCAAAGCGGCGTTGGGCGATGGCACGTCGATCGTCGTCAGACTCGCCGGCGCCGATTCCTGCGCCTTCGACAGGAAGGCGACGACGTCCTCGCGGTCCTTCTGATCAGGAAGGCCGGGGAACATCATCTTGATGCCGGGAATGAAGCGTCGGGGCGCCTTCAGGTAGGCGACCAGCTGATCCTGCGTCCAGACGATCCCGCTGCGCTTCATCGCATCCGAGTAGGCGAAATCCGCGATGCTGGCCGCCGCGCGTCCGACCACCGAAAAGAGCGACGGGCCGACCAGGTTCTGGCCTCGCTCATGGCTGTGGCAAGCCGCGCAGTTCTGTTGAAACAACTCGGCTCCGTGGGCTGGATCACCGCCCGCCTGAGCCGCTCCGGCCGCGATCGAGATGCAGGCCAGCGGGATCACCCGCAGAAAAGTTTTTAGATTCATAGCGCTCTCCGCCCTTTAGATGGCCATCCAAACAAACAGGTACGTCGTGTTGTTGTCGCCCGCGTTACGGCCGGTGCCGTCGTAGTTGGTGCTGGCGCCGTTGTATTTGTCGTACAGCGTGTACTGCAGGCCGACCCGGACGTTGGCGAAGGGGCGGCCCCACGAGTCGGCTTTGCCGAACGGGGTGTAATCGACCTGGAAAACGGTGCCGGTGGTGTCGGGGCTGCCGGTCGGGGCATAAAGCACCGGATCGGAGGTGCCGCGCCGGGAAAAGCGCCCGATCGTGGCCCCGTAGGTCTGGTCGTAGTAATAGGACGCGTTCAGGCGCAAGTCGTACAGGCGTTC
>DASZFP010000175.1:0-3364 GCA_035939615.1 Burkholderiaceae bacterium | reverse complement strand
CTTGGCTGTGCCCTCCTCTCTTGAAAGGCCTGCCCCCGGCCAGCCAGGTGCGGCGGCTTCCGGCCGCCTAGTCGTCATCAATCGGTGGGCAGGAAGTAGCGCTGAAGCTCCCATTTCGCTACCGCGGTGCCGAGGTTTTCTCCGGCGACCACGGAGTTGCGGTAGTGGAAGCCGATCCAGACGCGGGCGTTGACGAGTTGTGTGTAAAGATCCTGCACCGTCGCGAACGTCTGCGATGTGGTGAGCGTGGTGGCGCCGCCCTGCGCGCCCGGGATGGTTGCGTTGATGCGGCTGGTGTTGAGCGCGTTCGCGAGGACCTGGGCAACCGCGCTGGTCACGCACCCGTGTTGCGAGGGGTACTCCGGGTGATTGGGCGTCGTGAGGAGCGGCGTCCAGGCCGGATCGGCGGTCGTAGCCGGGTTGCCGTCGATACCGGCGTTGCGGATCGCGGTGATCGGGCGCCAGAACTGGTGGGTGTACTTGGAGTCAAAGCACGCCATGCCGGCGTCGGTCGGCACCATGTTCCCCGCCGCCAGCAGACGCGCCGTGTCGAGAAGGTCCATGTTGTGCTGGGTGGCGGCGTTCTGGAGAGTCTGGTTCACCTGATTGACCGCATTGGCGTTCCAGAAGTACGCGATCGCCGTCTGCGCAGGGGTGCGCACGGCGCTCGTCGCGGAACCGTACGCCTTCGTTTCATTGAAGTCGTGCGTGTAGAGCGCGCTCGTCAGCGCGGGCGGGGCGGGCGCCCGGAACTGCGAGGTGCTGCCGAGCATGAACGGCCGCATCACCGCCATCCACGGCGTTTGCGCAATCTGCAGGGAGGGCGGCGGCGCCCAGACCCACAGGCCGGGCTGAAGCGGGCCAGCGCCGAACGGCGTTGCGACGGGTGCGTTGCGTCCGTCGTTCGCGCGGAGCGCCTCGATGTCCGCCGCAGCCGCCTGGCCGACCGCGATTCCCCTGGCTGTGGTTCGGTCGTGGGGAAGCGCGGCGATCGACGCTGCGTACTTGGCGGCCAAGGTGCCGCCCGGGTCGCCGAGGTAGAACACCAGCGTGTGGTAGGCGGCTGCGATCACCGCCGCTTCGAGTGAGGCGTTGCCGGCCCGTGCGGAGAAGCGATGGTAGGGCGCGTAGCGGTGACCGATCTTGGTCGCCGCGTCATAGACCGCAGCCTGGACATAGGACATGTAGAGCAGGCCCTCGGTCTGATACAGCGGCCGCGCTGCTGTGCCCTGCGGGTCGATCACGCTGGCGGCGCGCACGGCGGCGACGGCATTCGCATTCCAGGCGAGCGCTACGGTCGCCGGCGCTGCCGGCGGTTTGTCCGTCTTCGCCGATGACGGCGGCACCGCGAATAGCGACGCTGCGAGCGCAACTGCAGCCACGATTTGTATTCTCATTTCCGATCCTCCCGGGTCGCCTGCGAATGGAGACCGCGCAGGAGTCGGGGGCTGGCAGGACGGGCGGCTGGCGCGTGATCCTGACGCAAGTTTCCCGCCCGGGACAAGCCCCGCGACCTGTCAGTCACCTCTGTTGCCGTGAACGCGTCGACGGCGGGCCAGTCGTACTTGCTCCGTCCGTAGCTTCACTAGACCGTATTGTCATTGGGCTGGTCCCCCCCTCGTTCCTTCTTTCGCGAAATCGGAACCCACTGCATCCGGTCGTGCCCCCTCGATCCACCCTCGCCTTAACGATCGGGAACGCTTACCGGAATCCAGCCATAAGCGCACTTGAAGTTGAAGTCGCGGGACCCTAAAACGAAGTCAGGCCCGATGGGTAGAAACACCTTAACGCCTCCTGCTCTTTGCGCCGATGATGCTCGCGATTGGTGGCCTGCTTAAATTGCTACTGGGTTATACATCCGGAATCAGGCCTTTCACGTGCTGGGTGCTGTGTCGCCGAGGGAAGGTCACGTGCCCTCCTCTCCGGCGGCGAGGATGGTGTGCAGCTTCGCCGCAGCCACGCGCAGCAGCGGGCCTACTGCGGCCGGCGCCAGCCCGAGCCGTACGGCAATGGCCTGGTCGTCGTGGCCTTCATCCTGCAGGCGCAGCGCGGCCGCATATGCTTCGGGAAGCCGATCGATGGCGGTGCTGCGTTCCACACTGGGAAACTATGACGGCCGGGGCGATCTGGCCTGAGTAGCCGGGTACTCATCTTTGCGGCGACCCCACCAGTGCTACTCAGAGGACGCCGCGCCGGTGCATCCCGGCGGGCAGCCAACCACGACACAGGCGATCGTGCGCTGCTGGGCCGGCCGCGTCGGCTATGATCCCTGCCGGCGTGTCCGGTTCATCGCCGGTCGGCAGGCCGGGTAAGCGATGAGCCATACGGCCATGCTTTAGGCGGATGCGAACTGGGCTGACATGGGCACGCGATTGGTACGGCAGAGATGGAGCGAGCTTGGAATGGAAGCGTAGCGAAGTCAATCCCTTGCATGTGTTATCCGGCCGACTTACGGTCGGGTGGACGGATCGTTTCCGTCTTTGTGTCGAACGGGGTTTCACAAATGCCTCAACCTGGCGGCTTTTGCGCGGCGAGGAGCGCGGAGTGGCCGCTGATCGGGCGTGGCGAGGAGCTGGCGGCCGTTGAACAGTCGCTGGCATCGCGCGGTGCGCAAGCGGTGGTCCTGGCTGGTGCCCCGGGTGTCGGGAAGACCCGGCTGGCCCGGGAAGTGCTCGGCCTGTGCCAGGCGCGAGAGTACGTGGTGCGCTGGGCGGCGGCGACTCAGGCCGCTTCCTCGATTCCCTTCGGCGCTGTCGCGCATCTGATGCCACGCCTTGGCGATACTGTCCCCGACCGGGTGGAACTGCTGCGACGTGTAGCCGACGGCCTGGTCGCTGAGGCGGGTGGTCGTCGTCTGCTGGTCGCGATCGACGACGCGCACCTTCTGGATGACTCATCCGCCGCGCTGGTGCATCATTTCGCCACCGCCACGCCCGTTACCATCCTGGTTACCACGCGGAGCGAGACGCCCGCACCGGACCCGATTGTCGCCTTGTGGAAGGACACCGGTGCCGAGCGATTCGAGATTCAGGCGCTCTCGCGCGACGAAGCCGCGGCACTAGTTGATGCCGCGCTTGGCGGGCAGGTGGAGGGAAGCACTGTGCATGCCTTGTGGCGGCTTGCCCAGGGTAACCCGCTATACCTGCGGGAGCTGATTCTGGGCGGGCTGGACAGCGGCAACCTGGCATGCGTGGCAGGTGTGTGGCGCTGGCACGGGGCTATCGTCACCAGTCCGCGGCTTACCGAGCTGATCGAAACTCGCCTTGGCCGCCTGGACACCGTGGTGCTGGAGTTGCTGGAAGTCCTCGCCCTGGCCGAGCCAGTCGACGTGCAGCTGCTCGAATCGCTGGCCGACCCACTGGTC
>DASZFP010000174.1:0-4737 GCA_035939615.1 Burkholderiaceae bacterium | reverse complement strand
GATTCGGAGTTACTCAATGGCATCCAAGCAGGTTTTCTTCGGCGAAGACGCGCGCCACAAGATGATTCGCGGCGTCAACATCCTCGCCAACGCAGTCAAAATCACGCTGGGCCCGAAGGGCCGCAACGTCGTGCTGGAGCGCAGCTTCGGCGCCCCGACCGTCACCAAGGACGGCGTGTCGGTGGCCAAGGAGATCGAACTGAAGGATAAGTTCGAGAACATGGGCGCGCAGATGGTCAAGGAAGTCGCGTCCAAGACCTCCGACACCGCCGGCGATGGCACCACCACTGCAACCGTGCTGGCGCAGGCGATCGTGGTCGAGGGCATGAAGTACGTCGCGGCCGGCATGAACCCGATGGACCTGAAGCGCGGCATCGACAAGGCCGTGATCAGCGCCGTCGAGGAGCTCAAGAAGATCAGCAAGCCCTGCACCACCAGCAAGGAAATCGCGCAGGTGGGCGCCATCTCGGCCAACGCCGATCCCGACATCGGCAAGATCATCTCCGACGCGATGGACAAGGTCGGCAAGGAAGGCGTGATCACGGTCGAGGACGGCAAGTCGCTCGAGAGCGAGCTGGAAATAGTCGAGGGCATGCAGTTCGACCGCGGCTACCTGTCGCCGTACTTCATCAACAACGCCGAAAAGCAGATCGCGGTGCTGGACGCCCCGTACGTGCTGCTGCACGACAAGAAGATCTCCAACATCCGCGACCTGCTGCCGGTGCTGGAGCAGGTGGCCAAGGCCGGCCGTCCGCTGCTGGTGGTGGCCGAAGAGCTCGAGGGCGAAGCGCTGGCCACTTTGGTCGTGAACAACATCCGCGGCATTCTGAAGACCTGCGCGGTCAAGGCGCCGGGCTTCGGCGACCGCCGCAAGGCGATGCTGGAAGACATCGCGGTCCTGACCGGCGGCACCGTGATTGCCGAGGAAACCGGCATGACGCTGGAGAAGACCACCCTGCATGACCTGGGGCAGGCCAAGCGCATCGAGATCGCCAAGGAGAACACGACGATCATCGACGGCGCCGGCGAGACCAAGGCGATCGAAGCGCGCGTGAAGGCGATCCGCCAGCAGATCGAAGAGGCGACCAGCGACTACGACAAGGAAAAGCTGCAGGAGCGCGTGGCCAAGCTGGCCGGCGGCGTCGCTGTGATCAAGGTCGGCGCCGCGACCGAGGTCGAAATGAAGGAGAAAAAGGCCCGGGTCGAAGATGCGCTGCACGCAACACGCGCCGCGGTCGAAGAGGGCATCGTGGCGGGCGGCGGCGTGGCGCTGGTGCGCGCCAAGCAGGCCATCGCCAACCTCAAGGGTGACAATCCCGACCAGGAAGCCGGCATCAAGATCGTGCTGCGCGCGATGGAAGAGCCGCTGCGCATGATCGTGGCCAACGCCGGCGAAGAGCCCAGCGTGGTGGTGAACAAGGTGGCCGAAGGCAAGGGCAACTACGGCTTCAACGCCCAGACCCACACCTACGGCGACCTGGTCCAGATGGGCGTGCTCGACCCGACCAAGGTGGCGCGCACCGCGCTGCAGAACGCGGCCTCGGTCGCCAGCCTGATGCTGACCACCGACGCCATGGTGGCCGAGCTGGTCGAGGACAAGCCCTCCAAGGGCGGACCGGGCGGCGGCATGGGCGGTATGGGCGGCATGGACGGCATGGACATGTAATCGTGCGATCGCGGGCTCCGGTGAGGAGTCCGCGCTGCAGCTGCCGGGGCCCCGCTTTGCGGGGCCCTTTTTTTACCCGTCCGTGCGATCCGCGCACGCCCACGCGTCGGGCCTTGCCCACCGCGCTCTTTGCCTATACAAACGGCTGAAAAGGCGCGCAAAAAGTGGCCCGACAAAGCGCGGAGAGGCTGCACATGGACGACGTCATCAACGTGTACGAACCGATGCAGCCCGAGCCGGTGCAGCCTGCGGCCGCAGCGCCGCCGCGCCGCAGCCGGGTCCGGTTCACCGGCACCGGACAGGAGTACTTCCGGATCTGGATCGTCAACCTGCTGCTGACGATCGTCACGCTGGGCATCTATTCGGCGTGGGCCAAGGTGCGCAAGATGCAGTACCTGTATCGCAACACGCGCCTGGACGGATCGGTGTTCGACTATCACGGCGACCCCATCGCGATCCTGAAGGGGCGCATCCTGGCGGTGCTGCTGGCGGTGCTGTACAAGCTGTCGCTGACGCTGCTGGGCCTGTTCGGGCTGATTGCGCTGGCGGGGCTGCTTTTGGCGGTGCCGTGGCTGCTGACGCAGTCGTACCGGTTCCGGCTGCACAACTCGAGTTACCGCGGGTTGCGCTTTCGCTTCGACGGCCCGCTGTCGCACGCGTACCTGATCATCGGCCTGCCGATGGTGGTGGTGCTGGGACCGAGCGTCGTGCTCGCGCTGTCCGGCGATCCGAAACATCCGGACCCGAAGTTGGCCATCGACTTGGGTCTGCTATACCTTGCCTTCATGCTGCTCTGGCCGTACCTGCATTTCTGCTTCAAGCGCTGGCAGCACGGGCACGCCCTTTACGGCACCGCCCGCGCCAGCTTCCAAGCGAGGGTCTGGGAGTTTTACGCTCCCTATCTGGTGGCCGGCTTGCTGTTGTTCCTCGCCCTCGTGGCAGGGGGCGTGCTGATGGGCGCGATCGGCTTCGCCAGCGCCGGCCACGCCAGTGATGCCCGCAGGCTCGGCGTCGTGGTCGGCATTCTGTTCGTGATCCTTTTTTACAGCGTGATGCTCGCGGTGGCGCCGATCGTGACCGCGCGGATTCAGAACGCGGTCTGGGACGGCACCCGGCTGGAACGGCTCGGCTTCGCCAGCGACGTGCGTGCCGGCCGCCTGATCGGCATCACGTTGACCAACCTGGTGATGATCTTGGTGAGCGTGGGTCTGCTGATCCCGTTCGCTGTGATGCGCCTGATGAAGTACAAGGTCGAGTCGATCGAGGTGCTCGACGCCGATGCGCTGGGCCGGTTCGTCAGCGAAGGAAAGGACGCGGGCGTTGGTTCGGCGGGAGAGGGCGCCGTCGACGTGATGGACCTGGATTTCGGATTGTGAGCACGGGTCAGACCCCGCTACGAACGGTCCTGCCGGCGCTTTTTTATGACGGCTTGCGGTCGCAGCCCCAGGCGGTCGAACTCCGGATCGGCTCCGGCGGCATCGTCGTGCGGGGCCAGACCCTGCAGCGCGGCTACGACTGGAGGCGCGCGCGCTTGTCCGAGCGCCTGCAACATGCACCGCGCGTGATCCGGTTTGCCGACGGCGGCTTCTGCGAGATCTCCGATCAGGCCGGGCTCGACGCGGCGCTGGCGGCAGTCGGCTACCACGATTCGTGGGTGGCCCGTTCGCACCGTCGCTGGAGCCACGTGCTGGCCGCGATGGCGATGTTGCTGGCGGCCATTTTCGCGCTGTACCGCTGGGGACTGCCGGTGGCCGCCGAGCGGGTCGCGCGCCGCATTCCGCCCGGGGTCGAGGCGGGCATCGGCACGCGCGCCGTCAAGATCGTCGAGCAGCAGTTCGGCCCGAGCAAGCTCGCGCCGGAGCAGACCGATCGGGTGCAGCATGTGTTCGGCTCGATCGTTCCGCAGGATGGCCGCTCGTTTCACCTCGTTTTGCGCGACGGCGGCTCGTTCGGCGCCAACGCCTTCGCGCTGCCCGGCGGTACCGTGGTCGTCACCGATCAGCTGGTGCAACTCGCGCCGAACGATGCGGCGCTGGCTGGCGTACTGGCGCACGAGATCGGCCACGTGGAGCGCCGCCACCTGATGCGCCTGGTCATTTCCGGCACCGTGGTCGGCGCCGTGGTCACGCTGATTGCCGGAGATGTCTCGGGCGTGTCAGCGGCGCTGCCGGCGGCGCTGGCGAACCTGTCCTATTCGCGCGATATGGAGCGCGAGGCCGACTCGTACGCGATCGATCTGCTCAAGCTCAGGCAGATACCGATCGAACCGCTCGCCCAGCTGCTGCAGCAGCTGCAAACGGCGCACCAGGGTGGCCAGGCGCACGGCTGGGCGCGCTACCTGCAGACACACCCCGATACCGAGGACCGGATCGCGGCCATCCGTGCGGCGGAACGTTAAGCGTCGGTTGTTGCAGCGAATCAACGGCCCTGCCCGGGCTCGCTGCCTCCGTTAGACTTATGGCCATGGACCTCACCGACCAGTTTCTGATCGCCATGCCCAATATGGTCGATCCGAACTTCGACGGGACGGTCGTTTACGTTTGCGAGCACAGCGAAAAGGGCGCACTGGGGCTCGTGATCAACCGGCCCACCGATCTGACACTGGCGCGGCTGTTCGACAAGATCGATCTGCGTCTGGAAATCGCGCCCTGGCGCGACGAGCCGGTGTTCTATGGAGGACCGGTGCAGACCGAACGCGGCTTCGTTCTGCACACGCCGACCGGCAATTTCAGCTCGACGCTGAACGTGGGCGTCGACATCGGGCTGACCACTTCCAAGGACGTGCTGGAGGCGGTGGCCGAGGGCAACGGACCCCCGCGCCTGCTGGTGACGCTCGGCTATTCGGGCTGGGGCGCCGGCCAGCTCGAGCACGAGCTGGGGCAGAACGGCTGGCTGACCGTGAAGGCCGATCCGCGCGTGATCTTCGACACGCCGGTGAGGTCGCGCTTCGCCGCTGCCTTGAAGCTTCTGGGGGTCGATTCGCTGCAGCTCACCGGCCAGGCGGGTCATGCCTGAACCGGGCGCCGGCGCCAAGCCCGCGGCGGGCCGCGCCGGAATCCTGTCGGCACCGG
>DASZFP010000173.1:0-4387 GCA_035939615.1 Burkholderiaceae bacterium | reverse complement strand
TGATGGCCGACAAGCCGGACGTGGCGCAAGTGACCGCATTGATCACGGCGGTCAACACCCAGTACAACGCGGCGCTGGCGCTGGTGGTGAAAGAGGCACGCGGCCAGAAATAACGACACATTAACCGAACAGACCAGGGAGGGAGCCGCACATGGATGCGGGTCGACCGAAAGCGGACACGGACAGCGTCGTCCTCGAACGGCTCCGTCTGTGGATCGTGGGCGTGATCGTGCTCGGGCTCATCGGGACAATGACGGAGCTCATTCTGCTGGAGCATGACGAGCAGGCCTTGCAGTTCGTTCCGCTCGTCCTGATGGCCTTGGGGGCCGCGGCGCTGGTCTGGCAGGCAACCGCCAACAATACCGCCAGCCTGCGCGCCCTGCAGATCGTCATGGGGCTGTTCGTGCTGTCGGGCTTCGCCGGCATGGCGGCCCACTTCAATGGCTCGGCGGAGTACCAGCTCGAGCTCAATCCGGATCTCAGCACCTGGGAGCTGCTGGACAAGATCGTGCATGCCAAGGCGCCGCCGCTGCTCGCACCGGGCATGATGATCCAGATGGGCCTGCTCGGGCTCGCCTACGCGTTCACCGATATCCGCTACAGAAGGAGTGCCTGACATGACGCTGATGCGCGCAACGATTGCCGCGATGGTGCTGGTTGGTGCCCTGGCGGTGCTGGGATCTTCGGCGCACGCGCAGGTCGGCAAGCTCATCGACCCGAACATGGCGACCGAGAGCGAGCTCGCGCAATTGCCGCACATGACGCCCGATATCGTGAAGGGGATGGTCGCCAAGCGGCCGTTCAAGACCGTGGTCGAGCTCAACGCGTACCTGCTCGAGCAGAAGCTTACCGCCGATCAGGCCAAGGAGTTCTATCGCAAGGCCTTCGTGCCGATCAATTTGAACACCGGCACCAAGCCGGAATTCCTGCTGATACCGGGCGTCGGCCCGCGCATGTCCGGCGAGTTCGAGGAATACCGGCCGTGGAAGACCTGGACGCAGTTCGACAAGGAGATCGGCAAATATGTCGGCCAGGCCGAGACCGACCGGCTGAAGCAATACTTCTTCATCCCCACCAGCTGAGAAAGGACTGCGGACTCAGCTGGAGATTTCGGGGTATGGTGCGAGCGTAAGGGGTTACGAGAATCGGGTCGCGGGACGGGTACTCGCAACATGAGTTGAAACTCGAGTTGATCTTGAGTCGCCGCTGTTCCATGGCCGCCTGGGGGACCGCATGGAGATCGACGCTCCGCGACGATTTGGGCTGATCGGGGCCCGGCGCGCATCCGTCATGCTGGTCGGACTGGCGGCCGCGCTCGCGCCGCCGGCGCGCGCCGACGACCTGTGGCAGCGCGACAAGCTCACCGGCGACTGGGGCGGGGGGCGCACGGCGCTGAGCCAGCGCGGCTTCGATATCACGTTCAACTATACGGGCGAGATCTTGGGCATGCTGGGCGGCATCCGCCAGGGCGTGAGCTACGAGCACAGGTTCGAGCTGTGGGTCGACACCGACCTTGACAAGCTGCTGGGCTGGAAGGGGGCCTCGGTGCAGACCAAGTTCTACCAGATCGGCCATGCCCACGGCACGCCGGCGAACGACTACACCGGCAGCATCGCGGACCCGAGCAATATCGAGGCGGTGCCGGCGACCCGGCTGTTCACGGCCTGGTTCCAGCAGAATTTCCTAGGCGACAAGGTCTCGGTGCGGCTGGGCCAGATCGCGGCCGATGACGAGTTCCTGATCAGCAACACCGCCGGCAACCTCATCAACTCGACCTTCGGCTATGCGGCCCTGCTGGCGGCCGACCAGCTGCAGGGCGGGCCGGTCTACCCGCTCGCCACGCCCGGCGTCCGGCTGGCGCTCAAGCCGACTGACGAGATTACAGTCCTGTCGGCCGTGTTCAGCGGCGCCCCGGCCGGGGCCGACTGTGTCGGCGTGCCGCAACAATGCAACCGCTACGGCACCACGTTCAGCACCAGCGGCGGCGCGCTGTGGATGGAGGAGGCGCAATACGGGATCAACCAGGGCAAGGACGCCAAGGGGATGCCCGCCATCTACAAGCTAGGCGGCTGGTACGCGACCACGAGCTTCCCGGATCTGCATTTCGGCCTCAGCGCCGCCGGGGTGCCGGTTTCGCTGGCATCGCCCGCCAGCGCCTTTCCGCTGATGCGCCAGGGCAATTGGGGAATCTACGGCGTGGTCGACCAGATGATCTGGCGCGCCCAGAAGGGTCCGCAAAACCTGAACGCCTTCTTCCGCGCCGGCGCATCGCCCTCGGACCGCAACCTGGTGGCGTCCTATGTGGACGGGGGGCTCGGCCTCACAGCGCCGCTGCCGGGCCGCGACAACGACGTGCTGACCCTCGCCGTCGCCTATTCGCGCATCAGCCCGGATGCTGCCGCGCTCGATGCCGATACGCAGCTCCTCACCGGCGCCTTCTTTCCGGTGCGCGACCGGGAGATCGTGCTCGAGCTCGACTACAGCCTGCAGCTCGCGCCCTGGTGGACGATCCAGGCCGACCTGCAGCAGATCGTCCATCCCGGCGGCCATGTGCCCGACCCGCTCAATCCGGCGCAGGCCATTCGCGATGCCTTCGTGATCGGCGGCCGCAGCGCGATCAAGTTCTGACAATCAGGACCCGCCCCGAGGCGCCGCGCTGAACGCGCGTCATGCCGGCGTCACAAGCTCGGTATCACTTGACCTTAAGTCCCCGCCCATGAAAGAAGCGTAGCTCGGCGGTCGGGCGTCTGCCGCCGTCCCTCTCAGGTTTTGTCATCCGGCTTAGCATCCGCCGCCGCTGCGATTGGTAGCCTCAGCGGGGCCTCGTCCGAAATAGGCGATGGAATGACCGATCACCCCTACCTTGCCATCGGCGGTACGGTTCGGGCCTATCTGCCGAACCGGTGGGATCTGGTGGCGGCTCCGCTGATCCTCGGCGCGCTGGCGCTGGCGTTCATCGGCGTGCGCCAGATGCAGGCCCCCTTGGAGGTCGTGCAGGAGGCGACGGTTTCGCTCGATCCGTGGAACCTGCCCGAATACGCGCTGCGCACGACCTTGCGCATGCTGGCCGGGCTGGTCGCCTCGCTGGTATTCACCTTCACCTACGCGACGCTCGCCGCCAGGAGCCGGCGCGCCGGCCTGGTGCTCATCCCGATTCTCGACATCCTGCAGTCGGTCCCGATCCTCGGCTACATCTCCTTCACGGTGGTTTTCTTCATGTCGTTGTTCCCCGGCAAGGTGCTGGGGGCAGAATTGGCATGCGTATTCGCCATCTTCACCAGCCAAGCCTGGAACATGGCGTTCAGCTTCTACCAGTCCCTGGTCACGGTTCCGCGCGACCTGGAGGAGGCCGCCCAGGCGTTTCAGTTCTCGGCCTGGCAGCGGTTCTGGCGCCTCGACGTGCCGTTCGCGATGCCGGGCCTGGTGTGGAACATGATGATGTCGATGTCGGGCGCCTGGTTCTTCGTGGTCGCCTCCGAGGCGATCACCGTCGGCGACAAGACGATCACGCTGCCCGGCATCGGCGCCTACGTCTCGATGGCCATCGACCAGATGAGCCTCGCGGCGGTGGGCTGGGCGATCTTGGCCATGACGATCGTCATCCTGATCTACGATCAATGCATGTTCCGCCCGCTGGTGGCCTGGTCCGACAAGTTCCGCTTCGAGCAGACGGCGGCCCAGTCGGTCCCGGAATCCTGGCTGCTCGACGTCGTGCGGCGAACCCGGTTCCTCCAGCTCTTGGCCACGCCGTTCGGCAAGGCGTTCCGGTTTTCGCTGCGGCTGCGGCTGCGGCTGCCGCGCACCAAGGTGCGCATCCAAAGCCCGGTTTCGTCGCGCGTGCTCGACCTGGCGTGGTACGCGATCGTAGCGGCGGGCACGGCCTATGTGGTGTGGCAGGTCGTGGATTTCATCAGCACCGAGCTCGCCTGGGGCGACGTTTGGGAGGTGTTCGTCCTGAGCGCCATCACCCTGGTGCGTGTGGTGCTGTTGATCGCGTTGGCGAGCCTGATCTGGGTGCCGCTCGGGGTATGGATCGGCCTGCGTCCGCGCTGGGCCGAAAAGGTACAGCCGGTGGCGCAATTCCTGGCCGCCTTTCCGGCCAATCTCGTGTTCCCCGTCGCGGTCGTGCTGATCGTCGGCTTCAACCTCAACGTCGATATCTGGGTCAGCCCGCTGATGATGCTGGGGGCGCAATGGTACATTCTGTTCAACGTGATCGCGGGGGCATCGGCGTTTCCCACCGACTTGCGGGAGGCGGCCGGCATCTTCCGCATCCGGGGATGGCAGTGGTGGCGCACCGTCATCCTGCCCGGCATCTTCCCGTATTTCATCACCGGCGCGATCACCGCTTCCGGCGGCGCCTGGAACGCCAGCATCGTGTCGGAAT
>DASZFP010000172.1:0-1762 GCA_035939615.1 Burkholderiaceae bacterium | reverse complement strand
CTGGCCGTTTCTCTCCGACGCGGGCCGCAAGGTCCAAAAGGACCTCGACATCGCCGAGTACACCGACCCGGGCCACAACCCAATGATCCCGCACACGATCGTGCTCGAGCCCGGTCTTGTCATATACAAGGTTTACAACGGCTACTGGTTCTTCGGACGACCCATGATGGAAGAGCTCCGCCAGGACCTGCGCGCCGTCAGCAGGAAATGCCGGCCGGACTGGGACATCACAACGCCTGAACTCAAGGCGGCGTGGCAGAACGACCACAAGGAACTCTTCTACCCGTACGGCAAAACATACGCCCAAACTCTCGGCGAACAGGATTAAAACGGCTACACCAAGGCAAAGCTTTTTGGCCGCAGAACGCGGTCTTTCGCACCGACTACTGCGCGCTTCGGTCACCTCGCCGAATGGCGCTAGCTTAAACATTTCCTTCAGCGGCTACCCCGCGAAGAATAGGGTGTGGTGTCCGCTCGCGGCGGCCGACAGGCCGCCACCAATCTCAGTGCCGATAACACCGACCGGAGTCCCCGAAGGCGATCCATGACGAGTTTGGAGACGGTTCGCGCTCGCTTCACGAGCAGCCGGGGGCTGCCGTTCGCCGAGATCCTGACCGAGGCCAGCATCCTGGAAGTCCTCGACGAACACAAAGTCGAGTACCGCGACCGGGTGTTCGGCCCGATCACCACCATCTGGGGCTTCCTCAGCCAAGTGCTCAGCGACGACCACGGCTGCCGCGACGCCGTCTCGCGCGTCATCGCGCACCGCGCCGCGTCCGGCCTGGAGCCGTGCTCGCCCAACGCCGCCAGCTACTGCAACGCCCGGGCACGCCTGCCCACCGGCGTGTTGCGCGCCCTGGCCAAACGCACCGCCCGGCAGTTGCAGGACGGGCTGCCCCAGGCGTGGAAGTGGAACGGGCGGGACGCCTACATCGCCGACGGCTCCCACGTCTCCATGCCCGACACCCCACAGAACCAGGAAGCCTACCCGCAGGTCTACAACCAGAAGCCGGGCCTCGGCTTCCCGCTGGCCCGAGTGGCCGTGCTGCTGTCGCTGGCGACGGGCGCCTGCCACGACCTGGCCATCGCGCCGTACGCGGGCAAGGGCACCGGCGAGACCACGCTGCTGCGGCAGATGTACGACTCGCTCCGGCCCGGCGACGTGGTCGTCGCCGACGCCCTGTTCGACAACTACTTCCTCGCCTGCGAGTTGCGCCAGCGCGGCGTCGAGTTGGTGGCCCGCGTGGCGGCGGAACGCGTGGGCACCCGGGCGGTAGCGAGCGGGCCCGACGGCGACCTCATCCTCTGGCAACGGCCGAACAAGCCGCACGGCATGAAAGGGGAACAGTACCGCACGTACCCCAAGACCCTGCTGATGCGCCAGGTGAGCGTCGATGCGCGGGACAAGGACAACCGCGTCGAACAATTCAAGGTCATTACCACGATCCTGGACGCAGCGATCGACGGCGGGCAGATCGGCGCGTTGTATGAGCGGAGATGGGACGGGGAGGTCGATATCAGATCCATCAAAGCGACGATGAAGATGGACGTGCTGCGCTGCAAGACGCCGGAGATGGTGCGCAAGGAGATCTGGGCGCACCTGCTGGCGTACAACCTGCTGCGCACCGTCATGGCCGTCGCCGCGGCCGAGAGCGACACCGAACCGCGGAAGATCAGCTTCAAGGGGGCCAAGCAGGCCGTCACGGCGTTCGCCCCGAAGATCGAGGCGGCGCGGCCAGAGGATCGCGGGCGGCTGATCGAC
>DASZFP010000171.1:0-5155 GCA_035939615.1 Burkholderiaceae bacterium | reverse complement strand
ATGCCCACGATCGCGACGACGATCATCAGCTCGATGAGCGTGAAGCCACGAACTGCCGCTTGACGTATCCCCATGTCAGTCACCCGCATCCCGCAAAACTGCAATCGGCCCCACGCCACGTGATATTCCATACAAGATGCGTGCCGCCTAAATTAGCTAAATGACTACCAGATTCATGTCATTTGTTCGTACGGCAGCCATCCCGTATGTGCGTAAACGTACTGCACATACCGTGTTTGGGTCAATTGGGGGCATGCCTACCGTAGGTTTTTGATTCTCCTAAGGAACGTGCTCCTGCACAGGCCGCGCAGCGGGGCCTGGTGGCAAACGGGAAAGCGGGGAGAAAAGCGAGCCTGGCGATGACGCCAGGCGGACCGGATAGGTACTTGCCCTACTCGTTTGCTGCCGGAGGCTGGCTCGGGTTCGTGAATTCCATCTTCACGCCCGCCAGCTCGATCAGATCCTTGTCCTTCAACGGATGGGCGGCCGAACCGAGGTTGGTGCCGTTGACCATCGGAAACACATCACCTTCCACATGGGCAATGAAGTAGCCCGTCGGACGGCGGGTGATCACCGCGACCTGGTGGCCGGGGCGCCCGATCGTCGTGAGCGCTTTGACCAGTGCCAGCTCCCGCCCGGCGTTGGCGCCGGACAGGATCTTGACCATGGCGGTGCCGTGCGCCTCGTCCAGCGAGGCTCCCGGCGGGCGAATCTGGATCGTCGTGGGGCCCGGCCCGTAGAACTCGCGCCGCAGCGGCTGGGAGGTGTCGATGTCGACGTTGCTGCCGGAGTCGGGCCCGCCGTTGGTCAGGAAGCGGATGCGGTACTTGCCGATCTCGACGGTGTCCGCATGCTGCAGCAGGTGCTTTTTGATCGGCTGGCCGTTGACCGTGGTGCCGTTGGTCGAGCCCAGGTCCTCCAGGTACACATCGGCCCCGGCCATGATCATCACGGCGTGCTCGCCGCTCACGGCCAGGTTGTCGATGACCAGATCGTTATGCGAGCGGCGCCCGATGGTCGTGCGGTCCTTGGTCAGGTTGACCTCGCGCAGGACCACGCCGTCCAGGCTCAACACCAATCGCGGCATCTCTGGCCTCTCCGCAACCCCGACCCCAACGTCTTTGAGCCCCCGCGATTCCACCTGTCAATCTCTTTTGATTTGCCGCACCGATCGATTCTGCCAGTACCGCGCGCCCGATTCCAGTCAGTGAACCACTTGATCGCTAAGCTGCAACACCGGGATTTCTTCCTGCTCGGGCTGGTCCAGTTCCGCCTGCGCCTGCTCTGCCGTGGCCTCGGCCTCCGACTCGGGCGCCGCCACCCGCACCAGGATGACGGAGGTGTTGTCGCGGCCGCCAGCCTCGTTGGCCAGATCGATCAGCCGGCGTGCCGATTCGACCACATCGTATCCGCAGCCGGTGATCAGCCCCCCGATTTCCAGGTTGGAGACCATTTCGGTCAGCCCGTCCGAGCACATCAGCACCACGTCGCCCGGCCGCACGTCGTAGTCGCGCACCTCGGGCTCGAGCTCCGGCGTGGCTCCCAGCGCCTTGGTGACCAGGTTCTTGGCCGGCAGCACGCGCGCCTCCTCGGCGGTGACCATGCCGGCCTCGACCAGCTCCTGTGAAAACGAGTGGTCGCGCGTGATCTGCTCGAGGTGGCCGTCGCGCAGCCGGTACAGGCGCGAGTCGCCCGCGTGCGCCACCCACAGGCGCCCGCCCAGGAACCACGCGATCACCACCGTGGTGGCCATGCCCTCGTAGGCGGCGCTGTTCAGCCCCGCCCGGAAAATGGCCGAGTTCATCGCCACCAGCGCGCTGCGCAGCGCATCGGTCGGGTCGAACGTGTCCAGGCCGCCGTTGGCGCGCTCCAGTTGCGCCCCCAGGTCCGTGAGCAGCATGCTCACCGTCATCGTGCTGGCCACCTCGCCGGCGTTGTAGCCGCCCAGTCCGTCGGCCAGGATGAAAAGGCCGATGCCGGGGTCGGCGCCGACCGCGTCCTCGTTCAGCGGGCGGATCCTGCCGGGATGGCTCTTGAGCGCGAAGTTCAGCGCCAGCTCGTTCGACTCTTGCATCACCTGCTCGTCGTTGACCGGACGACGGTCCTGCGACCGGTCCCGTTTTTTAAGTTTAGCCTCGATGCGCGGCCAAACGCGCAAGTCGAATCGAAAGCCGCTGCATTGAGGGTCCGATAAGCCTGGTGCAAGAGGAGGAATTCGCCGCTTGCCTAAAGCATGCTGCGCAGCAGCTTGCCGATCTCGGAGGGGTTGCGCGTGACCCGGATGCCGCAGGAGTCCAGCACCGCGAGCTTTTCCTGGGCCGTGCCCTGCCCGCCCGAGATGATGGCTCCGGCGTGCCCCATCCGCTTGCCGGGCGGGGCGGTGATGCCCGCGATGAAGCCGACCACGGGCTTTTCCATGTGCTCGTGGACCCACCGGGCCGCGGTCTCCTCGTCGCTGCCGCCGATTTCCCCGATCATCACGACGGCGTCGGTGTCCGCATCGTCGTTGAAAAGCCGCAGCACATCGATGTGCTTCAAGCCGTTGACCGGATCGCCCCCGATGCCGACCGCGGTGGACTGACCCAGGCCCAGGTCGGTGATCTGCGCCACCGCCTCGTAGGTGAGCGTGCCCGAGCGCGACACCACGCCGATGCGGCCCTTGCGGTGGATGTGGCCCGGCATGATGCCGATCTTGATCTCCCCGGGCGTGATCACGCCCGGGCAGTTCGGCCCCAGCAGCAGCGTGCGGCGCTTTTCGCGGCGCATCTTGTCGCGCACCACGATCATGTCGCGCACCGGGATGCCCTCGGTGATGCAGATCACCAGGTCCAGGTCCGCCTGCACCGCTTCCCAGATCGCCTCGGCTGCGCCCGCCGGCGGCACGTAGATCACCGAGGTGTTGGCGCCGGTGCGCGCCTTGGCCTCGCGCACAGTGGCGAAGATGGGCAGCGCCTCGAACGTTTCGCCCGCCCGCTTCGGATTGACGCCTGCAACGAAACACTGGCGGCCGTTGGCGTACTCCAGGCACGCCTTGGTGTGGAACTGCCCGGTCTTGCCGGTGATCCCCTGGGTGATGACCCGGGTGCTGTGGTCGACCAAGATGCTCATCGTCGGGTCCCCGCCTGCTAGCTGCCGCTCGGCTGGCCGGCCGCGGCGACCACTTTTTCGGCCGCCTCGGCCATCGTGTCGGCGGCGATGATGGGCAGGCCCGACTGGGCCAGGATCTTCTTGCCCAGCGCCTCGTTGGTGCCCTTCATCCGCACCACCAGCGGCACCTTCAGGCTGACCGCGCGCGAGGCGGCCATTACGCCTTCGGCGATCGTGTCGCACTTCATGATGCCGCCGAAGATGTTCACCAGGATCGCCTTGAGCTGCGCGTTGCGCAGCATCAGCTTGAAAGCTTCGGTCACCTTCTCGGTGGTGGCCCCGCCCCCGACATCCAGGAAGTTGGCGGGGCTGCCGCCGTACAACTTGATGGTGTCCATGGTGGCCATTGCCAGGCCCGCCCCGTTGACCAGGCAGCCGATGTTGCCGTCGAGCTGGATGTACGACAGGTCGAACTTGGACGCCTCGATCTCGGCCGGATCCTCCTCGTCCAGGTCGCGCAGCTCGGCGATGTCGGGGTGGCGGTACAGGGCGTTGGAGTCGAAGTTGAGCTTGGCATCCAGCGCAATCACGCGAGCCTCGCCCGTGAGCACCAGCGGATTGATTTCGGCCAGCGACGCATCGGTCTCCCAGAACGCCTTGTACAGACCCTGCAGGGCGGCGCGTGCCGACACCAGGGCGGCCTGCGGCACGCCGATTTTCAAGGCGATCTCGTCGGCCTCGGTGCCGCTCAGGCCCGATTGCGGATCGATCAGCAGCTGGTGGATCTTGGCCGGCATGCTGGCGGCCACCTCCTCGATGTCCATGCCGCCCTCCGAAGAGGCCATCAGGCACACCTTCTGCGATACGCGGTCGACCACCAGCCCGACGTAGAGCTCCTTGCGGATGTCGGCACCCTCCTCGACCAGCAGCCGGTGCACGGTCTGCCCGCCCGGACCGGTCTGGTGGGTGATGAGTTGCATCCCCAGGATCGCCTTGGCGTTGGCACGCACCTCCTCGAGCGAGCGCGACACTTTGACCCCGCCCCCCTTGCCCCGCCCGCCCGCATGAATCTGGGCCTTGACCACCCACACGGACCCGCCCAGCTTGCGGGCTGCCTCGACCGCCTCGTCCACGCTGAAGCACGGAAATCCGCGCGGCACGGGTACGCCGAAGCGACGCAGGATCTCTTTGCCTTGGTACTCATGGATTTTCATTGGACGATCCTCGGCCTGCATCGCCGCCCGTGCGCCTACGGTTGGACGCCGGGCTGGTATTTTGTATTTCAGGAATCTTACAGGGATCGTGGCCTGGTCGGCCACCCGCTCTAAGTCGCCGTCTTCAGTATCCGCCGGATCACTTCGTGCGAAAAGCCCCGGCCGGACAGGAACCGGGCCTGGCGTGCGCGCTCTTTTTCATCGGGCGCGCTGGATTTGAAGCGCTTGCGCCACAGCGCGAGCGCGCTGGCGAACTCGTCGGCCTGATGCGCGAGCAGGGCGGCCTCGATCAGTTCCGGGTCGATGCCCCGGCGCGCGAGTTCGTGCCGCAGGCGCGCCGGGCCGAAACGAGCAGCGCGGGTTCGAACGAACGCTTCGGCGAAGCGGCGCTCGCACAGCAGGCCGTTTTCCTGCACCTGGTCCAGCACCTGCTCGACCGTGGCCGCGAGGTCGCCCGCCTTCGCGCTGCGCGCTACGGCGGGCAAGCCCGGCGCAGTGCTGTGCGCTTCGGCGGGCCCGCCCGGGGGAGCGGCCCGCCGCAGCAGGCGGCCGCGCAGCTCGGCGCGGCTGAAGTCGCGGCGCGCGAGCAGCGCGACCGCGGTGGCCAACAGTTGAGAGGGGGCTACTCCGATGGCGGTTGCTGCTCGCTGCGCGTGATGATGCCGAGGCGCTCGCGGATGCGGTTTTCGATCTCCAGGGCGAGCGCCGGGTGTTCGCGCAGATAGTCGCGCGCGTTGTCCTTGCCTTGACCGATCCGGTCGCCGTTGTAGCTGTACCAGGCGCCCGATTTATCGATGATCCCTTGCTGGCTACCCAGGTCGACCACCTCGCCCTCGCGCGAAATGCCTTCGCCG
>DASZFP010000170.1:0-28621 GCA_035939615.1 Burkholderiaceae bacterium | reverse complement strand
CGCGAACGCAGAAATGTTGTGGGTAACGGCGACGCAGCGCCTGGTCCGCAGTCGAGCAGGTAGGAGTCGCGGCGACTGCCGGAAGTCGGGTATGTGGCGCATCGCGGCCAGTGACAGAATTGAACACGGAGCATGCCGAATTCGGCGGTCCCGGCCAATTGCGGCCGGCGGCGAGCGCCGGAAAAAAGTTTGTCCTAAGCGGACGTGACGACATGACAACAATAGACTGAAGCCAGCTCCAAGCCACTGGTGATGAGTTAGCGCTTGGACGTCTTCAGCCTACCCTCTTCGCGCGATCCCGTGTGACCGGCCGCTTGGAATCTCGTCTGAGCGGTTAGAGCTGATACAGCGCCGAGGCGAACGGCACCAACCAGAGCAACGGCACGGTCTCCGCTCGACGTGACACTTCGTTGAATACGACGGTAACCCGGGTCTCTTCATCGGGGGACAGCTGAATGAGTTCGAGCGATGGATCAACTCGGCATCGAACGTTAGTAGCCGCCCTACTCCTGATACTTCGAAATGCATCAGGAGCTCCGGTGGGGCCACCGTCGCAAGTAGCCGTAACCGGCGATGCGGGTCAGTCCGAAAATGTGCGCTCAGCGAATTCGTTCGTTCTCGACGCTAACGGGGCGCTGTTCCGTCCGTTATTCAAATCCACGGGAGCTACAAATTCACAGTGACAATCCGAGATGTCGTCGTAGCACCGCAAACCACACAAGCTATTCGAACACTGTCCGGTCCCGTTCTAATTGAGTGGCTCGAGGGGCACGGCACATTCTCCATAGGCGACGGGGCACCTCAAACAATAGATGACCAGGTTCGGTCAATCGCAGCCGGCCAATTACTGATTCTGCTTTGACCGCTCACCATTGATTCGAATTCTGACTCCACACAGATACGGGTTGTTCATCCATGAAAAGCGCGAAGCTGAACGCCGAGTAGAGATTCCCGATGCAGCTGATTCTAAAGAGTCTGATTCAGAGCGATTTCGGAGGTGGTTCCCACGGTAACTTCGAGGCTGTCGTTGCCACTACCGATTCAGGTGGGCCACTCGAGCTATGGCACTGGTTCCGTGATAATTCGGATGCGGCGCTACCCTGGAAGCGGGGACAGCGGATCACTGAGGCGGCGGCCGCCGCTGGCAGCATTATCCAGAGCGACTTCGGTAGCGGCGATCATGGAAACTTCGAGGTCGTTGTTCCACTGTTCGCTGTGGATGGGACCATGGAACTCTGGCACTTTTTCCATGACAACTCCGATGTGAGCAAGCCGTGGCAGCAGGCGCAGCGTATTGCGACCGGCGTCGCGGGCGCAGGCTGCATTATCCAGAGCGACTTCGGCAGCGGCGATCATGGAAACTTCGAGGTCGTCGTACCCGTGGTAGGAACTGGCGGATCGATCGATTTGTGGCACTACTGGCATGACAACTCGGACGTGAACAAGCCATGGCAGCAGGGTCAGCGAGTGGCCGCGAACGTCGACGGCCCGGCAACGATCATTCAAAGCGACTTTGATGCCGGTGGGCACGGCAACTTCGAGGTCGTCGTTCCGCTCATAACGAGCGCAGGCGCGCGAGAGCTATGGCACTTCTGGCACGATAACTCCGATGTGAACAAGCCATGGGAGCAGG
This sequence comes from Burkholderiaceae bacterium, assembly GCA_035939615.1. Taxonomy (GTDB): domain Bacteria; phylum Pseudomonadota; class Gammaproteobacteria; order Burkholderiales; family Burkholderiaceae_F; genus VBCK01. The sequence goes on along the minus strand of DASZFP010000170.1, from coordinate 26,988 downwards.
GCCAGCGCGTGGCACCCCAGGCCGATGGATCGGGAGTCATCATCCAGAGCAACTTCGGCGCTGGCAACCACGGCAACTTTGAAGTGGTCGTCCCAGTCGGAGGATCCCTCGTGCATTATTGGCACGACAATTCAGATGTGACCAACCCCTGGCAGCGTGGGCAGAATATCACTGACGTGGGACGCGGTTGGGCTTGCATCATCCAAAGCGATTACGTCAGCGATGGACACGGCAACTTCGAAGTGCTCGTTCCTGAGTGCTCCACTTCACTCATTCATTATTGGCACCCTAATCGGGACGTGAATCTCCCCTGGCTGCGCGGCGGCGTCGTCATCGGCGAACCTTATCCGGCGCGCGTGACCGGAGCCGTCAAGGTGGCGCAACTCACTGGTGAATACGATCGACAGGGCTGGAACGGACAGGGCACACCTTCATTCGCTCCCAATCGAACGGAGTCACGCTTCGGAATTCGAGGCACCGATCTCGGCGTGTCGTTTGAGCACGCAGGCCAGTTGTATCTTCTTTTTGGGGACACGTGGCGAGTAAACCAAACCCCTGACGAAACGAACCTGGATGCCATTGCATTTACAAATGATGCCGACCCGACCGGCGGACTCGATTTGACCTTCAACACCTCGTGGCCGTTCGTCCCAGGTATCGATCAGCGTGGTTTCAACGTCCCCGTTGACGGTACAAGTGCGAACGGGAGCATGTACGTCTTCTTCACGACCGATTCCTATAAGCCGGTACCCGCGGTCGACAATACTGTTTTGATGGGCCGGTCCGTGCTCGGACGCTCTGACGATGGCGGCTACAACTTCGCGAACCTGGGGGATCTGTCGCGGAAGAAGTTCATCAACGTCTCAGTCGAGCAGCAATCGCTCGATGCGGACGCAGCGAGAATGCTTGGGCTACCATTGGGAACGCCGGTGCTATGGATCTTTGGCACGGGCCGATATCGCGCCAGCGCCGTGTATCTAGCAGTGCTGCCGCTAAGCGGCCTGGACCAGCTGCAAGGTCTGCGCTACTGGACTGGTAACGATCACTTTAGCGCCAGTGAGGACGACGCGGTGGCTCTCTTGTGCGAGGGCGACGTGGGCGAACTATCTGTACGCTGGCAGCCCTTACTTCAGCGCTGGCTCTTGCTGTTCAATAGCGGAAATCCGCGTGGCATTCTGATGCACAGTGCCGCCGAGCCGTGGGGCCCGTGGTCTGAAGAGTCCGTAATGATCTTCGACGCCACCGCGCCACTGGCGGCGGGCCCCTGCGACAAATTTGGTTACGGCAAGTTCATGCACGTAAGTTACGCCGTCGCCCAGTGCGACCACGTGCAGGACGACATGTTTCCGCCTTACGCATTTCGTGACGACGACTGGGGCGGAGAGTACGGCCCCTACCAGATCACCCGCTATACACGAGCGGTCCCGAATGAGACGGTCGAAATCTGGTTCACGATGTCGACGTGGAACCCATACCAATCCATGTTGATGAAAGCGTTCATTCCCAATGACTACGTAGCTCACATGCGTCGGGGGCGAGGCACCTCACTTGAATAGCGCAAATTGAAGCATCATCCCATCCATCGAAAGTGTCCTGAAATTCGAGCGAAGCCCGCGCACTTAGCGAAGCCGAAGACCCATGTCAGGCCGTGCTTGCGCATCACGCCATTCGCGTCCGTCTGCGGAAGAGCCGAACGGCCGCGATCAATCAACTGCACGGTTTGCTGGGCGAGTTCGGCGTCGACCTTCCCAAAGGTTGGCGGACGATGCTGCCGAAGTCCGTGCCTGCGCTCGACCAAGCGGACTCGACCGTTCCGGCGCCACAGCAGCCCCAACTTCGCCGCCACCTCGAGGAGGTTCGCGGCTCGACCGCGCAGATCGCCGAGGTTGAACACCAGATCGCATCGTGGAAGCGCCGCCAGGAGGACTGCGAGCGCATCGCCGCGATGCCTGGCGTTGGACTGCTGACGGCGACCGCTGCCGTGGCCACGATCGGAGAGGCAATGGTGTTCCGTTCCGGGCGGTAGTTCGCGGCCTTTCTCGGGCTGCTGACACGTCAGAGAGGCACCGGCGGGCGCGTGCAATTGCTCGGCATCAGCAAGCGTGGCGATACCTACTTGCGCAAGCTACTGATTCACGGTGCGCGATCCGTCATCTTCGGCGTCAAGGGGTGCGACCGATCCGAATACCTGGCTGGGTCGCCTGCTACAGAGGCGGCACAGGAATGTCGCCACGGTTGCGATCCGTCTTCGCCGGACGCGCGTGTCGCCTTACAGGCTCCCAGCTCGTCTTTGGAGTTAGAGGGCTGAAGCACAGCAGCCAAGACAAACGCGGCTTTACCAAGAGTCCATCTGGAAAGACGGCACTCTGGGAACGCCGGTACGCGAATTCTTTGAAGGACTTCTTACCAGCTATGTGCGGTTTCGCGGTTAAGGTCGGACAACCTACGGACACTTTGAAATGTATCGTCGGCTAAGGGAGCAACCATGAGGGTTTCCATCGAAACGTCAATGCGAGTAGGCCGGGGCGCAGCCTTTGCGTCGATCTTCTTCGCGGCGGCCGGAATCCCGTTGGCTAACGCCCAGATCTTGCCAAGCGACGCCAAGCAGACGTGCACCGTGCCGGCCGCGACCTTTGCGACCTGGTTCCAGTCAGGTTCGCCGGCCCTCAACGGCGTGGTGAATCCCGCCAACAGCGGGCTCTTCCCGAATCCGATCGACAACTGCCCGTTCTATCAATGGTCCGAGCAGATGTTTATGTGGTTGACTTCCCCCGCGCCCAGCATCTATGGCGGTGGAAGCCGGGTATTTGACACCGACGTCTTTTACGACGTCTCGCCCCCCGACGCGAGCGGGCAACGCCAGTTCCTCCCGCACGCGCCGGGCCTGATTCGCTTCTTCCCTCTGCGCGCGGCGCAGGTAGGACCGCACGGACTTCAGGTCCTGCTGGACAAGGCGGGAAACATGCTGGAGGTTGTCCATCCGTTGCTCTCAGCGACTGGCAAACCGCTGATTCGCAACACGGCAGGCCGGCTGGTCGAAGTAAGCAACATCAAGGTCGGACGGGCTGGAAAAGCGATCTTTCTAGACAAGGCCGAAAGAGTCATTCGCGTTCCGGAAGTGGAGCGCGGCAAGACAGTTCCAGTCGAGAGAATCCTGCCAGGCATCATGGCCGAAATGGTGCGAAACCCGGCAATCGCCATTGTGACGACTAACCCGCGCCTGTTGGCCGGGCTCAATCCGGCTCGTACGGTTCAAAATTTCCTAATCAACGGAATCCATATCTTCGTGAATTTCTCCGGCAATGTCGTGGAGGTCGAACAAGGACAAGCTGACGGGTCGGTCTTGCTCACGCAGTCCGGCCAGTTGGTCTATTTTGCGGCGATCGTCAACGATGTCTACGCCTACTTCCTGACAGGAACCAAGGATGGAGGCATCACGCCCGCGCCGACCTCATTTCCAACGACGCAGTCGGCGTTAACTCAAATTCAATCCTTCGCCACAGCTCATGGCGGCCCGACCTTCACCGACGGCGTCGCATTGACGATGGAACTCAAGACCGCATGGGTCGAAGCCTCGACACTGACGGACCCCAGCAGCTATGTCACAACGACCGGGCAGATTCCCGTCTACATCACCTCGAATCAGAATCTCTGGGTGGCAACCGGCACGACCAAGACAGTCCAACTCGCGCTTGTCGGCATGCACGTGGTTGGGAGCGTAAACGGGCATCCGGAAATGATCTGGGCCACGTTCGAACATGTCGGCAATACGCCTCTGGGGACCTTCAATTATGATAACGCCAGCAGTACACAAACCGTGACGCAGACCACGACAGGTACCTGGCTGTTCGCTGCCAACGGTGCGGCCGCGCCATTCAACACTCCTCATGCTGATTTCATCGTCGCGCCCAACATCGAGCGTGCCAACGGCTTCCCGATTTCGGGCAGCAATACATTGCGGTGGAAGCCATTTGGCGGGGGCTTCAATCAAGCGCCGAATCCACTCGCGAAAAGCACACCGCTCGGGCCGCCGACGACGTCGGCCTCGAACACGCAAGTCATTTCCATCAACAACAACATTCAGGGAATGATGGCCAGCGCCGGTGCCGGCGCCGACGTTCGAAACAACTACATCATGTCCGGAGCAACCTGGACGGCGGGCGGTGTGCCACCGACCACGCCCTTTCCCGGCGGAAACGAAGTCGGTACCAGTCGACTGACGAACTCCACCATGGAGACGTATCAGCAGGGTCCGGACAACAACGCAAATGGATTTAACTGCTTGGACTGCCACCAGGGGAACATGCTGGGAGACACTTTCGGTGGCGGTCTTAGTCACATCTTTGGCACGTTGAAGGTGTTGTTTTAACCTGGCTGTCCGCGATGGAAATCACAATCGCGATTTCCATCGCAATGAAAAAGTCGATCAGCGCCCGCAGGCCTATCTGGCGAAGATCATTCGCCGAGGGCAGTTCGTCAGTTGCTTGGCCGATGCGGCGTTGGCCAAGCCAACGCGCGGGTTTCGCCCACGGAACGAGGCCGCAGATACTTACGCCAGCCTGATCTTGAGGCTTTTGGGGGCGCGGCGTCGCGGCGGCGGGCGTGAGATGCAGGAGGCGACGGCCTGGCGCACCGGTTGCTGCCGAGCAAATCATCTCGACTGGCCAAGGACAAATCTTGCTTCAAGAGGTTTCTTGAGTCGCGTAAGACGTAATCGGAATGCCTTTCCCGACATTTGTTCCGGGCTGCGAGCGGAATCTTCCGCGAATCGAAGGCTTCTCCAGATCACTCAAATCAAATTCGCAGGTGCGTCATTGACAGCTCACCGCCGATCGGGAGACTGTGGGGCACGCAAGGGACGTGTGACTAATCGGAGAGGAACATACGCATGTGGAGCAAGGCATCCAAATCAAAGCTTCTCGCCTGCGCGGCCGTTATCGTTTGCGCTTTTCCTGCGCGCGCGGGCAATGTTTATATAAATCCGAACTTTCCGATCACCGGCGGGCCGACCGAGGGACGCTCGACGCTATCGCCTCCGGTCATCGCTGCGGTCGATGCCTGCTCGACACACATATACGTGCAATCCTATATCCCGAAGGCGACAGTCCGTGTGATCCTGAACGGCAGCATCGTGATCGGGACGGCCACTCCGCGCTTCGGGTTCAATGCAGTCGCGTTGACGCGAGCCTTGCATGCGGGCGACAAGCTAACCGCCATCCAGCTCGTGAACGGCTTGAGTAGTCTTCCGTCGAGCCCGCCGATCATTGTCGGCGCGATGCCCGCCACGTTGGCGGCCCCCACTGTGGGCAACGACATTTACGCCTGCGGACAAATCGTAGGCGTGCACGGCTTGCTCCCCGGTGTCACGGTGTCGGTCGCGGACGTCACGGCGGGCGGTGCCATCATCGGCGGCGGCTTCACGCCGAACGACTGGGGCAACGATTGGGTGCCTGCGTACGCTTCGTCGCTGGTTGGCGGCGATCAGATTACGGCAACACAAGCGTCCTGTTCCGCGCCCGCGAGCCCCGCCTCCGGGCCTAAGACCGTCCTCGCGGACCCTAGCCCGATGCTCCCGCCGCAGCTTGATCCGCCGATTGTCGGTAACGATGCCCTGACGATGCATGGTTTATATACAGGCGCCAGCGTCCAGGCTTTCGACGCCACAAGCCCCATCGGTTCGGGACTTGCGACCGGCTCGGACAACTGGATGCCCGTGTCGACGATCGCCTCGACGGCATCGATCTCGGCGCAACAAGCGTTGTGCACTACGAGCTCGAGCTCCACGCCTCAGACGCCCGTTAGCGCCATTGCGCCGCCTGTTCTGCTCGGCCCGATCTGCCCCGATCAATCGATTGTGAAGGTCCGCAACACCACGATCGATGCGACGCTGGTTCTGCTCAACAACGGCGTGGTCGTCGGAAACGGCGGCGCGGCACCGGGGGACGCCCTGCTATCAATCGCCCCTCCCTCCTCTTTCGCCGTCGGGGACACGGTCCAAGTCGTCGAGTACATCGGCACCCTCATCAGTCCGAACTCGAACGTGGTCACGGTGAACTGCGCCCCACAGAACGTGGTCACGCAACACAACGACAACGCGCGCCACGGTGCCCAGCTGGCCGAGACGATTCTGAACCCGACCAACGTGAGCGGACCGAACTTCGGGCTGCTCTACGATCGCCACGTACTCGGCACGCTGCTGGCGCAACCCCTCTACGTGCACGGAGTGAAGATCCAGAACCACGCGAAGAACATCATTGTGGTCGCGACTGCGGAGGACATCGTCTATGCCTTCGACGCCGACGACACCTCCGCCGACACCACAGCATACGTGACAGTTCGCGGCGCCATGGTGGCAGAGTCGGCGAAGTGGCTGTGGCGCACCTCCCTGGGAACTCCGGACCTCAGCACGATCTGCCCGGAAACGGTACCGCCGATCGTCGGCATCACGAGCACGCCTGTGATCGATGTCAGCGCCTCAACGATGTACGTGGTGGCGCGTGACCAACCCGACAGTCAGCAGGCAGGCTACGACTATCTGCATGCGTTGGATATCACGACCGGCGTGGATCTGCGCAAAAAGCAGGTCGGTGGAATTGGGACGGATCAAATCACGGACCCCATCAACAACTTCGTTTTCAACCATGAATGCGAGCGCCAGCGCCCGGGGCTGCTCTTGCAGCAGGGCACCGTCTACCTAGGCTACGGGACTTACCAGTGCGACCACAACTGTCCCAACGACCCGTTCCGCGGGTGGATTATCGGCTATCGCGCCACAGATTTCGCTCCCGCAGGGGTCTTCACCAACTCAAAGGGCATGATGGAAGGAGGCATGGGAGTCTGGGCTTCCGGCAATGGTCTGGCAGGGACTGATGACGGTTCGATCTTCTATCAAACTGGGAACGACCAGGCCCCTACACTCGCCGCACTCGGGGATTCCTTCGTCAAGCTGCTTGGCGATGGGACCTCGCTTACGCAGATGTCCCAGTACCAACCGCCTTTCGCGAGCGAGTACGCGATGGGCGACACAGACCTGGGCGCCGGCGGCCCGATGCTCCTGCCGAACGCCATGCTGGTCGGAGGCGGCAAGGACGGCAGGTTCTTCGTCCTGTCCCAAAGCAATCTAACCCCCGGGCAACCCGACTTTCAGGCTTTCTACAATAGCTTTCACTACGGACCTGGGCCGTATCCGTTTAACTCAGCCACGACCACGACCTACACCAACGCGTGCCCAACCACCGGTACCGGGACCGGCCCCACCGGCGAAGTGGCGGACAGGGACAAACATTGCTATATCGACGTCGCGGACTACAAGAACGGTGAATCGTATGGGCCGAATATCCACGGGGGCCCGGTCTTTTGGCAATACTCAGCTAATGACGGCTACATTTACAAGATGGCCGAGAAGGACTACCTGAAGGCATTTCACTACGACATCGCCTCCGGGACGGTCAACCCGAGGCCGGCCCACGTTGCGACTGCTCGGCCTGGCCACGACGGAATGCCCGGTGGGTTCAGCTCGATGTCGGCGCATGGCCGTTACAACGGCATTGTCTGGACCGTCGTCCAACAGGCCGACAGCATGTGGGGCGCTCCCTCCCGTGCGATCTTCTACGCTCACGACGCGAAAAATCTGAACGAGCTGTGGAACAACGGGCCGGATGCCGCGGCGCTGGCGAAATTTACGGCACCGACGATCGCCGATGGCCTCGTGGTGCTTCCAAGCTTCAATCTGTTCCAGGTCTATGGCCTGTCCGGCCCCCGGCGACCGAGGCGCAGCATCCGCGATCTGCCACTCGACGCCGCCATTGATCAGAAGTGGGTCAATATGGGTGGCGCCCAGGGCCTGCTCGGTCATCCGACCGGCGACCGCCAGCGCGATGGCAGTGCAGGGCTTCGCCAGGACTTCGACACCGTTGCCGCAGGCGGAGGTTACGGCAGGATCAGCGTGCCACCCTCCGTCAAGATCGAAGCTCCGATGTGCCATCCACGAGGCGAGCGCGAGGCTGATGTGCCGATCCAGGCTTCCATCCTCGCCTCGAATCGGACCGGGGTGCACTACATCATTGGCGAGATCCGCAGTCGGTTTCTGCAGGCCGGCGGCACCAAACGCTTCGGATATCCGCTCACCGATGAGGTCCCCACACCTGACGGACTCGGCTTGATGACTCGATTCGAGCGCGGCACGATATTCTGGTATGTAGGCCACCCAGCGGAAGTCGGCCCGCCGAAGCCGCCCCGGCTACAGGTAACTCCGACGCAGGATCAGCGCTAGTCAACTTTCGATTCCAATCCCGATGCCGTGAAGAACGAGTAGCGGGAATTGTTCGGCCCTTGGCGTCTTCAGTGCGCGCCAACTACATCGAGTTGCTCTGGAAGTTTTCGGCGATGCCGCGGCCGACTGGCTGGCGCTCCAATCGGTCGTCGCATCGTATGCGCGTCTTCGACGAAGACGAGTCTAGCGCCCAAAAGAGTTGATTGAGCGTAAAACGTAATCGGCAGGCATTTCCTGACATCACTTTCACGGTGCATGCAATCTCGGCATAACTTAGTGGAGCCACGTGCGATCCGATCCCGTAGGCAAAGAGGCGGCGTCAAAACGTTAGCCTGCCAGCCCCGGAACACGTTTCGCGGTGGGTGGGTTGCCGGTGTCCGCTTTGCGGCCGCGAGATTCCTTCGTCGAACTTCCGGAATGGGTCGGCACGGAAAAAATGCGCCCGGTCTGAGCGCCAGCCCCCTCACGTCCGCAATGCTTCAATCAACGGACTTTCAAATACCCGCCGGTTTCCGCTTTGGTAGTGCGTCTAAAGGAATGACGACCGGTCGCCCCTCGCCCGCGCAAGCGGGAGAGGGGCCGGGGGTGAGGGCACAGCCCAGAGGGCTATTGTGACGACCCTCCGACCTCCGTACACTGAACCGGCAGGTTTCGCCGGGGAGGGTGAGGCCCATGGACAGACCCGTTCCACGTCTGCGGCAGGTGGTCGCTGCCGTCATCGGTAATGCGCTCGAGTGGTACGACTTCGTCGTCTACGGCTTCCTGGCCGTGGTCATCGCGCGGCTGTTTTTCCCGTCGACCAGTGAGTATGCGTCGCTGCTGCTGACGCTGGCGACGTTCGGGGTGGGCTTTTTCATGCGCCCGGTCGGCGCCATCGTGCTCGGGCTGTACGCCGACCGCAAGGGACGCAAAGCGGCGCTGCAGCTGGTGATCCTGCTGATGACGGTGGCGGTTGCGATGGTGGCGTTTGCGCCCACCTACGCGGCCATTGGACTGGGCGCGCCGATACTGATGGTGGTGGCGCGGTCGCTGCAGGGCTTCGCGACGGGCGGGGAGTTCTCCAGTGCGACCAGCTTCCTGGTCGAGTGCGCACCCAGCGGCCGGCGCGGCTTTTACGGCTCGCTGCAGATGGTCGGCCAGGCCCTGTCCGCGCTGGGCGGGGCGCTGGCCGGAGCGCTGCTCACGCGGGCCCTGGCCCCGGAGCAGATCGACGCCTGGGGATGGCGGATCCCGTTCCTGGTGGGTCTGCTGATCGGCCCGGTCGGTTTGTACATTCGCCGTCACGTCGATGAAACCGAAGAATTCAAGGCCTGCGCGGCTGCGCCGGTGCGCCGCGTCGCCGTTCGCGTCCTGCTGCTCGAGCACACGCGGGCCGTGGCGGCCTCGTTCGGCCTGGTGGTTTGCGGAACGACGGCCTATTACATCGTGCTGCTGTACATGCCCACCTACGCCAAGACCCAGCTGGCCCTGTCGCTCGGGGACGCTTTCCAGGCCCAGGTGATCGCGCTGGTCTGGCTGATCGCGCTGATCCCGTTGTTCGGTCATCTGTCGGACCGGGTGGGGCAGCGGTCCGTGCTGATCGCGGCGACCATCGCCTATTTCGTGCTGCCGTATCCGCTGCTGTCGTGGGTCCATGCCGCCCCCTCCGCGGGCCGCCTCGTGGTGATGCAAGTGGCCATGTGCACCGCGGTGGGCGCGTTCTTCGGAGCGATTTCCACGGCGCTGGCCGAGCAGTTTCCCACCGCCGTGCGCTCAACGGGAATGGGCATCGCGTACAACTTTGCGGTGATGCTGTTTGGCGGCTTCGCTCCCTTCATCGTGACCTGGGTGATCAAGGAGACGGGCACGCCGCTGGCGCCGGCGTTCTACGTGATGTTCGGCGCCACGGTCGGCTTCGCGTCGGCCCTGTGGATGGTCGAATCGCGTCCCGGGCCCGGGCTCGCCCTGGCTGCCCCCGCGGAGGAAACTGCTTGACGGCCGGCGAGGCGTTGGCGTTCGTCCGGACGCACGGCATCGTGCTCGCATCCGCGCGCGGCCCGGTGCCGCGCCTGGCCGAGGCGATCGTCGGCGCGCCGATCAAGGGCAGCTGGTGGGCGCACCCGGACAGTCGCCGGATCTACGCGATCTTCGAACAGCTGGCCGACTCGCCGGACCTGCTGATCTGCCGCCTGGTCGAGGGAAAGGTGACGTTCGTGCATCGGCGCCTGTGGCCGGCTCTGGCCCGGCTGGCGAGCGAGTTCCAACCGGACCGGATCTGCCAGGTCCGTCAGGAGCACACGCCGTCGGGGCGTCACGTCAATCACGAGGTCCCGTTTCCTCAGTGGGTGCCGCCTGAAGTGATGGGTGAAGCGCGCGCGTTGACCGAGCAGCAGGCAAGGGATGCGCTGCGCTCGGTGCTGACGAGCAACCCGGTTGGATCGAAGTCGACCGCATGAAACGCACCCTGTCCGTGCTGGCCCTGGGCGCCATGCCCTCGATTGCGTGCGTCGCGGCCCAGGCGCCGCCGGCGGATGCCATCGATCCGGCCACCCGGGCCAACCTCGAGCGGATTCGCGAGACCGCGCAAAAGAGCGACTGGGCCTGGGAGCTGCTCGAAGATCTATCAGACCGCATCGGCCCGCGCCTGTCCGGTTCGCCCCAGTACGCCGCGGCCGTCTCCCGGGTCGCCGCCGCGATGCGCGCCCTGGGAGCGCAGGTGACGCTGCAGCCGGTCAAGGTGCCCCACTGGGTGCGGGGCGAGGAGCAGGCCGAACTCACGGACTATCCGGGACGGCCCAGCGGCGTGACGCAGCGCCTGCACCTGACCGCATTGGGCGGATCTGCGGCTACCCCTGGCGTACTCGAGCGGCGCGTGATCGTCGTGCGCGACTTCAACGAATTGCGTGCGAAAGCGCGCGAGGTCACGGGCAACATCGTCGTGTTCGTTGAGCGCTTCGATCAGAACCTGGCCGACAACGGCCGCGCCGGGGCGGCGTACCACCAGGCTGGCCAATACCGCTTCCACGGTCCTTCGGATGCCGCCGCACTGGGCGCTGCCGCGGTGCTGCTGCGCTCAGTCGGAGGGGCCGAGTACCGCCTGCCGCACACCGGCGCAACGCTCTGGAAGCCTCAGCAAACGCCCATCCCCGCGGCGGCGTTGGCGGCCGAGGATGCCGACCTGGTCGCTCGCCTGGCCGCTGCCGGACCGGTCACGATGAAACTGGTGCTGACCTGCCAGACGCTGCCCGATGTGGACAGTTTCAACCTCATCGCCGATTGGCCGGGGGCCGAGTCGGCCGATCAGTTCGTGGTCGTCTCGGGCCATCTGGATTCCTGGGACCTGGGTACCGGGGCAACCGACGACGGCGCTGGCATCGCTGCCGCGGCGGGAGTGCTGCAGGTGCTGCACGAGTTGAACCTGCGCGCGCGTCGCACCGTTCGCTTCATCGGCTGGGCCGACGAAGAAAACGGGACCCGCGGCAGTGAAGCGTATTTCGACTCGGTCAGCGGAAAAATCGACGACCAGTGCGCGGCGATTGAAAGCGACAACGGTGCCGGCCATGTGATGGGCATCTTCGCGGCCGTCACGAAAGAATCGCTGGTTCGCCTGCAGCCCGTGATTGACGCGCTGGCTCCGCTCGGCGCCACGGTGCTGGAATCGCGCGAGGGTCAAGTCGGAACCGACATCGGTCCGCTGCAAGCGGCCGGCGTGCCCGGTTTCGCCCCGCTGGTCGACGCGCGGCACTACTTCGACTATCACCACACGGCCGCGGACACGCTCGACAAGGTCGATCCGGGCAACCTCAGAGTCCAGGTTGCGACCCTGGCGGCGCTGGCGTATTACCTGGCGGACATGCCGGCGTGCCTGCCGCGAACCCCGAAGCGGGATCGCCGCTAGGCGATGTTCGATGGGCCCCGGTTGCTACGCGCCACGCCGATTGCTGGCCACGTTGATCGCGGCCGGCGCAGCCCTGCTGGCGGCTTGCGCGACCTCGCCCAGCGGGCACTATCACTTCGCGCTCGCCTCGGGCAGCGCGCAGGTACCGAGTCAATGGTCACTGCGATCGCTGCCGCGGCATGGACGGATCCACCTGGCGGCCCGAATTCGGGAGGAGGTCAATCCAGATCAGGTGACACGTGTGATCCTGGGATTCGGGGACCCCGAGGCGACGTTCCCGCTGGCCAACCTGGATATGGCCGATCCCGGATGCCAGGGCTCGTATTCGTTTTCGGTTGAGTACCTTAAGGACCGTTCAACCAGCACCGTTGATTATTTCGACGGTCGATTGCTCTGGGGTGCACCCCTGACCATTCGGGCCGAATGGTGGCCGGACGGCCGCCTGCAGCTCGAGATCGGCGATGTCGGAAAGCAGGTGTTCAATTTGCGCGAGCCGATCGACAGAATTCAGATCAGGGTGCTCAACGGCGGGCTGCGAGAGGGTGAGCTGGACTTCGAGGATCTGAGCGACAGCTAGGCTGCTCGGCATGAACAACCGCAGACCGATGGCCCGGATCCTTGTATCGCTGATGCTGTCGTTGATGGCCTCGCGCGCGCTCGCCAGCTTCGACGAGGCCCTGGCGCTGTATCACAGCAAGGACTATACGGCCGCTTTGACCGAGTTTCGTCGCCTGGCCGAAATCGGGGACCACTCGGCGCAGTTCAACATCGGGGTCATGTATTACCGGGGCGAGAGCGTCGGGGCGGATCCGATCCAGGCATACGCCTGGATGGCGCTGGCCAACCAGGGCGGCGATCCGGCCTGGACGAAAATGCGCGACCAGGTCTATGCCGGACTGCCCGAGGCGCAAAAGGCCGTCGCGGACGCGGCAAAGAAGGATCTGTTCGCGCGGCTGTCCGATCAGAGCCTGGCCGCCCAGCTCGCGCCGGTGCTGCCAAGCGCCGAGGGCAATTATCGTCCCGCCAGAGCGAAGAAGCGGGTTGCTCCGCCTTATCCGGTGAGCATGCGACGGGAAGGAAGGGTCGGGTGGGTCGACGTTGTTTACGCAGTGGGCGTGGACGGCACCACGCGACTGCATGACATTGTGTGGAGCACCCACGCCGATTTTGCCCTGGTCGCCGTGGAGGCCCTGAAGCGGTTCCAGTATGAGCCGGCGCGCTTGAACGGCAAGCCGATGGAGGAATATGGCTTGCGGCTGAGGTTCGTCTTCAAACTGAAGGGCGCTGAGCTGGACCAGGTTGTCGCCCAACGCGAGATTGACGACTTGCGCGAGAAAGCGGACAAAGGCGGCGCAACGGACGCGTATCGGTACGCTGCGGCACTGGAACTGCTCTCCAACTTTACGAAGATTCCGGAAAGTGCCGGCAACCCCAACCAGTGGTACTGGACGGCGGCCGCACGCGGCAACGCGCGAGCGCAATTTTCGCTCGGCAACAACCTGCTGTATGGCAACGCCTGCACCCCGGACGCCAGAAAAGGGCTTGCCTGGCTGCAGCGCGCGGCCGAGGCCGGCCAGGGCGAGGCCCAATACGTGCTCGCCATCGAGATGCTCAGCGGTGCGCGCCTGGCGCCGGACCGAGACGCGGCCCTGAAGTGGCTCGAGCGCGCCGCGAACGGCGACTTTGCGGCCGCCAAGTTGAAGCTGGCGTGGCTGTACGCGACCAGCCCCGACGAAAAGGTTCGCAACCCGAGCGCAGCGCAGAACTATCTGAAACAGATCCAGGACAAGTTCATCGACCAGCTCTCGCTGCTCGAGGTGCGGGCGGCCGTTGCAGCGGCGTCCGGAGATTTTCAGAGCGCGGCGCGCCTGCAGCAGAAGGCGATCGACGAGGCGACGCGGTACGAGTTGCCGACCGAGACGCTCGAGCCGAAGCTGAAAGCGTACCGCGAAGGAAAAGCGTGGGTCGAGGTCGTCTAGAGTCGAGCCAGGCGGGTCGATGCGATTGTCGAGCCCGGAATAAAAAAACCGAGCGGCACCCGCGGTGCCGCTCGGCTGGTGGTGAACTAGCTGGCGTCGGTCCGGCTCAGGCGGTCGCCTGCACCAGGGCGCCGGGCTGCGGGCTCGCGCTCGACAGGCTCGACTCGACACCCAGGTTCTGGATCAGCGCCTGAAGGAACGACTGCAGCGAGGCCGGCGTGCTGCCGCCGGCGGCATCGGCCGCAGGGGTCGTTGCCGGCGTCGAGCTCACGGTGCTGGCTGCGCCGCTGGATGTACCGGTGGTGGCGGCGGTCGATGTGGACGTGACGGCCCCGGTCGTCGATGCCGTCGGGGTGGCGTTCGACGTGGTCGAAGCCGCTGTCGTGCTGGCAGCGCTCGTGCCGGTGAGCGCGCTCACCAGCGCCTGGAAGTCCTGCTGCAGCTTCGATACGGCGCTGTCGCTCGAGGTCGACGCGGTCGACGCGGACGTCGAAGAGCTATTCGACAGGCTTTGCAGCAGGCCCTGCAGGCTGTTGGCCAGGTTGTCGTAGTGCCCCCCGCCGTGATCTTCGCCGCCGCCATCGCTGTCGCCCTCGCCGTCACCGGATTGCCCCTGGCTTTGGCCCGACTGGACCTGGCGCAGCGCGGTGAACAAGTCGTGCAGGAACGAGTGCAGAGCGTTGAGCACGTTGGCGGCGCTGTTGGTGCCGGCCGTCGAACCGCTGCTGTTGCTGTCGGAAGCGACAGTGCCGGAAGTGCCGGTGGTCGTGGTGCCGGTTGCTGCCGTGCTCGCCGTCGTCGTGGCCGAACTGCTGCCGCTCGCCGCGGTGGGCGTCGTGGTCGTCGTGGTCCCGCTGCTGCCGTTCGTGCTGGTGGCAGCCGCGGTCGGCGCGCCCGGCACCAGGCCGAGCTGGCTGAGCGCAGAGAAGATGCTGTCCATGAAACCCATCATGCCGCCGCTGGCCGAGGACTGGCCGCTTTGCCCGCTCTGGCCGTCATCGCCATCACTGTCATTGCCGGTGCGCCGGTTGCCGTGCGCGTGGTGCGCATGTCCGGTGGCCTGCGTAGTTTGTGTCTGATAAACGTTCGAATATGCGCCCGTCGCCTGAATCGACATGATCCCTGTCCTTTCGTCCTGTTCTAGCTGGAGCAGGGCGCAGGCTAAGCGGCTCGGCAGGGCGTCGATCGCGGGAACATCGGCCCAAAAGGAGGCCGGTTCAGGCCGTTGAATGTAAACAGATTCCGGGGACTAGCGAGGCGCCGGTCGGCTCGGCTCGGCCGCCACCGCGTGAGCCGGCGAGACCCCCGGGCGGTCGGTTGAGCGCCCGGCCTGGCCCAGTTGCGCGCCGGCGGGCGCTGCGATCGGGGAGGGCGGCGCCGCAACCGGCGCCAGGTGCGTCACGGGCACCGAGATCCAGTGCGCGGGCGGCGGCTGCAGCGTGCGGCCAACCGGCCGCGCCAGCTGCATCGTGTCGCGATGGACCCAGGTCACCGCGGCCGGATTGTGCTGGTAGGTGTAGTGCGGCTTGGCGTCCAGCGCATCTGATTGGGCCGCCGCACCGGAGCCGCGCCCCAGGCTCTGCAGATTCACGCTCTGCACGTAGTGGGGAGAGGCGCGATAGCCGGGCACATAGATATCGGCCGGCCCCAGCGGCGACCAGCCGACCATCCCGCTTTCGGCCGCACTGCCGTGCCAGACCACCAGGCAGGGCGCATAGATCGGACGGGCCACGTACTGACCCGGCACCCAGCCCCAGCGCCCGTTCAGCAATACCCAGCGGCCGTAGTGAAACGGGGCAAAGCCCCAGGGCGCCTCGTCGACCCAGGTCCATCCCCACGGCGCCACCCAGACCCACCGGCCGAAGCGGTACGGGACCCAGCCCGCCTGCACGGTGGCGGGAAACCAGATCTGACCGTAATCGGCCACGGTGCGCCACTGGCCGAACTCGTCCAGGCTTTCGACCCCGGTGGTCTCGGACGATACGTAGCGCACGCTGCGCAGCGCATCGTCGCGCCGATCCAGCGGAGCCACCCAGTCATCGAAAGCGTCGGCCAGCCTGGAGGCCATCTGCACGCGCGGGACCGGTTCCCCGCTGACTTCGGCGCGCTGCCCGCCGGACACGGGGAACGTCGCCTCGCCCGTCAGAATGCGCGCGTAGCCGCTGGCCGCCGTGAGCGAGGTCAGCCCCGCAACGCGGTCGACATCGAGGCGGTAGCGGCCCACTTCGTCCAGCACGATGCGCTCGCGCGGGGTGGTCAGGTCGATCTCGGCCAGGGTGTCGCGATTTCGCGCGTGCAGCTCGACCGCGCCGCGCTGGACCACCAGCTCGATCGTCTGGTCGTCGATCCGGACGAAATCGACTTCGGAGTCCCCGTCCACCCGCACCGCCAGCGAGCCGATCCGGATTTCGGCGCGGCTGCCGGCATCGGTGGCGAAGTTCTGCTCGCCGGTGATCGGCCAGTTGACGATCACGGCCCAGGTCTGACCCGAGCCGATGTCGGTCAGCGCGGCCGTACCGACCAGCAGACTCAAGCGCCCGACTCGCCCCGGCGGATCGGCCTCGGACGTGTCCTCCTCGGCGGTGGACTGCGCGGCCCCCGTCAATCCCAGCACGGCGGCCGCGAGGACCGCCGCGGCCCCCTGGGCCGCGCGCCGCCAGTCGATGCCGGTCGGTGTCGAGTTCGCCATCGCTGCCCCAACGCGCCGCTGCGGGTTCAGGTGCACAATCCCACGCCGGGTGTGCGAGGTGGGCGATGCCGCTGCGTTTCGGGCTGTTCGTGATCGGTGACGAAATCCTGTCGGGCAAGCGCCCCGACCGTCACCTGCAGCGGGTCATCGAGCAGCTGTCGGCGCGCGGTCTGCACCTGCGGTGGGCGCAGTATCTGCCCGACGAACGGGCCACAC
Source organism: Burkholderiaceae bacterium (assembly GCA_035939615.1). Lineage (GTDB taxonomy): Bacteria > Pseudomonadota > Gammaproteobacteria > Burkholderiales > Burkholderiaceae_F > VBCK01. Next base: position 9,955 of record DASZFP010000170.1, on the reverse strand, counting down.
TGATCGAGGCATTGCGTCGCAGCTTCGCGGGCGACGACGTGGTGTTCAGCTGCGGCGGCATCGGTTCGACCCCGGACGACCACACGCGTCAGGCGGCGGCCGCGGCGCTGGGGCGCGAGCTGGTTCTGCATCCGGAAGCGGCCGCGCTGATCGCCGCGCGCTGCGCCCAGCTCGGCCAGCCCGACATGACCACGCCCGAAAACCGCCAGCGGCTGACGATGGGCGAGTTTCCGCAGGGCGCCCGCATCATTGCCAATCCGTTCAACAACATTCCCGGCTTCGCCGTGGGGCAGCATCACTTCTTCCCGGGCTTTCCGGCGATGGCCTGGCCCATGCTGGAGGCGGTGCTCGACTCGGAGTACCGGGGCCACTTCCATTCGGAGCCGGTGGCCGAGCGCTCGCTGCTCGTGTTCGGCACCCCGGAGTCCGCGCTGGTGCCGCTGATGCTGCGGGTCGAGCAGCAGTTTCCGGCCGTGCGCACGTTCAGCCTGCCGTCGCTGGGCGATGGCCAGGACGGACGCATCGCGCGCCGCCACATCGAGCTGGGCGTGAAAGGGCCGCCCGATCAGGTCGATGCGGCCTTCGAAGCGCTGCGCCGCGCCGCCCAGCAAAGCGGCGTCGAACACACCGGCAGTTGATCGATAAAAAAAAGCCTGGTCACTGGGACCAGGCTTTAAAAGCACCACCAAAGGAGGAGACAGAAGGTGGTTTGGACACAGGGTCCAAACTAGTGGTGCCAAGGAGACGTTGTGAAGGCCGGGCAGTCCTGCGCTCAAGCGCGACAAGTTGCGTTCAGCATCGATTGACTGGAAGCGGCCTTCCGCGAGCTCAGCCGACCTTCTTCGCCTTCGCCTTGACGGCGTCGTTGGCGGCGTTGGCGGCGTTCACGGTCGCCGAAGCGGCCGCTGCGAAGTTCGACTCGGCCCAGTCGGCCGCCTGCTTGGCCGCCTTGCTGACCGTGTCAAACGCGGTGTTGGATGCGGCCACCGCGCTCTTGAACATCGACAGCGCTGGCTCCGAGCCGGCCGGGGCGTTCTTGGTCGCAAATTCGATCATTTCGGTGACCTTGCGATTGCCATCGGCAAGCTGCGCTTCGACGATCTTGGAGATCTCGGCGCCGGCGCCGCTGGCGATGCCGTAAACATTGCGCGAGTAGCTCACGGCCTTCTCGATCGTGGGCTGGCTCAGCGTGCTCGACAGCGCGACGAGCTCCTGCACGTCCTTGGCGCCGAGCAGTGTCTGGGTCGTGTCGGCCGCGTCCTGCATCAGGGCCTTGGCTGCGGCAAGGTTCAGGGTGACCATTTTTTCGGCGGCATTGAAAACGGTGTGTCCGAGGGTGTTCAGCGCGTCGAGCTGGCCTTTCTGCAACTCGACGAATTGAGCGGGCGTTGCGTACATGTAGGTTCTCCAGAGTCTTTTGGCGGTTCCGAAATTCCGATTTGTCTCTCTATCGATATGCCCTTCTTCCGGGCTGTGCGTCTTGGTGCAACGCACAATTAGAATTCTATGCTGCTATGCACAAAAGTCAAGTCGGAAACGCGCCATCGAGCTATGCCTGAGTGCCCTCATTGGGTATTCAATTGTAACGAAAAAATATTACAAAACAATGTGTTAAATATATAACCATATCAGTGGAATTGTTTCATCCAAAGGGGCTGCTGCATCGCGCAAACATGGGGCCCTCCTGGCGGCACCCATCGGGCAGCGCGGGACGCGCGCCGGCTTGCGCTGCGGCAGCTGTGGTCCAATTGGCCACCGCATGGACAGCCAGCCACAGCCCGATTCGCGCCGGAAGTTCCGGCACTTCCTGCCGATCACCACGCGCTGGATGGACTGCGGCGTGTACGCGCACGGTGCTGCATCCGAGGGCCCCTGAGACGATGGCGGCCGTGCACCGAATTGCGGTCATCGCCGGCGACGGCATCGGACGCGAGGTCGTGCCCGAAGGGCTGCGGGTGCTCGAGGCGGCCGCCCGGCGCTTCGACATCCGCCTGCAGCTGGACCACTTCGACTTTGCCAGCTGCGAGTACTACGAGCGGCACGGAACGATGATGCCGCCCGACTGGCGCGATCTGATCGGCGGACACGAGGCCATTTTCTTCGGGGCGGTGGGCTGGCCGGCGCGCGTGCCGGACCACGTGTCGCTGTGGGGCTCGCTGATCAAGTTTCGCCGCGAGTTCGACCAGTACGTGAACCTGCGGCCGTGCCGCCTGATGCCCGGGGTGGCCTCGCCGCTGGCGGGCGTTGCGCCCGGCGACATCGACTTCGTGATCGTGCGCGAGAACACCGAAGGCGAGTACTCGTCCATCGGCGGGCGCATGTTCGAGGGCACCGAGCGCGAGATGGTGGTGCAGGAAACCGTGATGACGCGACACGGCGTCGATCGCGTCTTGAAATTCGCATTCGAGCTGGCCGCGCGCCGCGCCAAGCGCCACCTGACCTCGGCCACCAAGTCCAACGGGATCGCGATCACGATGCCGTACTGGGACGAGCGGGTCGCCGCGATGGCGCGGGCGTTTCCCCAGGTGCGGGTCGACCAGTTCCACATCGACATCCTGGCCGCCCACTTCGTGCGCCGCCCCCAGCAGTTCGACGTGGTGGTCGGCTCCAACCTGTTCGGCGACATCCTGTCGGACCTGGGCCCGGCCTGTACCGGCACCATCGGCATCGCGCCGTCGGCCAATCTGAATCCGGACCGCACCGCCCCGTCGCTGTTCGAGCCGGTGCACGGTTCGGCCCCGGACATCGCTGGCCGCGGCATCGCCAATCCGATCGGTCAGATCTGGAGCGCGGCCCTGATGCTGGACTGGCTGGGCCACGCCGACGCAGGCGCAGCCGTGCTGGCGGCGATCGAGCGGGTGCTGGCCGCCGGGCCGGCGCACGCCCCGATCACGCCGGATCTGGGCGGCAGCGCCTCCACCGCCGACCTGGGCCGCGCCATCGCCGCTGCGGTCTAGCGGGTTTGTGCGCTGCCGACCGCCCGGTTCACGGCGGGCCCGGGAGGCTATAGAATCCTTTTTGGAGGGTCAGACTCGACGGGTCGTCCGAAAAGCCCGGCTGCACGCCGGTTTATGCGAGCGGCAGCAAGAGGCGGTTGGGCGTATCAATCAACATGCTGGTCAAAAGCGGGAACCTGGAACGCATGCAGACGATTCGTAACGCAACGTGGGCGGGGTGCTGGGCCCTGGGCCTGGCGCTCGCGCAGACGTGCGCCTGGGCGGCCGAGCCGACGCCCGCGCACGAGCCGCGCCTGCGCTCGGCCATGGCGATCGTGGTCGATCAGGACACCAACGAGGTGCTGTACGAGAAGAACGCGGACCACGTCTCCTCGATCGCCTCGATCACCAAGCTGATGACGGCGATGGTCACGCTGGACTCGCAGCTGCCGCTGGACGAGGATTTGGTCGTCACCCGCGAGGACCGCGCCAGCGGTTGGGCCAATTCGAGGCTGCGGCCGGGAACTCACCTGTCGCGCGAGCAGGCCTTGCATCTGGCGCTGATGTCGTCGGAGAACCACGCGGCGCACCTGCTGGGACGGACCTATCCGGGCGGGGTCGAGGCGATCGTGGACGCGATGAACGCCAAGGCGCAGCTGATCGGGATGACCGATGCGAATTTTGCCGATCCGACGGGGCTGTCGCCAGAAAACCGCGCCAGCGCCGCCGACCTGGTGCGGATGGTCAAAGCCGCCTACGACTATCCGGAGATCCGCTACGACTCGGTCAGCACCGACATGATCGTTCCGGTCGGCCACCATACGGTGCACTACCAGAACACCAATCACCTGACCTCGCGTCCGGACTGGCAGATCGGGCTGCAGAAGACCGGCTACATCGCCGCGGCCGGCCGTTGCCTGGTGATGCAGGCGGCCATCGCGGGGCGCCGCGTCGTGATGGTGCTGCTCGATTCGGTGGGCAGTGCTTCGCGTTTCGCCGATGCCCAGCGCCTGCGCGACTGGATCAAGGCCACCAAGGGCGCCGACACGAGCGCCAGCGCCACGTTCTGAGGCTTCCCACGCCCCGCCTACGCTCGCTGCGCGAGCTACGGCGGGCAAGCCCGGCGAAGCAGGGTCAGGCGTTGCTCTGCAGCTGGTGCCCCAGCCCGGCCGAGATCTTCGCCGCGGTTCCGACCAGCTCTTCGATCCACGCTTCCTGCAGGCGGTCGGCCGGCGCCGACACTGAAAGGCCGGCCACGACGTGGCCCGAGTCGTCGCGGATGGCGGCTGCGATGCACCGCACTCCGAGCTCGAGCTCCTCGTTGTCCTTGGCGAAGCCGCGCGCCCGAATCAGCGACAACTCCCGCTCGAGCCGCGGCAGGTCGGTGATGCTGTTGCGCGTGTGACCGGCCAGGCCGGTGCGCGTGGCGTACGAGCGCACCGTGCGGGCCTCGTCGAATGCGAGAAAGAGCTTGCCGCTGGAGGTCAGGTGAAGCGGGGCGCGCCCGCCGATCGCCCGCACCACCTGCATGCCCGAGCGCTCGCTGTAGGAGCGCTCGACGTACACGATCTCGTCGCCCTGGCGCACCGATAGGTTCACCGTCTGGCCGGTCTTGCGATGCAGATCGCGCATCGGCTCGACCGCCGCCTCCCTCACCGAAAGCCTCGCCTTGACCAGGTTGCCCAGCTCGAGCAGTCGCATGCCAAGGCGGTAGGTGCCGGGCTGTTCGCCCCGGTCGACGAAGCGACCGAACACCATGTCGTTCAGGATCCGGTGCGCGGTGGACGGGTGCAGCCCGGTGCTCTGCGCCAGCTCCTTCAAGCTGACCGATCCGGACTGCTTGGCCAACGCGTCCAGCAGGTTCATCAGGCGCTCGATGACCTGGATCGCGGTGCGTTCGCGCGCTCGGACGGTTGGAGCTTCGAGGTCCGATGGCGAGGTTCGATGCATGGTGCGACGCAGAATCCGAATGACGACTGTTTATACCACGATGCGAAAATGCGCGTCGAGCCGCTCTCTGAATCGCGGGGGACGCAGTCGATCGCTGGCGCGCCGGTGCCCAGAACATGATGCGCCGCAACGACCATGCGCTGCAACCGGCCGTCATGCATCGAGCACGCGGTAGCGGGTGGCGCCGCGCGGATCGCGCTCCGACACCAACATGTTCGCAGCCTGGATCGGCCAGACGAACGGGTCGACCGGCTCGGCCGCGTCGGCCGATTCGCTGCGGTGCCGCCCCGGCAGATCGCGCAGCAGCGTGACGTGCGCGACGAAGGCCTTGGTGTCGAACCGGATCCGCAGCGCCTGCAGGCAGCCGCGCACGCGCCCGGCCAGATCGGCGAGGCGCGCGTCTTCTTCGGCGCCGCCGGCCCACAGCACACGCGCGCGGTCGAAGCGGCCGACCCGGTCGATGCGCCAGTCGAAGGGCTCGCTCGGGATGCTGCGCAGCGCGCTGGCGGCCTCGTGCGCGCCCGACAGCGGCAGCTCCCCGATGAAGGCCAGCGTCAGATGCAGGTTGGCCGCGTTGATGCGGCGCGCGCCCGGACAGCGCGGCAGCATGGCGGATGCGACGCGGTCGAGCCGATTGCGCGTCGTGTCGTCCGGCCAGCAGGCGACGAAGCAGCGCACCGTCCGTCCCGGTTACACCGGCGCCGGCGCGGCGGCCTTGCGATATTCGGCGATGGCCCGTCGGCACTCGCCGATCAGGCCCGGCCCGCGATACACCAGTCCGGTGTACAGCTGCACCAGGCTCGCGCCGGCGCGCAGTTTCTCCACCGCGTCGGCGCCGCAGAAAATGCCGCCCACGCCGATGATCGGCAGCGCGCCTTGCAGGTGTTGCGACAGCGTGCGCACGACCTGGGTGGAACGCGCCAGCAGCGGTCGCCCCGAAAGGCCCCCGGCCTGGTGCCCTTGCGCAAGATCGGCGATCGCTTCGCGCGCCACCGTCGTGTTGGTGGCGATCACCGCGTCGATCCGGTGCGCCACCAGGGTGTCGGCGATGCGCTTCAGGTCCACCTCGGCCAGATCCGGCGCGATCTTCACCGCGATCGGCACGCGCCGGCCGCTGTGGTCGGCCAGGCGCGAGCGCTCCCCGTCCAGTCGCGCCAGCAGGCCGTCCAGTTCGCCGGCGTCCTGCAGCGCGCGCAGCTCGCGCGTATTGGGCGAGGAGATGTTGATCGCCACGTAGGCCGCGTACGGGTAGACGGCGGCGAGCGCCTGCACGTAGTCGTCGTGGGCGCGTTCGATCGGCGTGTCGGCGTTCTTGCCCAGATTGACGCCCAGCGGCGCGGCCAGGTGCAAGGCGCGTATGCGGGCCACCAGAGCGTCGAGGCCGTCATTGTTGAATCCGAGCCGGTTGATCAACGCGCCCGCCTGCGGCAGCCGGAACAGGCGCGGGCGCGGATTGCCCGGCTGGGGGCGCGGCGTGACGGTGCCCACCTCGACCGCTCCGAACCCCAGGTCGGCCAGGGCGGCGACGAACGCGGCGTTCTTGTCCAGGCCGGCGGCCAGGCCCACCGGATTCGGAAAGCTCAACCCCATCACCGTGACCGGATCGTCCGGCAGGCGTGGACGCAGGGCCCGCGCGCCGCCGATGGCGTGTGCGCCGGCCAGCGCGTGCAAGGTCAGATCGTGCGCGGTCTCCGGATCGAGCGTGAACAGCAGCTGGCGGGCAAGCCCGTAGACCGGCGGCGCCTGCAGCAGGCGGTGCAGCAAGGCTTCAGCCCTTGGCGGGCGTTGCGTCCGTTTTCCTGCGCACCCAGTGACCCCGGCGCAGCACCTCGACCGGCCGGAAATTCGCCTTGTACGACATCTTGGTACTTTGCTCGATCCAGTAGCCCAGGTACAGGTACGGCAGCTGCAGCGCGCGGCACTGGGCGATCTGCCACATCACGTTGTAGGTCCCGAAGCTCGCGCGCAGCTCGCTCGGATCGTAGAAGGTGTACACCGACGACAGCCCGTCGGCCAGCACGTCGATGATCGAAATCATCCGCAGCCGGCCCAGGGCGCCGGTCGGCGCGTGGGGCGGGGCCGGGTCGCGGAACTCGACCAGGCGCGTGTTCACCTTGGTCTGCAGCAGGAACTGCGAGTATTGCTCGCGGCTGTCGTTGTCCATTCCGCCGCCCGCGTGGCGGGTGGCCTGGTAGCGCAGGTACAGCTCGTAGTGCTCGGCGTCGAACGCCAGCCCGACCACGCGCGAGACCAGGTGCCGATGCATGTGCCAGGCTCGCCGCTGACTGCGGTTGGGGCGGTACTCGGCCGCCGGCACCCGCACCGGTACGCAGCTGCTGCAGCCGTCGCAGTGCGGCCGGTAGGTGAAGATGCCGCTGCGGCGAAAGCCGGCCCGCACCAGTTCGCTGTAGATGTCGGCGTTGATCAGGTGGGCCGGCGTTGCCACCTGCGAGCGGGCCTGCCGGTCATCCAGGTAGCTGCACGGATACGGTGCCGTCGCGTAGAACTGCAATGCGGAAAACGGCAGTTCTTTGAGGTTGGCCACGTTCAGTGATCCGCAAGCAACGAGTTAAGCCGGGTGCCTCGATAGACCGACCAATCGATCGGATCCATCTGCACCGCTTCGGCGAGGCGCTGAAGGAACTGCGAGCGGCGAAGCTCGCGGGCCCCGAGCGACGCCAGGTGCGCGGTGCTCTGCTGGCAGTCTATCATCGCGACGCCCTCCCGCCGCAACAATGCGACCAGCGTAGCCAGCGCGATCTTGGAGGCGTTGGGGCGCCGCGAGAACATCGACTCGCCGAAGAACATTCGTCCCAGGCACACCCCGTACAGTCCCCCCAGCAGATCGGCGCCGTCGCGCAATTCGATGCTGTGCGCCAGGCCGGTGCGGGCCAGTTCGCAGTAACCCGCCACCACCTGCTCGCCGATCCAGGTCCCATCCTGGCCCGGCCGCGGTGCCGCGCACGCCCGCATCACGGCCTCGAACGCTCGGTCGGCGCTGACCTCCAGTTCCGCGCTGGCAGCGGCCGCCCGCACCGCCTTGCGCAGCGACCGCGACAGGTGAAACTCATCGATGAACAGAACCATACGTGGGTCCGGGCTCCACCATAACGCGGGCTCACCCTCGCTGAACCAGGGAAATATCCCCGAGCGGTACGCCTGCGCCAGGCGGGTCGCCGTCAGCTGCGACAGCGCCGACGCGGCCAGCAGTCCGTTGGGTCTCTTAAGGGCCGCGCTCGCCGGCGGGAACGGCGCGCCGTCCGGCAGCCAGGGAATCATGTGCGAGGTCGCGGCGAAGCGCCGATGATCTCCGATGTATGGGTGCCGAAGAGGCCCTTGGTGCGGTCCTCGAAGAACAGGCGCAGCGTCGTGTCGACCGTGCGAAACGCGATCCGGTCCCACGGGATGTCGGCCTCGGAGAACAGGCGCACCTCCAGCGTCTCGGCACCGGCCGCGAAGTCCAGGTCCAGCAGGCGCGCCCGGTAAAAGATGTGCAGCTGCTCCACGCTGGGCACGTCGATCAGCGTGAACAGCGGCCCCAGTTCCACGCGCGCGCAGGCCTCCTCCTCGGTCTCGCGGCGCGCTCCCTCGGCCGCCGACTCGCCCACTTCCATGAAGCCGGCCGGCAGCGTCCAGTATCCCTGGCGCGGCTCGATCGCGCGCAGGCACAGCAGCACCTGATCATCCCAGACCGGAATAGTGCCGACCACGGGGCGGGGGTTCACGTAGTGGATGGCCCCGCACTGGTCGCAACAGTCGCGCAAGCGTGAATCGCCCCGCGGCACCCGGCGCGTGATCGTGTGGCCGCAATTGGAGCAGAAGCGGGCATCGGCATGCTTGAACATCGGCCGAGTTTAACAATCGCGACTGCCGAAGCTCCCCGCTCCCGCTTGCGGGAGAGGGGCCGGGGGTGAGGGTCGTCGCGGGCGCTAAGCTGCCAACACCCCAGGAGACCCCATATGCCCAACCCCGCCGTCGTCCTTCTCAGTGGAGGCCTGGATTCGGCCACCGTGCTGGCGATGGCCGCGGCCCAGGGCTTCGAGACGAGCGCGATCAGCTTCCGCTACGGCCAGCGCCATGACTACGAGCTGCAGGCCGCTGAGCACGTGGCGCGCCGCCACGGCGCCCGCCGCCACATCGTGGTCGAGTTCGACCTGCGCGCGTTCGGCGGCTCGGCGCTGACGGGCGATGTGCCGGTGCCGAAGGACCGCAGCATCGAGCAGATGGGGCAGGGGATTCCAGTTACCTACGTGCCGGCCCGCAACACGATCTTCCTGAGCTTCGCTCTCGCCTGGGCCGAGACGCTGCAGTGCGGCGACATCTTCATCGGGGTCAACGCCCTGGACTACAGCGGCTACCCGGACTGCCGGCCGCAATACATCGAGGCGTTCGAGCGGATGGCGAACCTGGCCACGCGCGCCGGCGTCGAGGGCACGCACGCCTTGACGATCCATGCGCCGCTGATCCGGATGACCAAGGCCCAGATCATCCGGGAAGGCTTGAGGCTGGGCGTGGACTACTCGCTCACCAGCAGCTGCTACGACCCCGGGCCCGATGGCCGCCCCTGCCGGCACTGCGACGCATGCCTGCTGCGCGCCAAGGGCTTTAGCGAGGCCGGGTCGGCCGACCCGCTCCTCGCGCGCTTTTCGAGTAGCTGATTCCGGCGGGGCGCAGCGCGCCCCTCATTCGTGTAAAATGTTCTGTTCCTCGGTGCCGCTGCATCGATGTCACCCACTGACGCGGGGTGGAGCAGTCTGGCAGCTCGTCGGGCTCATAACCCGAAGGTCACAGGTTCAAATCCTGTCCCCGCAACCAAACACGGCAAGGGCCTGCAAATGTGCAGGCCCTTTGTTTTCTCTGGTTTGCGACAGCGCGAGCGAAGCCATCCATCCGCTATGTCGCTGGAAAGCAGTCGTTAGTCGCCGCTGTCGTTAAGGATTGGTCGATGCCTGCCCGTGCAAGTGTGGGCGCGCGCGCCCGGGTCGACGCGGAGGGCAGGCGTCGTCCAATCCTCGAGGGAGGAAACCGCGGGTGGTGCCGATTTCGTCAGCAGCGGCGAGATGCTATGG
>DASZFP010000169.1:0-20392 GCA_035939615.1 Burkholderiaceae bacterium | reverse complement strand
CCCCTCGTGCTCCCCCAGCCAATGTGAAGGGCTGGGGGTGAGGGCGTCTCTTACCTGGCTCGGCCTGTCCGCCCTCGGCGTCGTGATCCTGCTTGGTGCCACCGCCCATATTTCACAGAACGTGGCTTCGGTCCCGTTCCTGTGGCTGGCGCCGCTGACGCTGTATCTGGCGAGCTTCGTGCTCGCGTTCGAGGGCCGTGGGGGCCGCGGCTGGTACGCACCAGGCTGGGGCATTCCGGCCGCGCTGGCCAGCGCTGCGTTGATGGCAGCGGGTCTTTCGGCTTCGAGCGGTGTGCTCGACGTGTCGCTGTCGGTGCCGTTGTACTGCGCCGGCGTGCTGCTCACGTGCCTGTTCTGCCACGGCGAGCTGGCCGCGCGGCGACCGGCCGCGGGCCAGTTGACGCGTTTCTACCTGATGATTTCGCTGGGCGGCGCGCTCGGCGGGATCTTTGCCGGCCTGCTCGCGCCGCGCGTGTTTGACAGCGTGTACGAATTCCCGATCGCGCTCGTGGCCGTGTGCGCGGCCGCCCTGGCGGCTGCCTGGACCCGCCCGGGCCCGCGCGGCCGGCGCTGGTGGTTGTACGGATTGGCCGCGGTCGCGGGTCTGGCGACCGCTTACTGGGACCTCGCCTTTGTCCGATTTCTCAGATCCGACGTTATCCTGATGCAGCGGAACTTTTACGGAACGCTGCGCGTGCGGCAAGTGGGACAGGGCGACCACCAGATGCGCCGGCTGCTGCACGGCGTGATCCTGCACGGCGAGCAGCCAACCCGCGGCCCCGACCGCCTGCAGCCCGGCTCGTACTACGCGCGCAGCTCGGGCGTGGGCCTGGCGATCCGGGCAGCCCAGCAGCGCCGTGCGGCGATCCGCCTGGGCGTGATCGGACTGGGAACGGGCACGCTGTCGGCGTACGGGCGGGCGGGCGACACGGTGCGCTTCTACGAGCTCGACCCCGCCGTGGTGACGATCGCCCGGCGCGAGTTCTCGTACCTGACGTCGACGCCGGCCGACCTGCAGATCGTGCTGGGCGATGCCCGACTGTCGTTGCAGCGGGAGCTCGAGCGCGGCCCGGCGCCGCAATTCGATGTGCTGGCCGTCGACGCGTTTTCGAGCGACTCGATCCCGGTGCACCTGCTGACGCGCCAGGCCATCCAGGTCTACATGCGCTGCGTGACCGATGGCGGCATCGTGGCCGTGCACATTTCCAACCGCTTTCTCGATCTGAAACCAGTGTTGGCGAATCTGGCCGAGGATCTGGCCCTGAGCGCGCGCCTGGTGCGCGACGAGCCCGACGAGGACGACACGCGCGCTTCCAGCTCCGACTGGGTGCTGATCGCGGCCCGACCGGACACGCTCGAGCAGGCGCCCATGGCGAGCCGCGCCGAGACCTTGAAGCCCGAGGCACGGGTCGGCGTGTGGACCGACCAGTTCAACAACCTGCTGGCGATCGTCAAGAGCCGGCCGATGCGGGCGCTCAGGGCGCTGTGGACCGATTGAACCAGGAGTGAACCGAGAGGCCCCGATTCAAATGCCAAGCACCAGCAAAAAGACCAAGACCGGCACACGCCGCAGCAAGATCCAGGTACGGGATTCCCGCATACACGGCCGGGGGGTTTACGCGGCGCGCCGCATCCGGGAGGGCGAGCGCGTCATCGAATACCGGGGCGAGCGCATCACGTGGCGCCAGGCCGACCGTCGTCCGCCTTCGGATCCGGACGATCCGCACCACACGTTCTATTTCTCGCTCGACGACGGCCGCCATGTGATCGATGCCAACGTCAGCGGCAACTCGGCGCGCTGGATCAACCATTCGTGCGAGCCGAACTGCGAGACGGAGGAAACCGACGACGGTCGCGTCTACATCCAGGCGATCCGCGAGATCCGGCGCGGCGAGGAGCTGTCGTACGACTACTGCCTGGTGGTCGACGAGCGCCTGACCCCGACGCTGAAGCGCCAGTACCAGTGCCGCTGCGGCAGTCCGCAGTGCCGCGGTACCATGCTGGCCATCAAGAAACGCAACGGGGTGCGCTGATGCCTGTCTCCATGTACTTGCTGTCCATTCCGCCCTTGCGCAGGTCGTTGACCCACCTGTCGGTGATCCTCGACAAGGCGGTCGCGTACGCGCAGGAGCGCAAAATCGATCCGGCGGCGCTGCTGGACGCGCGCCTGTATCCGGACATGCTCACCTTAACGCGCCAGATCCAGCTGGCCAGCGATTTCGCCAAGAGCACCGCCGCCCGCCTGGCCGGCGAGGCGCCGCCGAAATTCGACGACGTCGAGGTCGGCTTCGAGCAGCTCAAGGAACGCATCGCCCGAACCATCGCGTTCCTGGACACCCTCAAGCCCGGGCAATTCGACGGATCCGAGGAGCGCGCGATCGAGCTGAAGACGGCCGCCCGGACCTTGCGCTTTTCCGGCCTGGAGTTTCTGACGCAGTACGCGGTGCCGAACTTCTACTTTCATCTGACCACGGCCTACGACATCCTGCGCCACAACGGCCTGCCGATCGGCAAGCGCGACTTTCTGGGACCGGAGTGAGCTGCGCCTGACCCGGATCCGGAGCCTCTCGCGCGCGGCTGCCGCTGTTGCGTAAAAGCGGCGGCCGGTGCGCCTCGCCGACCCATGTTCGGCCCACGCACCTGCTTCGTCGACGTCGAAACGACCGGGACCGATCCGGCGCGCGACCGGATCACCGAGGTGGCGGTCGTAACGGTCGACCGCGATGCCGGCGAGCTGCGCACCGGGGAATGGTCCTCGCTGGTGAACCCGGGCGTGCCGATCCCGTCCGAGATCTCCTGGCTGACCGGCATCAACGATCCGATGGTGCGCTCGGCGCCGCCGTTTGCCGAGCTGGCCGAGCGCCTGTACGACGCGTTCGAGGACGCCATTTTCGTCGCGCACAACGCACGCTTCGATTTCGGCTTTCTCAGGTCCGAGTTTGCGCGCGCGGGCATCACGTGGACCGCCCGGATGCTGTGCACGGTGCGGCTGAGCCGCCGCCTGTACCCGGACCGCGGCACCCACTCGCTGGACGCGATCGCGGCGCGCTTCGGGCTGGACGATTCGGAGCGTCACCGGGCCCTGGGCGACGCCCGCCTGCTGTGGCACTTCGTGCAGCGGTTGTACGAACGGGTGCCACGCTGCCAGATCGAGGAGGCGGTGCGCACGCTGCTGGTACGCCCGGGCCTGCCAGCCGCGCTGGGGCCGGATGCGCTGGACCGGATACCGGCAGCGCCTGGCGTGTACGTGATGGTCGGGGCGGCCGAGCGCACGCTGTACGTCGGCAAGAGCATCGACCTGAAAGCCCGCGTCGCGGCTCACTTCTCGGCCGACGCCTGGGACGAACGCAGCCTGCGGCTGGCGCGCGAAGTCGAGCGGATCGACTGGGAGCGCACGGCGGGCGAGATCGGCGCACTGCTGCGCGAGTCGCAGCTGGTCAAGCAGCGCATGCCGGCGCACAACGTCCGGCTGCGGCGCCAGCTGGGACAGGGGGCATTCGCGCTGCTCGATGGCAGGCCCCGCTGGATCCGCGCCGCCGACCTGCCGCAGTGCGCGCAGCACGAGCACTATGGACCCTTCAGCTCGCGCGGCGCCGCGCGCGCATCGATCATCCGGCTGGCCAGCGAGCAGGGCCTGTGCCTGAAGGTGCTGGGGCTGGAGGGACGCCGCCGCGCGCGCGAGGACGCAACGCCCTGCTTCAACCACCAGCTGCGGCGTTGCCGCGGAGCCTGCATCGGCCTGGAGCCGCGCGAGGCCCACGAGGCGAGGCTGCGGGAAGCCCTCGCCCCCTGGCGAATGCCCGACTGGCCCTACCCGGGACCGATCGCGCTGGTGGAAGACGGGGGTATCGGAACGGCCTGCGACTGGCATGTGATCGATCGATGGCGCTGGCTGGGAACCGCGGACGGGCCGGCCACGGCCCGGGTGCTGGCGTCGGCACCGCTGCCGCTGTTCGACGCCGACGAATTCCGCATCTTGAGGGACGCGCTGGAGCGCGCTACGCGCGGGCAACTTCAGTGGGTTGCGCTGCGCTGATTTCGATTGGCACCAGCACCGACAGCAGATCGCGCGCGATCGCGACCCACGAGCGCTGGATCGCGGCGGCGCGTACCCCGTTTCGCTGCAGCTGCAGCGCCTGCAGGCAGGCGCGCTTCAAGTCCTCGTCCAGAGCGCCGCTGACGCCGGGCGTGACCACGTCGATCGGCCCGGTCACCGGGTAGGCGGCCACGGGGCAGCCGCACGCCATCGCCTCCAGCATCACCAGCCCGAACGTATCGGTGCGGCTCGGAAACACGAAGGCATCGGCCGCGTCGTAGAAGCGCCCCAGGCCATCGTGGGGCTGCCGGCCCAGCCAGTGCACGTCGGGGTAGCGCGCCCGCAACCGGGCGAGGTCGGGACCGTCGCCGATCACCACGCGCGATCCGGGCAGATCCAGCGCGGCGAATGCTTCCAGGTTCTTCTCCGGGGCGACGCGCCCGGCGTACAGCAGGATCGGGCGCGGCAGCTTCAGCGCGTCGCGCGCGCCGGGCGCGAACCGCAGCGCGTCCACGCCGCGCCCCCAGACACGGGTGCGCGCGAATCCGGCGCGCTGCAGCTCGGCCCGCATCGCCTCGGTCGGCACCAGGATCGCCTGCGACTCGCGGTGAAAGCGCCGCAGGATCGAGTAGGTCCAGGCGGGTGGCAGGCCGAAGCGGGCCTTCAGGTACTCCGGAAAGCGCGTGTGGTACGAGGTCGTGAAGGGCCAGCCGGCCGCCCGCGCCAGCGCGCGCGCGGCCCAGCCGAGCGGACCTTCGGTGGCGATGTGCAAGGCGGCCGGAACGCCGGCGCCGAGCAGGCGCCTCAAGTGGCGGGCGGGTTCGGTCGACAGCAGCAGGTCGGGTTCGCCGGGAACATGCACCCCGCGCGATCCGGCCGGGTGAATCACCTGCAGCGCGTGGCCGAGTCGCGCCAGTTCCGTCTGAACGTAGCTCCAGGTGTGGACTACCCCGTTGACCTGGGGGTGCCAGGCATCGGTTACCAGGATGATCGGACGGTGCGCGTTGATCGAGGCGTGCTCGCGAGACACAGGTATCGCGGCGCCATTGTCCGGCCGCCGCATGACCGCTTCAAGACGCCAGCCGGCGGCTACTTGCCGATCACGGTCGGGCGCGGGTCTATCCGGCGCCGCGGCTGGTCATCGAGCAGCATCACCGTACGCCATACGCCCCGCACCGCTTCCAGCACCATCCAGGCGAGCAGCCCGCCGACCGCGGCCCGGATGCCGGCCGAGGCCAGCGAGTGCAGCGAATTCACGGCCGGTCCGTAGACCCATTCGAAGCAGATGCCGGCGCTGATTCCGAACTTGAGCATGTCAGTTCCCGCTGAGGATCGACGGCGTGGGGGCCGCCCCTGCGGAATCGGCACCGCGCCGGCGAACTTTAGGGGAACTGCAGCAGGAAGGGCCGCGGCAAGCCTCTCCTTAGCGCGGCAGGTCCACGCTGTCGAGCGCGCGCCGGAGCTGGCGCAGCTTGCCCTTGACCCGCGCCTCGTTTTCGGACCCGAGCCGGATCATGATCTTCTGACCGGCCGACGCATCCTGCAGCGCCGGATCGGCGTAGTCGAACATCGCGCGCGGCGCCACCAGGGCCACCGGCGGCTCCGGCTGCGGCGCCTCGAGCAGGTCGTCGATCACCTCGACCAGGCGATCATTGAATTCGCCCTTCGGATAGCCGAGCTCGCGATAGGCCTGCTGGAACAGCGGGTAGTAACGCCGGTACGTGGCCACCACCTGGGCCGTGTCCACCTGGGCGATCAGGTTCATGTAGCGGGCGTAGCGCGCCGCGTTCGCGGGGCCGATCGTCAGGCTCCCGCTTCGCTCGGCCACGTTGAACGCGCCCCCGGGCGGGCGCAGCGGCATCACCTGCGCCGGCACCTTGCTGCCGGTCAGGTTGTCGACCGTCGCCACGATCCGATGAATGATTCCGGGGCGCATCAGCAGAGCCTCGATGCCGGATCCGAACAGTGCGTTCAGCGCCTGCATCAGTTCTGGATCGCTGTCGGCCAGCGCGGGCAGCGGCGGCCCGGCCGGTTCAGTGCGGGCCGCCGGCGGCGCGGCTGCCAGCGCGGCCGCCGGAGGCGCCGCCACCGGCGCCGCAGGCGGCGCGGGCGGTTCGCGCAGGACGAACCAGTAAACCAGTGCCGCCGCAACGCACAGTGCGGCAACGATCAGAGCGCTTCGCACGACTGTACTCATGGCCTCGGATGGTCGTGATCTGAATGGGCCGCCGGCTGCCTCGCTAGAGCGCTGCATCACCCAACCGCACCCCCGCCCCTGGGGCGGCGTCTGCCGGGTTCAGCGGTCTAGTCATAGTTGTCGCCGATGATCGTTGCGATGCGGGTCATGACCGCCACATCCATCCTGGGCGCCACCTCGGCCGCCAGCATGTTCTCGCGCACCTGCGCGGGCGTGCGCGCCCCCGTGATCACGGTGCTGACATTCGGATTTTTCAGGCACCAGGCGATCGCCAGTTGCCCGACCGAGCATCCCAGCTCGAGCGCCACGTCCGCCAGTTGGGCGACCTTGGCGTTGCGGTCGGGGTCGATCAGCCGCTCCTTCAGGAACGCGTAGCCCTCCAGCGCCCCGCGCGTGCCCGGCGCGATGCCGTCGCGATACTTGCCCGTCAGAAGACCCGAGGCGAGCGGACTCCAGCTCGCCAGTCCCAGGCCGATCTGCCGGTACAGGCGCGCATATTCGGTCTCGACGCGACGGCGGCAGAACAGGTTGTATTGCGGCTGTTCGGTGATCGGCTTGTGCAGGTGGTGCCGGTCGGCGATCTCCCAGGCCGCGGCGATTTCGTCAGCGCTCCATTCCGACATGCCCCAGTACAGTGCCTTGCCGCGCTCGATGATGTCGTGCATGGCCCAGACGGTTTCCTCCAGCGGCGTGTCTGGATCGGCCCGATGGCAGAACGCCAGGTCGACGTAGGACAGGCCGAGCCGCTCCAGCGAACCATCGATCGCGCTAAGCAGGTACTTGCGATTCAGAGTATTTCGCTCGTTCGCTCCGCCGGCCAGCCCCCAGAAGAACTTGGTCGACACCACGTAGCTGGGGCGCGGCCAGCCCAACTCGCGCAGCGCCGCTCCCATGATGCGTTCGGCCTGGCCGCCGGCGTATACCTCGGCGTTGTCGAAGAAATTGACTCCGGCGTCGCGCGCTGCCGTCATGCACTGGACCGCGGCGCGCACATCGAGTTGATTGCCGAAAGTGACCCACGAGCCCAATGACAGCTCGCTCAGCTTCAACCCGCTTTGACCCAGTCGTCGGTATTGCATTGTCGGCTTTCGATCGTTCACCTTGACGCACCGGCCCCGACCGGGCTTGTAACCCATTTCGGCCGAGGCGGCTAGTGTCCCGATTCGCATTCCGCGAAGACGTTAAAGCGCGGACAACTCGTCCAGCACGACGCGCTCGGTCAGGATCTCCGGCAGCAGGTGCGGCCGCCCGGCCGAGTCGTACAAGACGTACATCGGAACGCCGTTGCGGCCGAAGCGCGCCAGCTCCTGCGCGATCGCGTCGTTGCGATTGGTCCAGTCCGCCTTGAGCAGTGCCACGCCCCGTTCGGCGAAGGCCGTCGCCACGCGGCTGCTGTGCAGCACCAGTCGCTTGTTGGCCTGGCAGGTCACGCACCAGGCGGCGGTGAAGTCGACGAATACCGCTCGCCCCTGCGAGAGCAGCTGCGACTGCGCGCGCGGGGACCACTCGGCCCAGCCTTCGGACTCCGACGCCGGCGTGCCGGCACGCGCCGGCGGCACCGCGCCGTGTTCGGTGGCCGCCACCAGCACCAGGGCCGCGGTCAGAGCAGCCGCCGTTCCGAGCCAGCCGAACACGCGGGAGCCGCGCTGTGCCTGGCCCACAGACCAGCCTGCCAGCCCCAGCGCAACCAGGGCCGCCAGCACCAGCGCCACCGCGTCCACGTCGATCTGCTGCGCCAGCACCCACAGCAGCCACACGCAGGTGACGAACATCGGAAAGGCCAGCAGCTGGCGCAGGTGCTGCATCCAGATGCCCGGACGCGGCAGGCGGTTCAGCAGCGACGGCGACAGCGTCAAGGCCAGATAGGGAGTGGCCATGCCGGCGCCCAGCATGGCGAACACCGACAGCGCGACCGGCGTCGGCTGCGCCGCTGCGTAGCCGAGCGCCGCGCCCATGAACGGAGCCGTGCAGGGCGAAGCCACCAGTACGGCGAGCACGCCCGTGGCGAAGCTGCCCAGCAGGTGACGATCGTCGAAGCCTTGCACCGCCTTCGAATTGACCAGGCCCGTTCCGAACGACACCTCGAACGCGCCCAGCAGGTTCAGACCGATGCCGAAGAACAGGGCCGTCAGCAACGCGATGAACAGCGGCGATTGCAGCTGAAAGCCCCATCCGAGCTGCGAGCCGCCGGCGCGCAGACCGACCAGCGCAGCGGCCAGCAGCACGAAGCTGCCGACCGTGCCGGCCGCAAACGTCAATCCATGAGCGGCGAGCGACGGGTCGCCCCGTTGCCGGTGCTGCACCAACGCCAGCAACTTCAACGACAGCACCGGGAACACGCACGGCATCAGGTTCAAGATCAACCCGCCGACGAACGCCCCCGCAAGTGCGAGCAGCAACGACATCGAGCCCGCCTTCGCCGCAGGGGAGGCGGGCTCGCCCTCCGTAGCGCCGCCCGGCGCGAAGGAGGGCACCACGCCGGCCTGCAGCGGCACTTCGACCACGCCGGTCCATCCCGAGCCGGATCGCCCGGGTCCGCCGTCGGCCACCAGCACGCCGCGCAGCACCTTGAAGTCCGCCAGCACCGGTGGCTCGGCCTGCAGATCCAGCGAGGCCCAGGAACCCGAGACGTCCAGCCGCTGCGGCGCCGCCGCCTGCAGCCGCATCGGCTCAAGCGGAAAGAACTCCAGGCGAGCGGGCGCACGCTCGGGCTGAAAGCGCAGTCGTATCCGGGCTCCATCGATGATGGCGCTGGCCTGGGCCAGCACCATCGGCTTCGGAATTCGGGCCGCCGCCTGTGCGAACTCGTCCTCGAACCGGCTGGGGGCAGCGCGGGCCTTGCCGACCGGCAGCGTCAACGTCAGATCGGCGCTCTCGGGTATGCAGATGTCGCTGCACACCAGCCAGTCCGCGTGCGCTGCCAGGCGGACCTGGCTGCCTTCCGGCACCGTCGCCGGGACACGAAGGGTGGATGGCAGCAGCACCGTGCCCTCGTAGCCGTAGTTGGCCAATGGGCCCACGCGCAGCAGCTGCGGTGCCGGCCACTGCACCGGCCCCGCCTCGAAGCCCGGCGGAAGCTGCCACTTCAGCCGGGTCGGCAGGCCGGCATCGCCCGGCACGATCCAGTAGGTGTGCCAGTGCGGCTCATGCACCAGCCGCAGCCCGACGTTGACCGTCTGGCCGGGCGCAAGCCCCTCGGTTTCGGAAACCAGTTCAGCGGCGACGTGCCCGGAGCGCACCGGCTGCGCGATGCCCGGTACCGGTGCGCTACTCGCAACGAGTCCAAAAAGGAATACCGCCAGCGCGAACTCAGTAGACATCTGGGTTGGACCGGCCGCGAGCCGCCAGGTTGCAGGTGCGCGGGAATGTTACCGCCCGGTCCGGGCGGACCGGTCGGCTTTCGATCGCTCCGAAAGGGCGTCCTAAGGAGGTCTTCACGAGCTTTCCGGCCGTCCGGTTCGCCTTAAGACCCACCCCAGGTTGGACGATCTTCCGGTCAGACGTGGATTTCTGCCGCACGGCGGCTCCCGACGGCAACCGGTCCCCGCACGCTTTTCCTGTGTGTTTGTGCGGGTTTAGACTCAAGCTTAAGCCCTTATAGGATGTGATCGTGCGTATCCTGATCGTAGAAGACGACCCCGCGCTGGGCTCGTCAACGGCCCGCGGCCTGGAATTGGAAGGTTTCTCGGTCGATTGGCGCCAGGACGGCCCGGGCGCCGAAGCCGCCATGGTTTCGCAGCGCTTCGACGCGATTGTGCTGGATCTGGGCCTGCCGGGCACCTCCGGCGAGGACCTGTTGCGCTCGTGGCGCAGCAGCGGCAACGTCACCCCAGTTCTGGTATTGACAGCACGCGGTTTCGTGCTGGATCGCGTTCGCGTGCTGAACCTGGGAGCAGACGACTACCTGGTCAAGCCGTTCGATCTGCTCGAGCTCAGCGCGCGCCTGCGCGCGCTGAACCGGCGCCAGAGCGGCCAGAACCACCTTAACCTGGAGTTCGGGTCGCTGATGCTGTCGCACAGCGAGCACAGCGCCGTTTTCAACGGCGCACGCATCGACCTCACCAAGCGCGAGCACCGGATCCTGGAGACCTTCCTGCGCAACCGGGACCGCGTGCTCAGCCGCCGCCAGCTGGAAGACGCCCTGTATGGCTGGGGCGAAGTGGTCGAGAGCAACGCGATCGAAGTGCACATCCACAACCTTCGGCGCAAACTGTCCCGCACGCTGATCCAGACCGTGCGCGGCGCCGGCTATCGGCTCAATCAGGACCTCAATGCCGCTTGAGACGGCAGCAGCGACCGGCAGGCCCGCCTGGTCGCTGCGTCGCCGGCTGCTCCTGCTGATCGCGATCGCGACGCTGGTCGCCTGGCTGGCGGGCGGCGCCGCCACGTATTTCATCTCGCACCGCCAGAGCGACGCGCTCAGCGACCAGCGGATGCAGAGCGTCGCGCAGACGCTGCTGACGCTGACCGACCACGAGATCGACGAGATGCGACTCGAGGGGCGCGGCCTGATCCATGTGGACGAGGACCAGGACCCGGCGCTCGCCCACCGCTACCGCTACCAGGTCTGGTCCCCGTCGCCGCAGCAGCTGCTGCTGACCAACGGCGACCCCAAGGCCGGCCCGATCGCGCCCTTCGAACAGGTCGGTTTCGTCACGCGCCCGTTCGAAGGCGCCCCGGCCCGCACCATCGTGGCCTGGTCCGAGGATCGCACCAAGGTGCTGCAGATCGCCGAGCCGCTCGAACTGCGGGAACCCTTTGCGCACACGGCCTTTGCGAGCCTGTTCGGCCTGTTCCTGGTTTCGCTGGCGGCGTTGCTGATCATCGATGCCTGGATGATCCGGCGCGCCACCGGCGCGCTGCAGGAGTCGGCGCGCCAGCTGACGCAGCGCTCGCCCAACGATCTTCGCCCGATCGAGGTCAGCTCGCCGCCCATCGAGGTGCAGCCGCTGGTGAGGGAGATCAATGCGCTGTTCCGCCGCTTCGCCAGCGCGCTCGAGACCGAGCGCCGCTTCACCTCGGCCGCGGCCCATGAGCTGCGCACGCCGCTGGCCGCGGTCAAGGTGCACGCCCAGGTCGCGCAGCTCACCCGCACCGCGCCCGAACGCAAGCAGGCCCTCGAGCTGCTGATCGTGGCGATCGACCGGGCATCGCACATGGTCGATCAACTGCTGACCTTGTCGCGGCTGGACGGCATGCTGGCGCTGCGCAGCGGCACGGCGCCCTTGCGGCTGGATGTGATCGCCGGGCACGTGATCGACGAGGTGCGCCCGCTGCTGGGCCGGCGCGGGCAGCGCATCGAGGCCGATCTTTCCCCGTGCGAGATCAACGGCATGGAGTTCGGCGTGGCCTCGCTGCTGCGCAACCTGATCGACAACGCGATGCGCTACGGGCCGGCCGGCCGTGAAATCCGCGTGACCGTCGGCGCCCGCGACGGCCACCGGCTCGCCATTGTCGAGGACGCCGGGCCCGGGATCCCGGCTGAGGAACGCGAACGCGTGTTCGAGCGCTTCTATCGGCTGTACAGCGACACCGATGGGTGTGGCATCGGCCTGTCGATCGTTCGAACGGTCGCCGAGGTCCACCAGGCCCGGATTGACCTGGACAAGTCCGACCTGGGTGGCCTGCGTGTCAGCGTCACGTTCCCCGGTGTCCCTGTCCCCCCTACCCATCCCAGCGCGTAGGGTTGGGTGGATACCCATCCCGCACTGCGGGATTTTGCGCAACCGTAACGAATACCGCACCGTGCTCTTGCTAAGGGATTTTCCCTGGGCTAATCTGTCCTGGTGGCGTGTAATGCCAAAGAGACGGGATGGGGACAACCACTCATCCCACATTTCTGTCCAGCCGCGTTTGCGCCGTCCAGACGGCGTCTCTCACCGGCGCAATGATGTTCACGATGGAGGACGGTCCAGTGTTCCAGTTTTCGACCCCGGCCAGTTCAATTCGGATGTGCCGCCAGGCGGTTCGATCGGACCGAGGCTTCACGTTGATCGAACTGCTGGTGGTGGTCGTCATCATCGGACTGCTGGCGGGTCTGGTGGCGCCTCGCTATTTCGGTCAGGTTGGCAAGTCCAACACCAACATCGCCCGCGCGCAGATCGAGCAGCTGGGCAAAGCGCTGGACACGTATCGCCTCGACATCGGCGTCTACCCGACGACCGAACAGGGCCTTCAGGCGCTGGTCGCGAAGCCCGACGGCGTGGACCGCTGGCAGGGCCCCTATCTCCAGAAGCAGGTACCCGCCGATCCCTGGGGGCGTGCCTATCGGTACAAGTCTCCTGGGGATCACTCCGACTACGACCTTGCGTCGTACGGGTCGGATGGACAACCGGGCGGCACCGGCGAGGCGCAGGACGTGAACTCCTGGGAAACGTCGGCCACCGTGAAGACCCAATAGTTCCAACGATGAACGGTCACGTGCAGGGCACGTTCGAGGTCGTTGCGGTTTCGCCGCAAGGCGGGCTGTTGACGGAACGGCTGCGCGCATCGGATGCGGCCAAGGCGAGCGAACAGGTCCAGCTGCGCGGCTTGCGCGTGCTGTCCTGCCGCGAGGTGCGCACCAGCGGCTTTCAGGGCTGGCGGCGCCGGCGCCTGGACGTGGGCCTTTTCACCGACGAGCTGGCCGCGCTGCTCGATGCCGGGCTGGGCATGGTCGATACCTTGCGCACGCTGGCGCAGAAGGAGCGCGATACCGGCGCCCGCCAGGCGCTGGAGGCGGTCACGCGCGACGTGATCGAAGGCCAGCCGCTGTCGGCCGCGCTGGCCAATCGAAGTGGCGTGTTCCCCACGCTGCTGGTGGCCTCGGTTTCGGCCAGCGAGCAGACGGGCGACCTGGTGTCGGCGCTGCGCCGCTTTTCGACCCACCTGGAATCGATGCGGATGCTGCGCGGCAAGCTGGTCGGCGCGGCGATCTACCCGGCCCTGCTGCTGGCGGTCGGATCGCTGGTCGTGATGTTCCTGCTGGGGGTCGTGGTCCCCCGTTTTGCGGTGTTGCTGGAAAGCGGCAGCAAGAAGCTGCCGCTCGCCTCCCAAATGCTGCTGGGCTGGGGCAAAACCGTGTCCGCCCATCCGGTCCTGTTCGTGTCCGGATTCGTCGCGGTGGTGCTGCTGATCTCCTTCGGCCTGATTCGAGCCGCGCGCAGCGGCTGGCAGATCCCGGGGCTGCAGCGGGCCTGGCTGATCGGCCCGCTGGTGCGCCTGTTCCGGCACGCGCAGTTCTACCGGACCACTTCGATGCTGGTGCAGGGCGGCATCCCGGTGTTGCGTGCATTCGAGATGAGCCGGCAGCTGCTGTCGCTGGAGGACCAGCTGGGGCTGGATGGGGCGCGGCGCCAGATCGCCGAGGGCCGCCCCATCGGTCCGGCGCTGGCGCAGGCGCAGATCGCCGATACGGTCGCGCTGCGGATGCTGGAGGTGGCCCAGAAGACCGGGCGCCTGGCCGACGTGCTGTCGCGGATCGCGACCTTCCAGGAGCAGGCGTTGAGCCGCGCGATCGACCTGACCGCGCGCCTGGTCGAGCCCTTGCTGATGATCTTCATCGGGCTTGTCATCGGCGCGATCGTGGTGCTGATGTATATGCCTATTTTCGATCTGGCCACGAGCCTGCAGTAGCTCCGGGCCAAAGTAGACGCGCACAAGAGGAAACGTGGACATGAATGCACCGGCCGGCCTGAACAGCGTTCTCAGCGACGAGCTGGTGCGGCGCGCGCTCGAGGAGTCGGGAACGCGGAGGCCGGTGGACGCGCTGGCAGAAGCCATCGGCATGGCCGGGGCCCAGTTCGTCTCCGCTGCGGCCGCTTATTTCGGCCTCAAACCGATGGGAATTACCGACCTGCGCGCGTGCACGCCGGACTTCGAGGCGATCAGCTTCCTGGAGGTCAACCAGCGCCTGACGATCGCGCTGACCACGGCCGACCAGCGCACGCTGGTCGTGCTGACCGATCCGCTGGACACCCGGACGCGAGCCTGGGCCGCCGAGCGCATGCGCCAGCGCCGCCGCAACAAGCTCGGCTGGGGCTTGACCTCGAACGAGGATCTGCGAGCCTTCCTGGCGCAGGCCGAGCGCTCGATGCGCGCGATGGACGCGGTCGAATCGGTAGCGGCCGGCCCGAGGACCAACGACTCGCAGGCGGTGTCGGTTGCGCTGGCGGACATCAGCGCCTCCAGCAGCCCGATCGTGCGGCTGGTGGACTCGACCATCCACGACGCGCTCAAAGCGCTGGCGAGCGACATCCACTTGGAGACGCACAACTCGGGCCTGACGATCAAGTACCGGGTCGACGGCGTGCTCGAGGTGGTCAAGCGGGTCGACGGGCTGGAGGCGGCCCATCACGTGCTGTCGCGGATCAAGGTGCTGGCCGAGCTGGACATCGCGGAGCGGCGCGTGCCTCAGGACGGCCGCATCAAGGTCTCGGTGGGCGAGCGCGAGATCGACCTGCGGGTGTCGGTGATGCCGA
Source organism: Burkholderiaceae bacterium (assembly GCA_035939615.1). Taxonomy (GTDB): domain Bacteria; phylum Pseudomonadota; class Gammaproteobacteria; order Burkholderiales; family Burkholderiaceae_F; genus VBCK01. Next base: position 5,700 of record DASZFP010000169.1, on the reverse strand, counting down.
ACATCTTCGGTGAAGATGCGGTGCTGCGGATCCTGGACCGCAACAACCTGGGCGGCGAAGCCCGCTCCATCAAGCTGGAGAACCTGGGCTTCGAGGCGGCCGTGCTGGACTTCATCCGCCGCCTGTCGTCGCTGCCGCACGGTCTGCTGCTGGTGACCGGACCGACCGGCAGCGGCAAGACGACCACGCTGTACGCGGCGCTCACCGAGATCAACACCGGCCTGGACAAGATCATCACGATCGAGGACCCGGTCGAGTACCAGGTGCAGGGAGTGCTGCAGATCCCGGTCAACGAGAAAAAGGGCCTGACCTTCGCGCGCGGGTTGCGATCGATCCTGCGGCACGACCCCGACAAAATCATGGTGGGTGAGATCCGCGACGGCGAGACCGCCCAGATCGCGGTGCAGGCCGCGCTGACCGGGCACCAGGTGTTCACCACCGTGCACGCGAACAACGTGTTCGACGTGATGGGGCGCTTCACCAACATGGGCGTGGACAGCTACAGCTTCATGTCGGCGCTGAACGGCATCCTGGCCCAGCGCCTGGTGCGTTTGAACTGTGCGCGTTGCGCCACGCCGTACCGCCCGCCGGCCGACCTGCTGGCGCGCTCGGGGGTGGACAAGCGCGCCGCCTACACGGCTCGCTTCCGTCGCGGCCTGGGCTGCACGCACTGCCGCGGCACGGGCTACAAGGGCCGTCGCGCCATCGCCGAGACGCTGGGAATGAGCGACCGGATGCGCGACCTGCTGGGCTCGCGCGCGCCCATTTCGCAGATCAAGGCCGAGGCGCGCGAGACCGGCTTCGTCGGGCTGCGCGAGGCGGCGCTGAACGCCGCCATGTCCGGTGACACCACGCTGGAGGAGATCAATCGTGCAACGCCCGTCGAGTAGTCCCGCCTCCGCGGCTGGCGCCGCTGCGGCGGGCAAGCCCGCCGAGGGCGCGAAAGCGGCGAACGGCAAGCCTGCCGAAGCCGCCAATTCGGCCAAGGACGCCGACAGGGCGACAAAGGCGGGCAAGCCCGACGTAGCCGCGAAAGCGGCGAAGTCGGGTGGATTGCGAGTGGGCCGCCGGATTCGGCTGCGGGTTGGCGCCGAGGGCGCGCGCGCCGACCTGGTGGCCGGCTGGCGCAAGCCGCGCGTGGTGGCGAGCCAGCAGATCGAGTATCGCCCGGGCGTGGCGACCCTGCCCGAAGCCATCGTGTCCCTGGCCCCGCTGCTGGATGCACTGGCCGCGGCAGCCGGATCGCTGAAAGGGCTGACGTGCGACGTGCTGATCGGCGACGCCTGGATGCTGTATGACGTCGTGCGGGCCGACCTGCGAAGCCTGTCGCCGCACGCCGCCAACGACGTCGTGCGCTCGGCCCTGGCCGATGTCGCCGGCATTCCCCCCAGCGAGGTGGTCACGCGCTGGCAGACCCAGCCCGGCGGCGGTTGCACGGTCGCCTGCGGGATGCCGGCCGCGGTGCTGCCGTCGATACAGGCGCTGCTGCAGTCGTATCGGCTGCACGCGGGCGAGATCGCGGGCGAATTCGTGCACGAGTACAACGCCCATCGCGACCAGCTGCTCGCGCGCACCGCCGTGATCTCGCTGGTACGCGAAACGGGCACGCAGCTGGCGGTGGCGGCCGGCGGCGTGCTGACCGCGATGAGCTTCGAGCTGGGCGTACGCGCTCCGGAGGAGCTGGAAGTGCGCGGACGCAGCCTGCTGCGCGGCGCCGGTCTGGCGGTGGACGCCGACACGCGCTTTCTCGCCCTGCTGCCGGCGGGCTGGACGCCGCCGGCGCCGTGGGTCGCCATGCCGATGACCGCCTGAACGGACAGCGATCATGCCAAAAAAGGCTCCCCGTCTTGATCTGGACTTCTCGCCGGCCCGGCGCACCGGACCGGCCGGCTGGCTGTTGCTGTCGGCGGGCGTGGTCGCCGCGCTGCTGGCGGCGGTCCAGTTCCAGTCCGCGCAGGCCGCACGCATGGCCCTGGCCAGCGAGCTCAATGCGGCCAACGGCAAACTGACCAATCCGCGCGGCGACAGCGCGCGCGCCGGTCCCCCGGTGGATCCGCGCGTATCGAAGGCCGCCAATCAGATCGCGCACGAGCTGCAGATGCCGTGGGCCGAGATGCTGGCCGCGCTGGAAGCGGTGCCGACCAACGAGGTCGTGCTGCTCGGGGTGGAGCCGTCGGCGCTGCGCCACGCGGTGCGCATCACGGCCGAGGCCAAGAATTCCGTCGTGATGCTCGACTACCTGCAGGCGTTGCAGGGTGGGCGGCAATTCTCGGACGTGTGGCTGTCGTCGCACCAGGTGCAGGCGCTGACGCCCGGCACGCCGGTGCGCTTCATCGTTCAGTTGAAGTGGAGCGGCCGATGAACCGGTTCAACCTGTGGCTGCACGCTTTGCACCGCTTCGCGCGCTGGGTCCGGCTTCGTGTGGGCGCGGCCGGCGTAATGGGGGTCGCCTTGTTGCTGGCGGCGGGCGTCGCATTCGCCCTGGCCACCTACGCCCAGCGTGACATCGAATGGCTGAGCGCGCGCACCGGCCAGGCCCGTGCGCGGATCGCGCAGATGGGAACCACGCACACCGAGGACCACACCCCGGCCGAGCAGATGGCGCGCTTTCAGCAATGGTTTCCGCCCGCCGATCAGTCCACTGCCGACCTGCGGATCATCTTCGCAGCGGCGCAGGCGGCCCATGTCGACCTGGCGCGCGGCGAGTACTCGGTGCGGTCGGTCGACAGCTCGGGGGGTCTGGAGCGTTTCGACGTGATCCTGCCGGTCAAGGAACACTACGCGCCGGTCAAGGCGTTCGTGGCCGAGGTGCTGAACCGGCTGCCTCATGCCAGCCTGGACGAGCTGCGGGTCGAGCGCCCGGGTGCCGCGGCGGAACAACTGGAGTCGCGGGTGCATTTCACGCTGTTTTACCGGGGGCACGCGTCGTGAGCGAACGTCCTGCCTGGGTTCGTCCGGCGATCCTGGCGGCGGCCGGCGCCGCGACGTTGGCGATCGCACTTCATTTTGCTCCCTCCGACAGCGACACCGTGGTGCCGTCGGCGGCCCGCGCCGACGACTCGACGCCCACCGCGCCGCGCGCCAGCGTCGATCCCGCGGCGGCCGGTGCGGCCGCTGCTCCGGCGCTGCCGACCCGCAGCAAGATCGAGCAGGCAGCTGCCAAGGACCCGTTCGCCGCGCGCGGCTGGCTGGCGCCGGTTGCGCCGGCCGCTTCGCCGACGACGACGGTCGCCACCGTGGTGGTGCCGCCTCCGCCGCCGACTGCGCCGCCGGTGCCGTTCCGGTTCGTCGGTCTGCTGGAGGAAAAGTCTGCCAAGCCGGCCGCCTTCATCGCCAAGGGCGACGCGCTGTTCGTGGTGCACGTGGGCGATGTGGTCGAGAGCACGTATCGGGTCGAATCGTTCGATTCGGCCCAGGTCGTTGTCACGTATCTGCCGCTGCAACAGCGCCAGACCATTGAAGCTACTGGGGGATAAGCATGCAGTTGGGGCGTTTGCGCGGATGGATGGGGGCTGCGGCGATCGGATCCGCGGTGGTGGTTCTGGTCGGTTGTGCGGTCTCGCGCCAGCACACGGAAGGACTGCAGGCGATGGCGGCCGGGGACCGGCAGAAGGGGCTGGCCGACCTGGCGGCGGCCAGCGCGGCCGAGCCGACCAATTCACAGTACCGGCTGGACTATCTGAAACAGCTGAGTATTTCGGTGAACACGCTGCTGGCGCAGGCCGACGAGGCGCGCCGTGCCGGGCAGTACGAGGCGGCGCGGCAGCTGTACCAGGACACGCTGAAGTTGAATGCGGGCAACGACCGGGCGCTGCGGGGGCTGGCCAACATCGACATGGACCAGCGGCACAACGCGCTGCTGGCCGAGGCCGAAAAGCTGCTGGCGGCGCACGACCTGGCCGGGGCGCGCGAGAAGGTGCACACGGTGCTGCAGGAAAACGGCGCGCGCATGGATGCCAAGGCGCTGGCCACGCGGATCGCCGACGAGATGGACAAGGCCGAGGCGGCCAAGGCGGCGCAGATCCTGGCCGGCTCGGTGATGAAGAAGCCCGTGTCGCTGCAGTTCCGCGATGCCAATCTGCGCATGGTGTTCGAGGCGCTGTCGCGCACCACCGGGCTGAACGTGATTTTTGACCGCGACGTGCGCAACGACCTGAAGACGACCATTTTCGTGCACGACGCCTCGGTGGAAGACACGGTGGACATGATCCTTCTGCAGAGCCAGATGGAAAAGAAGGTGCTCAACGCCAACACGCTGTTCATCTATCCGTCCACGGCGGCCAAGCAAAAGGAGTACCAGGATCTGAAGGTGCGGGTGTTCCAGCTGTCCAATGCGGACGGCAAGACGGTGCAGAACGTGCTCAAGACGGTGCTCAAAGTGACCGACATGTCGCTGGACGACAAGACCAACACGCTGGTGGTGCGTGGCACGCCGGACATGATCGCGGTGGCCGAGAAGATCGTGGCGGCCCAGGACTATCCGGATCCGGAAGTGATGCTGGAGGTCGAGGTGCTGGAGGTCAACCGCGACCGGACGCGCGACCTGGGCATCGAGTGGCCGGCGCAGTTCGGGGTGACCACGCCCACCGTCAACACGCTGCACGATCTGTACCACATTCCGCTGAACCGGCTGGGCGTGGTGCCAGGACAATTCAGCGCCACCGCCAACTTCTCCTTGGTCGATTCCGATTCCAACGTGCTGGCCGCGCCCCGGCTGCGCACGCGCGACAACCAGAAGGCCAAGATCCTGATCGGCGAGAAGGTGCCGGTGATCACCAACACGGTCACGCCCGTGTCCACGGGCGCACCGGTGGTGACCGGCTCGGTGCAGTATCTGGATGTGGGCATCAAGGTGGAGCTCAAGCCGCATGTCTACCTGGAAGGCGACGTCGGCATCGAGTTGAACCTGGAGGTGAGCAGCATCCTGGGGCAGGTCACGCCTCCGGGCAACAATTCCGGCACGGTGGCCTATGACATCGGCACGCGCGATGTGACCACCAATCTGCGGCTGCGCGACGGCGAAACGCAGATCCTGGGCGGGCTGATCCAGGACAACGAAACGCTGGCGGCCAACAAGGTGCCGGGGCTGGGCGAGTTTCCGATACTGGACCGCCTGTTCGGGTCCAACCACCACGAGGACAAGAAAACCGAGATCGTGATGTCGATCACGCCGCATATTCTGCGGGCCCCGACCGTGGCCGATTCGCGCGCGCGGGACCTGTTCAGCGGCACCGAGTCGACCGTGCGCGAAGCGCCGCTGCGACTGGATCCGGTCGGCTCGGTCAGCGGCGCCCCCAGCACACCCGGCGCCGCTCCCACCCCGGGCTTCGTCGGCGGCGGCGGCACCGGAGCAGCCAGCCCCGCGTCACCCCCGGGCGCGCCGGCGAACCTGCCCAGCGCGAACCCGAACTATCCGCGCAACGACCCGCGCGTGCCGGTTCCTCGCCACGAAGTGCCCCCCGGCGTGACGCCGCCCCCCTGGCTCGTCAATCCACCCGCCGAGTCGCCCACGCCGCCGGAGCCGCCGGCCGTGACGCCGCCGCCGGAAGGTACTGCGCCCTATCCGAATCCCACCCCTGCGCCAACGCCGACGCCGGGCAATCCGAACTAGGCAAATCCGCGCCCGAACGCAGATGTGCATGCACGCCGCCCTCACCCCCTCCCCTCTCCCGCTGCGCGGGGGAGGGGCGATACGGGGTG
>DASZFP010000168.1:0-39167 GCA_035939615.1 Burkholderiaceae bacterium | reverse complement strand
CGCGCCGGGCACTGGACCGGGCGTGCTGTACGCGCTCGATCTGCGCAAGCCGACACCGCTGGCAGCGCCTAAACCGGCGCAGATTTCCAGCGGGACGGTCACCTCGATGCAATTGTGCTCGAGCCCGGCGGCGTCGCTGTTCGACAACTACCGTGCGGCCAACTCGTCCTGGATCGTATTCCATGCGTTGGGTCCCGACGCCAACTGCGGCACGCTCGACGACAAGTTCGTCGCGGTCCAGATTTCGATGTCGCCCACTACGGCGCCCCTGTCGCTGGTGCAGGGAACCGGCAGCTCGCAGTTGTGGATCGAGCCGCAAGAGGCGCTGTACGACACGAGCGGCACGATCACCGGCTTTCTGGCGATCGCCCATCCGCCCGTCTGCTCGGCGCCTCCTTGTACGGTTGGCCAGCCCACGACGGCAGTGCCGCTGCAGCAGCTCGACGCCAACTTCGCCAACCCCAAAGCATTCACGACCCCGCTGAACGGCACCGGTCTGACGGGCGCCGGCGGGGAGTTTGTCAGCCTGGGTGTCGACGGCAACGTCTGGCTGTACGTGGATGGCAATGGGATTTACGCATTGAACTGGTCCACCGGCGTGACCTCTGCCGTGATCTATACGCTGATGACGGGCGAGTCGGTGCAAAGCCGGGCCGTGTTCGACGGGGCCAACGCGTACGTCGCTATCGACAGCGCAGCCGGTTCCTACGTCAAGATGATCAACACATCGACCAACCTGGTGACCGCGACGCAGGCGCCGGATGCGACCTCCACGCAGATCTCGCTGGTCGGGGTGACGTCGGGCAACCTGGTCTACCTGTCCCAGAACGGCTCGGCGATCAAATCGCTCGCGAAATCGACCTTGACGGGGTTGACGTCGTTGAAGACGTTGACCGCCACCCAGACCATCGACTCGTTGATGGGGCCGGCTGGCGCCTCCGGCCCACCGGTCGCGTTCCTGGTCGGCGACACCGTGTTCTTCACCGTGGCCGACACATCGGCGACCGGCACGACGGGCTTTTCCAAGCAGGCGTTTTACGTCGCCTTCAGCGGCGGCACGCCCGGGGCGGCCACCGCGGTCGGCTCCGGCGTGAGCGCGGTGCTCGGAGTGGTGGCGCCCGCCACGATCCCGACCTCAGGATCGATCACGTACAGCGGGGCTCTGGTCATCTCGGGGGGTGGCAACACGAGCCCGGCGACCGGGCAGCCGCTGTTCGCGAGCACCTCGCCGGCGTTTGGTGCGACCCTGGGCCTGTATGCCGCGAACGGGACCCTGACGACCACGATCGGGATGCTGTCGCAGATGAACCCGGGGACCTCGAACCCGTACACAACGGGTCAAGGTATCACGGGCGTCGCGCTGAATGGCGGGCCGGTTCAGGCAGCGATGCCGGAGATGCTGCTGCTGTTCGGTAAGGACGGCACGGGCAACCCCGCCCAGGATATCGCGCTCTTTTCGAGCGATAACTCGACGGCGTTCGATCAGCTGAGCGGCTTCGCGCAGTAGGCCGCGTTCGAGCGGCCCCGCCCGGGCCGGTCCGAATCACAGGCACAATCCCGCGGTGCGGCCGCGGGTGGCCGCGTTCCAGTCGCCTTTTCGGGGGAACCGGCCGATGACGGCCCAGAATTACCTGCGTCGTGTGCTGAACGCGCGCGTGTACGACGTTGCCATCGAAACCGCGCTGGATCCGGCCCCCGCGCTTTCAGACCGCCTGGGCAACCGCGTGTTGCTCAAGCGCGAGGACCTGCAGCCGGTGTTCAGCTTCAAGCTGCGCGGCGCTTACAACCGGATGGTCAGGCTCGATGAGGCCGAGCGGCGGCGCGGCGTGATCGCGGCATCGGCCGGCAATCATGCGCAGGGCGTGGCCCTGGCGGCCCAGCGGCTGGGCTGCCGCGCCGTGATCGTGATGCCGGTCACCACCCCGCAGGTGAAGATCGATGCGGTGCGTGCGCGCGGCGCCCAGGTCGAGCTGCACGGCGACTCGTACTCGGACGCGCACGCGCGCGCGATGCAGCTGCAGGCGCGCCACCGGCTCACCTTCGTGCACCCGTTCGACGATCCGGACGTGATCGCCGGCCAGGGCACGATCGCGATGGAGATCCTGCGGCAACATCATCCCGACGGCGCCGGGCCCTTGCATGCGATCTTCGTGCCGGTCGGCGGCGGCGGCCTGATATCCGGAATCGCGACCTACGTGAAGGCGGTGCGGCACGAGATCCGCGTGATCGGCGTGCAGACCGCCGACTCGGACGCGATGGCGCGTTCGCTGCAGGCGGGACGGCGCGTGCAGTTGCACGACGTGGGCCTGTTCTCGGACGGCACCGCCGTGCGCCTGGTCGGCGAAGAGACGTTCCGGCTGTGCCGCGAGCACGTCGACGAGATCATCACCGTCGACACCGACGCTCTGTGCGCCGCGATCAAGGACGTGTTCCAGGACACGCGGGCCGTGCTGGAACCGGCCGGCGCGCTGGCGGTGGCGGGCTGCAAAGCCTACGTGGAACGCGAACGGTTGCAGGGGCGCACGCTGGTGGCGATCGCCAGCGGGGCCAACCTGAATTTCGACCGGCTGCGCTTCGTCGCCGAGCGCGCCGAGGTCGGCGAGCGGCGCGAGGCGGTTTTCGCGGTCGCCATCCCGGAGCAGCGCGGCTCGTTCAAGCGTTTCTGTGCGCTGGTCGGCAACCGCAACGTGACCGAGTTCAACTACCGGATCGCCGACCCGGCGGTGGCTCATATCTTCGTGGGCGTGCAGATCGCACAGCGCCGCGAGGCCGAGCAGCTGGCGCGCCTGTTCCGGCGCGCCGGCTTCGCCACGCTCGACCTGACGGACGACGAGCTCGCCAAGCTGCACCTGCGCCACATGGTCGGTGGCCGCTCGGTACTGGCCAAGGACGAATTGCTGTACCGGTTCGAGTTTCCGGAACGCCCCGGGGCGCTGATGCGCTTTCTGAGCTCGATGTCGCCCGAGTGGAACATCTCGCTGTTCCACTACCGCAACCAGGGCGCCGACTACGGTCGCATCCTGGTGGGCCTGCAGGTGCCGCGCGGCGAGAAGGGCGCGTTGAAGCGTTTCCTGACAACGCTCGGGTACCGGTACTGGGATGAAAGCGCGCATCCCGCCTACCGGCTGTTTCTGGCGTGATGGCACCGGTTCGCAGGTGCATTTGAGATGAAATGCGTGGACAAGGGGAGCGCTCGTGACCAGATTGCTCTTGAAGAACGCGCGGATATTTGACGGCACCCACGCCGAGTGTCCCGACGGAATGCAGGTCCTCGTCGCGGACGGTCGTATCGAGGAAGTGTCCGCGCATGGATTGCATGCGGACGCCGCACGCGTGATCGATGTGGGCGGACGCACGTTGATGCCCGGACTGATCGACGCCCACCTGCACGCCTTTGCGAGCGACGTCGCCGTGCAAAAAATCGAAGTGCTCGGCGAGGCCTACCGCACGGCGCACGCCGTACGAATGCTCGGCCACGCGCTGCAATGCGGCTTCACCACGGTGCGCGACATCGGCGGGGGCAACTATTCGCTCTACCGCGCGCTGGCCGATGGTCTGATCACGGGGCCGCGTTACCTGTACGCGGGAAAGATCCTGTCGATGACGGGCGGGCATGGCGATCTGCGCGAGATCCATGAGCGGCCGCACTACCAGTCGGCGTGCGCCTGCGGCGACTCGCCGCTGTCCAACACCTTCGCGGTCCTGGCCGACGGCGTGGATGCCTGCATTGCCGCCGCCCGTGAGGAACTGCGCCAAGGGGCGCATTGCATCAAGATCATGGGCTCCGGCGGCGTTGCGTCGCCGACCGACCCGATCTGGATGAACCAGTACCGCGAGGATGAGATCCGCGCCATCGTCAATGAGTGCTCGGAGCGGCGCACCTACGTCGCCGCGCACTGTCACCCCGCTGGCGCGGTGCGACGATGCGCCGAATTCGGTGTGCGCAGCATCGAGCACGCAACGCTGATTGACGACGAAACCGCGCGCTTCGTCGCGGCCAGCGGAGCCTTCATCGTGCCCACGATGGCGGTGCTTTTCGCCCTGAAGGAAATGGGGCCCCAGCTGGGGTTTCCGCCGCGGAGCCAGGAAAAGGTCGAAGTCGTGTTCAAGCAGGCGCTCTCCGGCATGGAGGCGATGCGCAGAGCCGGCGTCAAGATCTGCTTCGGCACCGACTTGCTGGGCGCCACCTATACCCAGCAATGCCGCGAGTTCACGCTGCGCAGTGAAGTGTTCACGCCCGTCGAAATCCTGCGCCAGGCAACCTCGGTGGCCGCGGAGATGATGTTGATGCAGGGCCAGATCGGCTGCGTTGCGCCCGGCGCGCACGCCGACCTGCTGGTGGTCGAAGGCGACCCTCTGAAGGATATCTCGCTGCTGGCCGCTGACGGCCGGTTCCTGCGCACGATCATCCGCGCGGGGGTCGTGGTGAAGAACGAGCTCACCTAGCGCCGGCGGCGCCGGAAGTCGGCCGGCGCTTCAGAACCGCTCGACCCACGGGCGCAGGTCCAGCTCCAGCGTCCAGGCGCTGCGCGGCTGCACGTGCAGCTGCCAGTACGACTCGGCGATGGCCGACGGGTCCAGCTGGGCATCGGGCGCAGCCGGCGACTGCTGGCGGTCGGGCGCGCTGATCTGGCCGTCGATGATCACGTGTGCAACGTGCACGCCGCGCGGGCCGAGCTCGCGCGCCATGCTCTGGGCCAGCGCACGCAGCGCGAATTTCGGGGAGGCCAGGTTGACGAAGCCGGCGCTGCCCCGCAGCGACGCGGTGGCGCCGGTGAACAGGATGCTGCCGCTGCCGCGCTCGACCATCCGCGCGGCCGCCTGCTGCCCGACCAGGAAGCCGGCGTAGCAGCCGACCTTCCAGCATTGCAGAAAGTCCTCCGGCCTGACGTCCAGTACGGCGCCGGGACGGTACGTTCCCGCGTTGAAGATCACGCACTGCGGCACGCCCAGCTCGCGGTCTACCCGCGCGAACGCGGCGCCGACTGCGTCCGGATCGGCGAGGTCGCACGGCAGCGCCCGCGCGTCCGGGCCGATCGAAGCGGCCATTGCGCTCAGGCGCGCCGCATCCCGCGCCAGCAGCGCCACGCGCATGCCGCCCTTAACGAACCGCTGCGCGAGCGCGCGCCCCAGCCCGGGGCCGGCGCCGGCGACCAGAGCAACCGGTGCAGTCATTAGAGGCTCCTTTTCGGATGTAGCGCGATTCGACCACCGGGTCACGGCGCAGTATGATCGTCCTGATCACGCTCTGCTGGATAGCGTGCGCTAACTCTCATTTTTCCCGCGGCACTTGAGATAGCCGCCTGGGGCTCCGATATAGAGGATAGGGATGTGCCCGCCGGACGCCGTCCCCACGGAGTTCCGGGAAAAGTCCACGATCGGGGCGGGCGCAGCGTTAAAGGCTGCATATGAACATGCTCTACAACAGTTCGAATTTCTGCGTGCTCGAGTTCTCCGATTTCGGCGACGCCGAGCTGCACCCGGCCGGCGGCTTCGAAATCATGGACAAGGGCATGCGGCGCGAGATCTTCCTGGGCGGCCCGCAGGCTCAGCGGTTCAAGCATGACGTGGACGAGCTGATGTCGACCGAGCCGACCTTCGACGAGTTCGACGCTTTCCTGGCCGGTTACGCCGGTCTGATGACCCAGCCGCTGGCGATGCACTGATTTTCCGCCTACGCGCTGCGCGCTTCGGCGGACAAGTCCGCCTTCGCTCGCTGCCTGAGGCACTAAGGGCTTGCCCGCCGTAGCGCGAAGCGCGTAGGCGGGTCGATACAATCGGGTCACCTGCCCCGATTTGCCAGAGACTGCCTTGCCCGACACCGAAGCCAGACTGCGCGAGCTCCTCACCCGCCGGATCGTGATGCTGGACGGTCCGAGGGGCACGATGATCCAGCGACTGAAGCTGGGCGAGGACGAGTTTCGGGGCCGCGGCCGCACCGACCGCTTCGCATCGCACCCGGTCGACCTGAAGGGCAACAACGAGCTGCTGCAGCTGACGCGGCCGGAGGTGATCGAGAGCATCCACCTGCAGTTCCTGGCGGCGGGCGCCGACATCATCGGCACCAACACGTTCAACGCGAACCGGATCTCGCAGCACGACTACCGTCTCGGCGAACTCGCCTACGAGATGAACGTGGAGGCGGCGCGCATCGCGCGCCGCGCCTGCAGCCGCTATGCCGCCGACGGCGCGCCGCGCTTCGTGGCTGGGGCGCTGGGACCGACGCCGCGCACCGCCTCGATCTCGCCCGACGTCAACGATCCGGGCGCGCGCAACGTCACGTTCGACCAGCTCGTGGCCGCCTACGGCGAACAGGCGCGGGGCCTGCTCGACGGCGGAGTCGACCTGCTGCTGATCGAGACCATTTTCGACACGCTGAACGTCAAGGCCGCGATTTTCGCAATCGAAGAGGAATTCGAGCGTCGCGCCTCACGCGTGCCGTTGATCATCTCCGGCACCGTGACCGACGCTTCGGGCCGCATCCTTTCGGGACAGACGGTCGAGGCATTCTGGAACTCGGTGCGGCACGCTCGGCCGCTGGCGGTGGGCCTTAACTGCGCGCTGGGCGCCGCGCTGATGCGCCCGTATATCGAAGAGCTGTCGGCCAAGGCGGACACCTTCATCAGCGTCTACCCGAACGCCGGGCTGCCCAACCCGATGGCTGAGACCGGGTTCGACGAAACGCCGCAGGTCACCTCGAGCCTGCTCGCCGAGTTCGCCCGCAGCGGGTTCGTGAATCTGGTGGGCGGTTGCTGCGGCACCACCCCCGAGCACATCGCCGCCATCGCGCAGGCGGTTGCGGGCCTTGCCCCGCGCAAGGTGCCGGCGATCGAGCAGCGCCTGCGCCTGTCGGGACTGGAGCCGCTCAACATCGGCCCCGACACGCTGTTCGTCAACGTGGGCGAACGCACCAACGTGACGGGCTCGCGCCAGTTTGCCCACCTGATCCTGAACGGCCGCTTCGAGGAGGCGGTGTCGGTGGCGCGCCAGCAGGTCGAAAACGGCGCCCAGATGATCGACGTCAACATGGACGAGGCGATGCTGGATTCGGCCGAAGCGATGCGGCGCTTCCTGAATCTGATCGCCTCCGAACCGGACATCGCGCGCGTTCCGGTGATGATCGACAGCTCCAAGTGGAGCGTGATCGAATCGGGCCTGAAGTGCATGCAGGGCAAGTGCATCGTCAACTCGATCTCGCTGAAGGAAGGCGAGGCCGAATTCCTGCGCCAGGCGCGCCTGGCGCGGCGCTACGGCGCCGCGGTGATCGTGATGGCCTTCGACGAGCAGGGCCAGGCCGATACGTTCGAGCGCCGCGTCGCGATCTGCCACCGGTGCCACGAGCTGCTGACCACGCAGGCGGGTTTTGCCGCGGAAGACATCGTGTTCGACCCGAACATCTTCGCGATCGCCACCGGCATCGAGGAGCACAGCGGCTACGCGGTCGAGTTCATCCGAGCGGTGCACTGGATCCGGCAGCACCTGCCGGGTGTGCATTGCAGCGGCGGCGTGTCCAACGTGTCGTTCTCGTTTCGCGGCAACGATCACGTGCGCGAGGCGATCCACACCGTGTTCCTGTATCACGCGATCCGGGCCGGACTGAGCATGGGCATCGTCAATGCCGGCCAGCTGGGCGTTTACGAGGACATCGAGCCGGAGCTGCGCGAACGGGTCGAGGACGTGGTGCTGAATCGCCGGCCCGATGCGGGCGAGCGCCTGGTGCAGCTCGCCGAAGGGCTGAAGAAGGACGGGCGGCGGCGCGACGAGGACCTGGCGTGGCGCGACGCGCCGGTCGGCAAGCGCCTGGTCCACGCGCTGGTGCACGGCATCACGCAATTCGTGCTGGAGGACACCGAGCAGGCGCGCCTCGAGGTCGACGCGCGCGGGGGACGCCCGATCGAGGTGATCGAGGGCCCGTTGATGGACGGCATGAACGTGGTCGGGGACCTGTTCGGCGCCGGCAAGATGTTCCTGCCGCAGGTGGTCAAATCCGCGCGCGTGATGAAGCAGGCGGTGGCGCACCTGGTGCCGTACATCGAGGCGCAGAAGGCCGCCAGCGGCGAGCAGGCCACGGCCCGCCCCAAATTGGTGATCGCCACCGTGAAGGGCGACGTGCACGACATCGGCAAGAACATCGTGTCGGTCGTGCTCCAGTGCAACAACTTCGAAGTGATCAATCTCGGCGTGATGGTGCCCGCCGAGAAGATCCTGCAGACCGCGCGTGAAGTCGGGGCCGCGATGATCGGTCTGAGCGGACTGATCACGCCGTCGCTGGAGGAAATGGCGCACGTGGCCCGCGAGATGAAGCGCCAGGGCTTCTCGCTGCCGCTGCTGATCGGGGGTGCGACGACTTCGCGCGTGCACACCGCCGTCAAGATCGCGCCGAACTACGACGGCGCGGTGGTTTACGTCTCGGATGCGAGCCGCTCGGTCTCGGTGTGCCAGGCGCTGGTCTCGCCCGACCGGTCGGCCCGATTCGTGGCCGACCTGCAGGCGGAGTATGCGCGGGTACGCGAGCAGCACGCGGGACGGCGCGGACCCGAGATCATCGCGCTCGCCAAGGCCCGCGCGAACGCGAGCCGGATAAACTGGAGCGGTTACCGGGCGGTGCGGCCTTCCTTCCTGGGCCGCCGCGTGATGCGCAACCTGGACCTGGCGCAGGTGGCCCGCTACATCGACTGGGGGCCACTGCTGCAGACGTGGGACCTGGCCGGACCCTACCCCAGGATTCTGGACGACCCCGTGGTGGGCCCGCAGGCGCGCGCGCTGCTGCAGGACGCGCGCGCCTTGCTGGACAAAGTGATCGCCGCGCGCTGGCTGGCCGCGCACGCGGTGGTCGGACTGTATCCGGCCAACTCGGTGGGCGACGACATCGAGGTCTACGCCGACGAGTCGCGCCGCGAACCGATGATGATCTGGTACGGCTTGCGCCAGCAGACGGCCAAGCCCGTGATCGATGGCGTGCCCAACCCGAACCAGGCCCTGGCCGACTTCGTCGCGCCGAAGGACTCGGGCGTGGCCGACTACATCGGCCTGTTCGCAGTGACCGCCGGTGTCGGGCTGGAGCAGCACGAGCAGCGCCTGATGGCCGAGCATGACGATTACAGCGTGATCATGCTCAAAGCGCTGGCCGACCGGCTGGCCGAGGCCCTGGCCGAGTTGATGCACGAGCGGGTGCGGCGCGAACTGTGGGGCTACGCCTCGGCCGAGCGGCTCGGTCCGGATCAGTTGATCGAGGAGACCTACCAGGGCATCCGCCCCGCGCCAGGCTACCCAGCCTGCCCGGAACACGGCGTCAAGCGGCGCCTGTTCGAGGTGCTGGACGCGCCGGCGATCGGAATGGGCCTGACCGAGAATTTCGCGATGACGCCGGCTTCGTCCGTGGCCGGCTTTTACATTGCGCATCCGCAGTCGCGCTACTTCAACGTGGGGCCGATTGGACGCGATCAGCTCGAAGACCTGGCGCGCCGTCGCGGGACGCAAGCTTCGGAGTTGGAACGCTGGCTGGCCACGAGCCTGGCCACCTGACGGCGCGCGGTCAGCCGCGCAGCCACCGCAGCACGGTCGAGTACAGGGCCTCGGGCCGCACCGGCTTGGCCAGAAAATCGTTCATCCCGGCCGCCAGGCACCGGTCACGGTCCTCCTGGAGAACGTCGGCGCTCAGGGCCACGATCGGCACCCGCTGCCGATGCGGCAGGGCACGGATCAGGCGGGCCGCGTCCGGGCCGTCCAGCTCGGGCATCTGCATGTCCATCAGGATCAGGTCGTACTCGTTGGCCTCGGCCAGCTCCAGCGCCCGGCGCCCGTCCGTCGCGATGTCGACCGCCAGGCCGGTCCGCCGCAGCAGCAGTACAGCGACCTCGCGGTTGACCGGATCGTCTTCGGCCAGAAGCAACCGGCATTGCCGGTGCAGCAGCGACAACTGCTGCGCGGACGTTTGCGGCGCTTCGACCGGATCGGGCGGCGCCTTGGACCGGCCGCGCGCCGAAAGGCCGCGGCCGGAGCCGTTCCTGCGGAAAACTGCGAGCAAGGCCCGCCACAACGCAGCAGGCGACAACCAGCCGAGCTTTACATGTTGCATCCGGCGAACCTGCTTCGGAATGCTACAGGAGTCCATCCGCTGGACCATCGCGCCGGGCGGCCACCGTCATTTACATTGGCGCCGATGGAAGCTTTCCTGATCTGCGCTGCGGTGGTTGCCGTCAATGAGATCGGCGACAAGACCCAATTGCTGGCGATCGTTCTGGCGGTTCGCTTCAGGCGGCCATGGCCGATCCTGCTGGCCATCCTGGCGGCAACGCTGGTGAACCACACGGCGGCCGGTTTCGTCGGGCTGTGGTTGCGCCAGACGCTGCGCCCCGATCTGCTGCGCGTGGTGCTGGGCGTTTCCTTCCTGCTGGCCGCTGCGTGGGCGCTGAAGCCCGATCGCCTTGACGATCGTTCCAGGACGCTCGGGGGCTCCGGCGTATTCGCGGTCACGCTGGTGAGCTTCTTCATCGCGGAGATCGGCGACAAGACGCAGGTGGCCACCGCGATGCTGGCGGCCAGGTATCCGTCGCTGCTCGCGGTGGTCGCCGGCACCACCACCGGTATGCTGCTGGCCGACGTGCCGGCGGTGTTCCTCGGACACCTGGTGTCCGAGCGCATTCCGCTGCGGGCGGTACGGATCGTTGCCGCGCTGGTGTTCGCCGCGCTGGGCGCGGCCACGCTGATCGGCTAGCGCTGCCCGAGCGCAGCTCAAGCGGTCTGCAACGGCAACGCCATCTGGGCTTCGCGTCCGGCGACGACGGTGCGGTTGCGTCCCTGCTTCTTGGCCACCAGCAGCGCGCCGTCCGCGCGTGCCAGCAGCTGCTCCGGCGACTCGTGCTGCTCCCAGGTCGCCACCCCGGCGGAGAACGTCTGGCGCTCCGGCATCGGCGGGCGCAGCCGCTCCACCAGCTGGCAGGCGGCATCGGCGCCGCACGACGGCAGCACCAGCGTGAATTCCTCGCCGCCATAGCGCGCCAGCAGATCAGTCGGCCTGAGCTGGCGGCGCCACGCCTGCGCCGCGGTCCGCAACAATCGGTCGCCGGCCCCGTGACCGCGGCGGTCGTTGTAGCGCTTGAAGTGGTCCAGGTCCAGCATCACGACGGTCAGCTCTAGCCGCGTGCGCCGCGCCCGCGCCAGCTCGATCGCCAGCCCGTCGTCGAGGCCGCGCCGGTTCGTGATTCCCGTCAATCCGTCCTCGCGCGCCATCCGGTCCAGCGCGGCCACCACGTCCCGGCTTGCCTTCTGCGAACGCCAGACCAGCACGCTGAGCACGGTGCCGAACGAGACCGCCAGCAGGATCGCGAGCGCCAGCGTGTAGCGCGCGATCAGGTTCAGAAAGCGGCCGTGTTCGGTGGCTTGCCGCGCCCGGGCCGAAACCGACGCGCTGAGCGAATCCAGGTGGTGTGCATCGAGCCCCTGCAGGGCGATGGAAATCGCCTGCTGGTAGCGGGCCTCGACCTCCTCGTTCAGGCGCACCTCCATCAGCAGCACCAGGGCCGCGAACGCGAGCATCAGCAGCGCCAGCGCCCCGATCAGCAACTGGCGGCGGTGGGCACGGCGCATCAGCGCCGAATCAATCGGCGTCTCGGCCGAGGGCGCCGGACTCATGCCGGTCAGATGCCCCACGTCACGTCGACTTGCTTGCGCTGGGCCGCGCGCAGCATCTCGATCAGGGGAAAGGCGCGCTGGGCGAGCGTGATCGGCGCCGGTTCGCCGTAGGCGTTGCCGGCGCGCTCGTCCAGTTCCCGGCGCGCACGCTCCTGTCGCAGGTCGGCCTTTTCCTGCTCGACGGCACCGAGCAGCTGGTGCAGCGCGTCGGCCACTTCTTCGGCGCGGATCAGGCCGCGTGCGCCCTGTTGCTTGCCGATGATCTGCAGCAGGCGCTGCGCCGTTTCCGCGAACATGAAAATCTCGGCCGCGGCCTTGGATCGGAACACCACCAGCGCCATCGCGCGGCTCCGCAATCGGATGGGGCATTCTGGCACGGGCAGCGCCCATAACGGCACCGGCCGCGATCCAACTAGAATAGGCGCGATCGGGCCAAAGGGTTCGGAGGAAACGACGATGGGCAAAGGCGATCTGCGCACGCGGCGCGGCAAGATCTACAACGGCAGCTACGGCAAGAAGCGCCCCCACCGTGCGCCGAAAAAGTCCGGCGAGGCCAGGCCGGGGGTGCGTCGGCCTCCGACAGGCTAAGCCGGCGAGTCGATCCTGGGCTGTCCTGACCATCGGCCGTTGCCATGGGAAAAACCGAACCGAGCGTAGCGGACATCGCGCACTGGATCGGGGGACGCCTCGATGCCGGCGGCCAGCCTGGGCGCACCGGCGAGGTGTTCGATCCGGCCCGCGGCGAGGTCGTGGGCCGGGTGCGGATGGGCGGCGAGCGGGAAGTCGATGCCGCCGTCACGGCGGCGCGCCGGGCCTGCGAATCCTGGGGGCAGCTCGCCGCAGGCCGACGCGCGCGCGTGATGTTCCGCTTCCGCGAGCTGGTCGAGGAGCGCCGCCAGACGCTGGCGCAGGCGATCACGCGCGAGCAGGGCAAGCTGTTGCCGGATGCACTCGGCGAAGTCGCGCGCGGCCTGGAAGTGGTCGAATTCGCCACCGGCATCGCCCATTTGATCAAGGGCGAGCATTCCGACCAGGTCGCCTCGGGCGTGGATCAGTTCTCCCTGCGCCAGCCGCTGGGCGTGGTGGCCGGCATCACGCCGTTCAATTTTCCGGCGATGGTGCCGATGTGGATGTTTCCGCTGGCGATCGCCTGCGGCAACGCGTTCGTGCTGAAACCGTCCGAGCGCGATCCTTCGGCTTCGTTGCTGCTGGCGCAGTGGCTCAGCGAGGCGGGCCTGCCCGATGGCGTGTTCAACGTCGTGCAGGGCGACCGGGAAGCGGTCGATGCGCTGCTGCGCCATCCGGACGTGGCCGCGGTGAGCTTCGTCGGGTCCACGCGGGTTGCCGAGACCATCCGCTCCGAAGGTTGCCGGCACGGCAAGCGGGTGCAGGCGCTGGGCGGCGCCAAGAACCACCTGGTGGTGCTGCCGGACGCCGACCTGGACCAGGTCGTCGACGCCGCGATCGGCTCCGCCTACGGGGCCGCCGGCGAGCGCTGCATGGCGGTGTCGGTCGTGGTGGCGGTCGGGTCGGTGGCCGATGCGCTGGTGTCCCGGCTGGCGGCGCGCGGGCGTGCGCTGCGGGTGGGCGACGGCTCCGATGCGGCGAGCGAAATGGGGCCGCTCATCAGCGCCGCCCATTTGGCCTCGGTCGAAGCCTTTGTGCAATCCGGTGTGCAGCAGGGCGCGCAGCTCGTGGTCGACGGCCGTGGCGCGAGCGTTGCCGGGCGCGAAGGCGGATTTTTCCTGGGGGCGTGCCTGTTCGATCACGTCCGCCCCGAGATGCGCATTTACCGGGAGGAGATTTTCGGACCGGTGCTGTCGGTGGTGCGGGTGGCCGATCTGGCGGCGGCGCTGGAACTGGTCAATGCGCACGAGTACGGCAACGGCGCCGCTCTTTTCACGCGCGACGGCGCCAGCGCGCGCGCCTTCGCACGCCAGGTCCAGGCCGGCATGGTCGGGATCAACGTGCCGATTCCGGTTCCGATGGCCTTTTATTCGTTCGGAGGCTGGAAGCGGAGCCTGTTCGGCGAGGCCCACGCCTACGGCATGGAGGCGGTGCGCTTTTACACGCGTTACAAGGCGGTGATGCAGCGCTGGCCGGATTCCAGCAGCAAGGGACCGGAGTTCTCGTTTCCGCCGTCAGGCGCCTGACCCTGATCGACGACGCGGGACGGAGCGTTCGGGTCGCCCGTCCGGCTCAGGCGCCCCTTTCGCCACCACGAGGGCTCGTGGCGCGATTCGCCTCCCGGGCAACCCGAACACTCCGTCCCGCTTCGAGCTTGCGACGAGCGCGGGCGTGCCCGATCTGTCAGGTCTCCCGCAGCGATCGTCGATACTGGATCGCCTCGCCGACGTGCTCGGTGGCGAGGTGCTCGGCTCCGCTCAGGTCGGCAATCGTGCGGGCCACTTTCAACACGCGGTGGTAGGCCCGCGCCGACCAGCCCAGGCGGGTGCTGGCCGCGTGCAGCAGCTGCTTGACCTGCCCGGTCGGGTGGCTGATGCGCTCCAGATCGGCCGACACCAACCCGTCATTGCGCTTGCCCTGGCGCTCGATCGCGATCTGGTATGCACGCCGGACCCGGCTGGCGATGTATTTGGTCGGCTCGCCGTCGGGCATCGAGGTGAGCTCATCCTCCGACAGCGAGGGCACCTCGACCCGCATGTCGATCCGGTCCAGCAGCGGGCCGCTCAGGCGATCCTGGTAGCGCGCCACCATCTCCGGCGTACAGCGGCAGGGGATCGTCTTGTGGCCGAAATAGCCGCACGGACACGGATTCATCGCCGCCAGCAGTTGAAAGTTGGCCGGATAGTCGACGTGGCGCGCCGCACGCGAAATCGTGATGCGCCCCGTTTCGAGCGGCTCGCGCATCGCTTCGAGCACGCGGCGGTCGAATTCGGGTATTTCATCCAGGAACAGCACGCCATGGTGAGCCAGCGAGATTTCGCCGGGCATCGGATTGCTGCCACCGCCGACCAGCGATATCGCGCTGGCCGTGTGGTGCGGCGCGCGGAACATCCGCGTGGCCCAGCGCTGCGTTGCAAACTGCCCGACCAGGCTCAGCACCGCGGCCGACTCCACCGCCTCCTCGGCCGTCATCGGCGGCAGCAGGCCGGGGAAGCGCTGAGCCAGCATCGATTTGCCGGTTCCGGGCGGTCCGACCATCAGCACACTGTGGCCCCCGGCCGCCGCGATCTCCAGGGCGCGCTTGGCGGTCGCCTGCCCTTTGACGTCGAAGAAATCCGGATACGACGGCGGTGTCAGCCGCACGGCCGCAAGGTGAGGCTCGATCCGCCGGGCCTGCAGGTCGCCGGCTTCGTTATTCAAATGCGCTACCACCTCGAGCAGCGTCTTGGCCGCGTAGATCGGGATGACGGAAACCAGCGAAGCTTCGTCCGCGCTGTCGAACGGCAGGATGAATCCGCGCGGGGGATGGCGATCCGAAGCGCTCTTGGACACGGCGAACGCCATCGCCAGAGTTCCGAGTATGGGGCGCAGTTCCCCCGACAGCGACAGTTCGCCGGCGAACTCGAACCGTTCGAGCGCACGCGAGGGCACCTGGCCGGTCGCAGCCAGGATTCCGATCGCGATCGGCAGATCGAAGCGGCCGGATTCCTTGGGCAGATCGGCCGGGGCCAGATTGACGGTAATGCGCCGCGCAGGAAAATCGAAGCGGCAATTTTGCAGCGCGGCCCGGACCCGCTCGCGCGCTTCCCTGACCTCGGTTTCCGGCAAGCCCACCAAGGTGAAGGCTGGAAGTCCATTGGCCAGATGGACTTCGACCGTCACCTCGGGGGCGAACATCCCGGACAGCGCGCGGCTGCGAACGACGGCGAGGGTCATCGGAACGCAATTTGGAGGGGACTCGATTCTAAGCGGCTGAACCCGGAGGCCGACATGGCTGATCCGACACCGGGGTGCACCAAAGGGCGCCATTTGCGAGAATCCAAAGGGTCTGTAGGGTGTTCGCACCAGAAACCGAGGACGGGCCAGCAGCCCGAGCCATGCTGCAAGCCATATCAACGATCGACCCGCGGATCCTGGCCACTGCGTTGACGCTGCTCGCAATCGCGCTCGGTCTGCTGGTGCGCCGTCGGACGATGCTGCAGCGAGTCAAGCGCCGGCAGCTGGCCGATCGGGCGGCCGCCGAAGGCGAGGGCGAAACCTCGGTGCTGCCCCTCGCCCACCTCGCCTCGGCCGTCGAAGTGCTGGATCTGGACGACCTGCTGGCGGGCGAAGAAGGATCGGTCGTCGCCGCCGCGCGTCGCCAGCTAGAGGAGCCGACCAACGTGAGCACCGGAGTCGATACCTACTTCCCGCTGCCGCCTCTGTCCCCCTCGCGCAGCGGGCCCATGGGGGCGCCGCAAATGGTTTCGGCCGCGGCGCCGGCAGCGCGCGCTAACGGTCCCGCTCAGGTC
This sequence comes from Burkholderiaceae bacterium, assembly GCA_035939615.1. Lineage (GTDB taxonomy): Bacteria > Pseudomonadota > Gammaproteobacteria > Burkholderiales > Burkholderiaceae_F > VBCK01. The sequence goes on along the minus strand of DASZFP010000168.1, from coordinate 23,115 downwards.
GCCGAAGCGGTGGCCGTTGCGGCTCCACCGCCCCCTGGCGAGCGGCTCGTGCCGGTGCGCGAGCTGGCTCTGGCCTGGTTCGAGGCGCGCGGTTATCGCCCGTCCAGCGCCTCCAAGGCGGTCCGCCCGATCGAGCTCGTGTTGCGGCACCGCAAGGATCCGGGCCGCGCTTACGCGTTCATCGTCGAGCAGCAGCTGGTCACGTCGGAGCGCGTCAGCGCGTTGGTCGGCCATGCTCAGTCGATCGGGCTGACGCGGGTGCTGGTGGCGGCCGAATCCGGAATCGAGCCCGGCACGGGCCGGCAGTTTCGGCGCCAGGGCGTGCGCCTGGTCGATCAGCGTGAAATGCGCCGCGAATTCGAGAAGCTGGATCTGCGGATTGCGGCCAAGATCATTGCGGTGGCGCGCAACCGGGCGCGGCTGCATCAAGCCGGCTAGCTCAAGGCCTCTCGGAGGTTTAAGGCAACGCTGCCTTCGCTTCCAGCTGCGCCACCCTGACCTCCAGCGCTTCGAGCTTGTCGCGGGTCCGAGCCAGCACCTGGCGCTGCAGCTCGAACTCCTCCTGTGTCACCAGTTCCAGCCGGGCGAACTGCTGCATCAGCAGCGCCTTCAGATTCTTCTGCAAGTCGGCGGCCGGGCTCGACGAAAACAGCGACGCGATGCGCTGCTGCAGGTCCTCCAGGATATGCACTTTGTCCATCGACAAATTCCCTTTGCGATGCGGGCCTCGGACGATGCCCGTTGGGTCGAAACAGTGTAGCTGTGCCTCTGGTCGGAAGCGGCGCCCCATCGTGGTGCATCGCGCTGGCTGCTGACGGGCGCACCGTCGCTGCCGGCCAGCGTGTCCTGACGCTGCGCGGCACCCGGCCAACGGGCTCGAGCTGCGGGCGGCTGACCGAGCACCGACGCTCCTGGTCTAACTGGCGGTTTCGTAAAGTTTTTCGCTCCAAGCCCAACGGTTGCGGGGGCCGTTCCCGGGACACGCTTGCGCCCCGCTTGGCACACAAGTTGCGTTGCCACTTCAACGGCTGAGGCAGCCGCGCCCAATCCAACCACATCGGGGGAACTTTCATGAGGAAACGGTACGCCGCAGCCCGCGGCGCCGGCGGGAACAGGATTGTCGTCACCGGGCCTGACCGGGTAGTCCAAATTGAACTCAACACATCAGTGCAGGGAACGCCATGAAACTCATCACTGCGATCATCAAGCCATTCAAGCTGGACGAAGTTCGAGAAGCGTTATCCGCTGTCGGCGTCCAGGGCGTCACGGTGACCGAGGTAAAGGGGTTCGGTCGGCAGAAGGGCCACACCGAGTTGTATCGGGGCGCCGAGTACGTGGTGGACTTCCTGCCGAAAGTGAAGATAGAGGCCGCCGTCGGCGAGGACATCGTCGAGCGGGCGATCGAAGCGATCGAAAGCTCAGCCCGCACCGGCAAGATCGGCGACGGCAAGATATTCGTCTACGACCTCGAACAGGTCGTGCGTATTCGAACCGGCGAAACCGGCAAAGAAGCGCTCTAACCCGATAAGGAGGGAGAAATATATGAAGAAGTGGATCGTTGCGCTGGCGTCCATTGCGGCGTTGGCCCTGAGCGCGGTCGTGCCGGCCGTCTCGCAGGCGCAGGCGCCCGCGGCCGAGCAGAAGAAGGAGGCCACGCCCGCGCCGGCCGCCGACGCCGCCAAAGCGGCGGACACGACGGCTGCGGCCCCCGCTGCCGCGGCGCCGGCCCCGACGCCGAACAAAGGCGACGTTGCCTGGATGCTGACCTCGACGGCCCTGGTGCTGTTGATGTCGGTGCCGGCGCTGGCGCTGTTCTATGGCGGGCTGGTCCGCACCAAGAACATGCTGTCGGTACTGATGCAGGTGTTCGTCGTGTTCTCCCTGATCGTCGTGCTGTGGTCCGTGTACGGCTACAGCCTGGCGTTCACCGAGGGCAGCGGCGCATTGAGCCCGTTCTTCGGTGGGCTCGACCGGCTGTTCCTGGCGGGAACGTTTACCCCGGCCACGGGCGACTTCTCGATGGCGTCGACCTTTGACAAGGCAACGCCGCTGCCGGAACTGGTGTACGTGGCTTTCCAGGCGACCTTCGCCGCGATCACCTGCTGCCTGATCCTGGGAGCCACGGTCGAGCGCATCAAGTTCTCTGCGGTGCTGATCGCGATCACGATCTGGTTCACGCTGAGCTATCTTCCGGTGGCTCACATGGTGTGGTTCTGGGAGGGGCCGGACGCCTATACGGCGGCCAACGTAGTCGATGCAACCAACGCCAAGGCCGGCCTGGTCTGGCAGTGGGGTGCGCTGGACTACGCCGGCGGAACGGTCGTGCACATCAATTCTGGTGTGGCCGGATTGGTGGGAGCCATTTTGCTGGGCAAGCGCATCGGGCTGGGCAAGGAGGCGATGCCCCCGCACAGCCTGACGATGACGATGATCGGCGCATCGCTGCTGTGGTTCGGCTGGTTCGGCTTCAACGCCGGCTCCGCGCTGGAAGCGAACGGCATGGCCGCACTGGCGTTCATGAACACCTTCCTGGCGACCGCCTGCGCGGTGCTCTCCTGGTCCTTCGCCGAGTGGATGATCAAGGGCAAGCCCTCGATGCTCGGTGCTGCTTCCGGCTGCGTGGCCGGCCTGGTGGCGATCACGCCGGCAGCCGGTAACGTCGGCATACCCGGCGCCTTCGTGATCGGGCTGGCGGTGGGCCCCATCTGCCTGTGGGGCGTCACGGGGCTGAAGAAGATACTCAACAAGGACGACGCACTGGATGTGTTCGGCGTGCACGCGGTCGGCGGCATTACCGGCGCGCTGCTCACCGGCATCTTCAACGCGCCCAGCCTGGGCGGGCCGGGCGTGACCAACTGGGTCACGATGAAACCCACCGAGTATCCGGGCATCCTGGAGCAGTTCATCATCCAGGCGAAGGCGGTCGGACTCGTGTTCGTGTGGACCGCGGTGGTTGCGTTCATCGCGTTCAAAGTGGCCGACCTGATCGTGGGTCTGCGGGTGGCCGAAGACGAGGAGCGCGAAGGCCTGGACACGACCTATCACGGCGAGGCCGCGTACAACATCTGATCGTGCGTGCGGGGGCGGCGGGCGGCGTACCCGACGCCGCCCGCCCGCGCTTCCAAGGCCTTGCGCGGCGCTGGGCTTTTCTTTCTTTTTGTGACTCCAGTGCTTTTTTTTCCCGTTTTTTTTCTCCGTCCGGTGCAGGCTGCGGCGTGTGCTTGCTGGCAGGGATGTGAGTCAGGTTCGCACTCGGACGGGGATGCAATGCACTAATAGCGTGCGAATGCAGCGGCGTCCGGGTGGTGTGCGGGGCGGTGCGATTCGACTTGGAGCAGAAAGCCGGTCTGTCACAACCAGAACACGCCGAATCTTATGAGTGGCATGGCACTTGCTTAGACAGATTCGCAGTCTTGACGCCGAAAATCAAAATGGGGGGAACCTTTCGATGAGACGAACCGCCACTGTCGCTGCAGCTCTGGCTACGGCGTGGTTGGATCTGGGCAGTGCGCCGGCCTGGGGCCAAGCGGCACCAGCGCCTGCGCCGGCTCCTGCGGCTGCGCCGGCCCCGGCCGAAGCACCTCCGCCGGCCTCACCCGTGTCGATGCCGCCGATGAGCGGAACGCTGTCCGCCAATGTCAAGCCGATGAAGATCGATGCGGGTCCGTTGGGGAGCCTGTACGTGACGGGCGCCCTCACAGGCATGGCGATGTGGCAGAGCAATACGGTACCCGGAGACGAGGACGCCCAGGTCGACATCACCAACGGGCAGGTCGTCGTCCAGAAGGTGGACGGACCGATCCAGTTCCTGCTGGAAGGCGGCTCGTATTCGTTTCCCACAGTCGGCAGCGCCTACTTGCGCGCGGGCCATACGACGTCGGCGACCTTTGGCGGATTGCCGGTATGGTTCGTGAAGTTCGCTCCCAACGACACGTTCTCGGTGCAGGCGGGCGACCTGCCCACGTTGATCGGGGCCGAATACGGTTTCACGTTCCAGAACGTGAACATCCAGCGCGGGCTGATCTGGAACCAGGAAAACATCATCAACCGCGGCGTCCAGGCCAACTACACGGTCGGGCCGCTGGCGCTGTCGTTGGCTTGGTCGGACGGCTACTTCTCCGACCGGTACAGCTGGATAACGGGCCTGGCGACTTACACGATCGACCCCGCCAATTCGCTGGCCTTCAGCGCCGGCGGCAGCGTGAACACCGAAACGATCAACACCTTCGTCACTCCAATCCTGCAGAACAACTCGTCGGTCTACAACCTGGTGTTCTCGCACACATCGGGTCCCTGGACCGTGAGTCCGACGGTGCAGTACACCAACGTTCCGTCCGACGCCAAGATCGGCACCCTGCACAGTCTTCACACGTTCGGCGCCGGTCTCTACGGGATCTACACCCTGGACGGCGGATACAGCGTGGCAGGCCGTTTCGAGTACATCAGCTCCAGCGGCCACGCGGGCGACCCGGGCCTGCTGGCCTTCGGGGGACCCGGCGCCAACGCCTGGTCGTTGACGCTCACCCCGACCTGGCAGAACAAGTTCTTCTTCGCACGTGGCGAGGTCTCGTACGTGAAGGAGACCAGCACCACGCCCGGCTTCGTGTTCGGCGCGAGCGGCAACAGCACCTCCCAGGCCCGCCTGATGGTCGAATCCGGAGTGATCTTCTGATGTACCCACACACCACGAATTTGAAGCCGACCGCTTTGGCAGGACTCAACGCAACCCGAAGCTGGGCTTCATCGCCGTGAGCGCGGGGCGGCGTACCCGACGACGCCGCCTTATTTCCCTTCAGGGCCCCCTTTGTGGGCCCTTTTTTTGACCTTACATGCTGCGCCGCAGCATGGGACGGCGATTCGATAGAATGGGCGCTCGCAGTCGAGGGGATTTGCCATGCTGCCGTCCAGCATTCCGGTTCTGGCTTCCGCGTCCGGTCCCATCCTGGAGTTCGAGCGGCGCATCCTGGACTCGATGACCGAGATCGAGCACTGGTTCCGCCAGAGCTGGCAGGAGCACACGCCGCCCTTCTACGGCTCGGTCGATCTGAGAAATTCCGGCTTCAAGCTCGCTCCGGTCGACATGAACCTGTTTCCGGGCGGGTTCAACAACCTGTCCGAGGATGCGCTGCCCTGCGCGGTACAGGCGACCCAGGTGGCCATCGAGCGAACCTGTCCCGATGCGCGCAAGCTGTTGCTGATTCCGGAGCGGCACACGCGCAACGTCTTTTACCTGCAGAACGTCGCGCGGTTGGTGCGCCTGCTGGCCATTCCGGGCCTGGAGGTGCGGGTCGGAACCCTGTTGGACGAGGTGACCCGTCCGACCTCGATTTCACTGCCGGGCGGGGAACGCCTGACCCTGGAGCCGGTGATCCGCCGGGGCGACCGGGTCGGTCTGGACGGTTTCGATCCGTGCATCGTGCTGCTGAACAACGACCTGTCGGCCGGCATTCCACCGCTGCTGACCGGCCTGGATCCGGGGCAGACGCTGCTGCCGCCGCTGCACGCGGGCTGGGCGGTGCGCCGCAAGTCCAATTTTTTCCAGTGCTACGACGAGGTCGCCGAGCAGTTCGCCCAGCTGATCGGCGTGGATGCCTGGACCATCAACCCGCTGTTTGCGCGTTGCGGGAAGATCGACTTTCGCGAAAAGGCCGGCGAGGAGTGCCTCGCCCACAACGTGGACGTGATGCTCGGTCAGATTCGCGAGCGCTATCGCGAGCGTGACATCCGCCAGAAGCCGTTCGTGATCGTGAAGCCCGACGCCGGCACGTACGGGATGGGGATCATGACGGTGCGCGATGCTTCCGACGTGGTGGGCCTGAACCGCAAGGAGCGCAACAAGATGGCCGTGGTGAAGGAGGGCCTTGAAGTCAGCGAGGTGATCATCCAGGAGGGAGTGCCCACCTTCGAGACGGTCGACCAGGCCGTGGCCGAGCCGGTCGTCTACATGATGGACCGTTACGTCGTCGGCGGCTTTTACCGGGTGCACCGGCAGCGCGGAATCGACGAGAATTTGAATGCGCCGGGAATGGAGTTCGCCCCGCTGGCGTTCCCGAATCCCTGCAATCTGCCGAACCCCGAAGCGGCGCCGGGCTCCAGCGCTCACAACCGTTTCTACTGCTACGGCGTGATCGGGCGACTCGCCTTGCTGGCGGCTTCGATCGAGCTGGAGCGCACCGCGTCTGTGACCCCGACCCGCCTCGCGGAGGCAGACGGGCTGATGACTGCCCTCGCCCGCGAAGCAGGACAGGAATCGGGAATGAACGTGGAGGCGCGGTCGTGAATCAACAGGCGCCGGCATGACGGCCGAGGTTTCGGCGCTGTTCGTGATCGATCCACTGGATCACCTGAAAGAGTCCAAGGATTCGAGCATCGCCATGATGCGCGAGATGGTCAAGCGGGGACACGGGATCTGGGCGTGCGAGATCGGGGACCTTGCGTGGCGCGACGGCGTGGTTCAGGCCGCGGCCAGTCGGCTGCAGGTGGCGCCGCAGGGTCCTGAATGGTTCGGGCGCCTCGAGACCGTGCGCCGCGCGCTCGAAAGCTTCGACGTGGTGTTGATGCGCAAGGATCCTCCGTTCGATATGGAGTACCTGGTGGCGACCTACCTGCTGGAGGCCGCCGTGCGACGGGGCGCGCGCGTGTTCAACGACCCGCGCGCTCTGCGCGACCACAACGAGAAGCTCGCCGTTGCCGAGTTTGCGCACTATGCACCCCCCACGCTGGTGACCCGCGATCCGGAGGCGATCCGCGAGTTTCATCGCGAGCACGGCGATATCGTGGTCAAACCGCTGGACGGTATGGGCGGCCAGGGCGTGTTTCGCCTGGCGCCCCAGGATCCGAACCTGGGTGTGATCCTCGAGACGGTGACCCATCGCGGACAGCGGACCGTGATGGCGCAACGCTTCATTCCCGAGATCTCGGCCGGCGACAAGCGCATTTTGCTGGTGGGTGGCCGGCCGGTACCGTACGCGCTGGCGCGGGTGCCGCGCCCGGGCGAATCGCGTGGAAACCTGGCAGCCGGTGGCATCCCGCGCGCGCAGCCGCTGTCCGAGCGCGATCGCACGATCGCGGCCGCGCTCGGGCCGGCCCTGGCCGACCGCGGGCTGCTGCTGGTGGGGCTGGACGTGATCGGGGACTACCTAACCGAGATCAACGTCACCAGCCCGACCTGCTTTGTGGAGATCCGGCGCGAGACCGGCTTCAACGTCGCGGTGATGTTCGTCGAGGCGCTGGAGCGGCAGATCCTCCAGTGAGTCTGCAGTGTCAGGCATAGTCGTCATTGCGCATCAGCCGCTGGCTTCGGCCCTCGAAGGGTCGGCGCGGCACGTGTTCAGCCGCGACCCTCGGTGCGCCAGCTACCGGCTGCGGGCGCTGGATGTCGAGCCCGACGCCGACCTCGCGGTGGTGGAGCAGCGGCTGCGCGCCCTGGTGGCCGAGACCGACGACGGCCGGGGGGTTCTGGTCCTGACCGACTGTCTGGGGGCCACGCCCGCCAATGTTGCAGCGCGGCTGGCCGAGCCGGGTAAGGTCGAAGTGCTAGCGGGCGCCAACCTGCCGATGCTGCTGCGCGCCCTTTGCTACTGCTGCGATTCGGCCCTGGATGCTTTGGCGGAAAAGGCAGCCGCAGGCGGCACCCGTGGCATCACACCCATCGGGGGCACGCCGCCGGCGGACCGGCAGGCACCCGCCAAAGACGATGATCTCGCGCGACTTCAAGATCAGCAATAGACTTGGGCTGCATGCCCGGCCGTCGGCACAGCTCACGCAGGTGGCGTCCCGCTTTCAAAGCGAGGTGTACATCACCCGGGATGGCCGACGCGTCAATGCCAAGTCGATCATGGGCGTGATGATGCTCGCGGCCGGTCCGGGCTCGACGGTATCGGTCGAGGCGGCCGGCTCGGACGAGGAGTCGGCGCTGGCGGCGATCGGGGCGTTGATCGAGTCCCGTTTCGGGGAATCGGGCTGAGACCAGCAACAAAATGGGCGAAACCAGGGTGATTAACGCAGAACTGCGCGGTCTGGGTGTGCAGCGCGGCGTCGCCATCGGACGCGCGCACCTGCTGGCGCCCAGCGAGCTGGAGGTCAAGCAGTATCACGTGCAGCGCGCCGATGTGCTGCACGAGGTGGCGCGCCTGAACAACGCCTTCTCGCTGGTGCGGGCCGAACTGGAAGAGCTGCGCAGCACGGTGTCGGCCGACGCGCCGGGCGAGGTCAAGGCATTCCTGGACCTGCACCGGATGATCCTGGACGACTCGCTGCTGTGCGACCAGCCGCGCGACCTGGTGCGCAGCCGCCTGATCAACGCCGAATGGGCGCTCACCATCCAGCTGGAAGAATTGTGTCGCCAGTTCGACGCCATCGACGACGAGTACTTCAGCAGCCGTTCGCAGGACGTGCGCCAGGTGGTCGAGCGGGTGCTGCGGCGTCTGGCCGGGGGCAAACCCGCCGCCGCCATGCTGCCGCGCCAGCTCGAGGAAGGCGAGCGCCTGGTGCTGGTGACGCACGACCTGGCGCCGGCCGACGTGCTGCAGCTCAAAGAGCGCGCCGGCGTGAACCTGGCCGGGCTGGTGACCGAGGCGGGCGGGCCGACCTCGCACACGGCGATCCTGGCGCGCAGCCTGGGGCTGCCGGCGCTGCTGGGGGTCGCCGAGGCCCGTCAGTCGATCGCCGAGGGCGACCTGGTTGTACTGGATTCGGACGGCGGATACCTGATCGTCAATCCCGATGCGGCGCTGCTGGAAGGCTACCGGCAACGGATCCAGCAAGACGGTCTGCGCCGCGTCGAACTGCGCAAGCTCAAGGGGCGCATGGCGCGCACCGGCGACGGCATTGCCGTGCAGTTAATGGCCAACATCGAGATGCCGGAGGATGCGCGCGACGCGCTGGAGGCCGGCGCCGACGGCATCGGCCTGTTCCGCTCCGAGTTCCTGTTCATGAACCGCGATCAGCTGCCGTCCGAGGACGAGCAGTTCGAGGCCTACGCGCAGGTGGCCCGCTCGATGAAGGGCAAGCCCGTGGTGATCCGCACGCTCGACATCGGGGCCGACAAGGTGCTGACCTCCTCGGCGCGGCACAGCCTGGGCATGCTGCCGGGCGACGGCGTCGAGGAGCCCAATCCCGCGCTCGGGTTGCGCGCGATCCGCTATTGCCTGGCGTTCCCGGAATTGTTCCTGACCCAGTTGCGCGCCATCCTGCGGGCTTCCAGCCAGGGCACGGTGCGGGTGCTGGTGCCGATGCTGGCGCACGTTCACGAGATCGAGGAGGCGATGGCCTTCGTCGCGCGCGCCAAGGAACAGCTCAAAGACCGGCGCCAGAAGTTCGACGCCCGCATCGCAGTGGGCGGAATGATCGAGGTGCCGGCGGCGGCGCTGACGCTGCCGGCATTCGTGTCACGCCTGAAATTCCTTTCGCTGGGCACCAACGACCTGATCCAGTACACGCTGGCGATCGACCGCAGCGATTCGGCCGTGGCGCACCTGTACGACCACCTGCATCCGGCGGTGCTGCAGCTGATCCACCGGACGATCCGCACCGGCGACAAGGCCCGCGTCCCGGTCTCCGTATGCGGGGAGATGGCCGGCGAGGTCGCGCTGACCGAGCTGCTGGTGGGCATGGGATTGCGCCAGTTTTCGATGAATCCGTCGCAGTTGCTGACCGTCAAGCAGCGCCTGTTCGAGGTGTCGACCCGCACCGCCGCACGGCTTGCGACGCGGGTGCTGCGTTCCCACGACCCGATCGAGATCCGGCGCGCCATCGAGCGCAGCGCCAACGGGCGGGCCGCGCCGCGACCGACGCCGGTTGCGACCGCGCAGGCTCAGTTGAGCCCCTGAGCCGTGCAATCCGGCTCGGTCGGGATCGTTTCGCCACGGTCGCTGCGGTTCGAGGAGCCGCTCGAGCTGTCGAGCGGCGCTCACATCGCGGGCTACGAGCTTCGTTACGAAACCTACGGCACGCTGAATGCAGAGCGCGACAACGCGGTGCTCGTCTGCCACGCGCTGAACGCGTCGCATCACGTGGCCGGCCGCGCTTCGGACCATCCGGACGATATCGGCTGGTGGGACAACATGGTCGGACCGGGCCGTCCGGTCGATACGCGCCGATTCTTCGTGGTCGGCGTGAACAACCTGGGGTCGTGCTTCGGCTCCACCGGTCCGATGTCGATCGATCCGGCCACCGGGCGCCCCTACGGCGCGACCTTTCCGGTGGTGACGGTCGAGGACTGGGTCAATGCGCAGGCGCGGCTGGCCGACCGTCTCGGCATCGAGCGGTTCGCCGCGGTGATGGGCGGATCCCTGGGCGCGATGCAGGCGCTGTCCTGGACCATCCAGTATCCGGAGCGGATCGGCCACTGCGTGGCGATCGCGATCGCGCCCCGGCTGTCGGCGCAGAACATCGCGTTCAACGACGTCGCCCGCACCGCGATCCGCAGCGACCCGGATTTCCATGGCGGCGATTATTACTCCAAGGGCGTGGTACCCAAGCGGGGGCTGCGCGTGGCCCGGATGATCGGGCACATCACCTACCTGTCCGACGACGCCATGGCGGAAAAGTTCGGGCGCAGCCTGCATACGCCCGATTACGCTTTCGGCTACGGCGTCGAATTCGAGGTCGAGTCCTACCTGCGGTACCAGGGCGACAAGTTCTCCGAGTATTTCGACGCCAACACCTACCTGCTGATCACGCGCGCGCTCGATTACTTCGATCCGGCCCGCACCCACGGCGGCGACCTGGTGCAGGCGCTGGCCCCGGCGCAGGCGCACTTTCTGATCGTATCGTTCACGACCGACTGGCGGTTCGCGCCGGCCCGCACGCGCGAGATCGTCGAGGCGCTGGTGGTGAACGGACGCGAGGTCGTTTATGCCGAGATCGATGCGCCGCACGGGCACGACGCCTTCCTGCTGGACGACGCGCGCTACCATCGCCTGGTGGCCGCCTATTTCGACAACATCGCGTCGGAGCGGTCCCGATGACCACCGTGGCGCGGCCGCTGCCACAGGCGGCGCCGGTGGCGCCCGCGGCGGCCATGCCGACGCTGCGCGACGATCTGCGCCAGATCGCCGCCTGGATCGCCGATGGCGCGCACGTGCTGGACCTCGGCTGCGGCGACGGCGTGCTGATGGCTTACCTGCGCGATTCGCGGGTGGCGCGCGTGTACGGAGTCGAAATCGACGATGATTCGATCCTGCAGTGCGTGCGGCGGGGCCTGAGCGTGATCCAGGCCGACCTCGAATCCGGACTGCGGATGTTTCCGGACCGGATGTTCGACACGGTCGTGCTGTCGCAGACGCTGCAGGCGATGCACAAGACCGAGGCGGTGTTGCGCGAGATGGCGCGTGTGGGCCGGCAGGGCATTGTCAGCTTTCCCAATTTCGGCCACTGGCGCCACCTGCTGGCGCTGCTGGCAGGACGCATGCCGGTGTCGCCCCAGATGCCCTACCAGTGGTACGACACGCCCAACGTGCATCTGTGCACGCCCCGGGATTTCGAGATCCTGGCGGCACGGCTCGGCCTGGTGATCACCGGGCGCGCGTTGCTGGCCAACGGCCGGCCGGTCAACGTGCTGCCCAGCCTTCGCTCCAAACTCGCGGTTTACCGGTTCGAGCCCAAGTGAGCCGGTTGGCCGGCGCAGGACCGAAGCCAAGCATCCGGGAGGTGCTGACCCGGCCGCGCATGCTGATTCTGGTGGCGCTCGGCGCCGCCTCCGGGTTCCCGAATCAGATCACCGAGAGCGCGCTGCAAGCCTGGCTCAAGGATCTGCACATCAGCAACACCCAGATCGGGGTGCTGTCCTACGTCTCGCTGCCCTATCTGCTCAAGTTCCTGTGGGCGCCGTTGCTGGATCGTTTTCCGCTGCCGATGATCGGGCGCAGGCGAGGTTGGATGCTGGCGACCCAGTTGCTGCTGGCGGTGGCAATCGGGCTGCTCGCCTTCCAGGACCCGGCCGGTTCGCTGTTCGCCGTGTCGGTCTGCGCGACCGCGATCGTGTTCTTCTCGGCCAGTCAGGACATCGTGATCGACGCCTACCGGGCCGACCTGGCCGAGCCGGAGGAGCGGGGACTGGCTGCGGCCTCCGCCAACCTGGGCTACCGGGCCGCATCCTGGATCGCCTTTGCGATCACGTTGGTGGTGGCCGATCGCTTCGGCTGGCCTCCGGCCTTGCTGGTCGTGGCCGTTGTCATGGCGGCATTCTCGATCGCGACGATTCGGGCTCCCGAGCCCGTGTATCGCACGCCACCGCCCGGATCGCTGCGCGAATCGGTCATCGAGCCGCTGCGCGAACTGGCCGGCAGCCGCGGTGCCCTGTCGCTGCTTGCGCTCGTGATGATCTTCAAGCTGGGCGATGCGTTCGCCGTCAAACTGTTCACGCCCTTTCTGATGGACGTTGGCTTCTCCAAGACCGAGATCGGCCTCGTCGCCAAGGCCGTGCTGACCACGGGCTCCGTCGTCGGCGCGGTACTGGGCGGCATCTGGATGGTGCGCCTGGGCCTGCTGAGCTCGATGCTGGTGTTCGGACTGATGCAGGCGGTTTCGAACCTCGCCTACTACGTGCTCGCCGTCATCGGCAAGAGCTACGTCGTGATGATCGCGGCGGTCGCAATCGAGAATCTGACGCACGCGATGGGCAACGTCGCGCTGGTGGCACTGATCATGGCGCTATGCGACGTGCGTTTCAGCGCGTTCCAGTACGCCCTGCTGTCGGTGCTGGCGCAACTGCCGCGTTACGGCCTCGGGGGTCTGGCGGGCTGGGTCGCGGACCAGGGCGGCTGGCCGGTGTACTACGTGGTCAGCTTCCTGCTCGGAATCCCCGGTCTGGTGACCGTGTGGCTGCTGCGCGACCGCATCCGCGCGTTGGATGTCCACCATTGACCCTCACCCCCGCCCCTCTCCCGCTGGCGCGGGCGAGGGGCGATACGGCGTGCTCTTAGAACGACTCCGCACCCGCGGCGATCGGTCGCCCCTCGCCCGCGCTAGCGGGAGAGGGGCGGGGGTGAGGGTTGTTGCGCGGTGCACCAGGCTGTGGAAGGGCGACGCTGCTTTCGTTTACCTGACCTATCGGTTGACCGTCCCGCTGGGGGCGGGCAAAGTCCGACCGCGTCAGCACGCCCGCGGTTTCCTTGGGGGTTGCCCGACTCCCGCCACCCACACCGCCGCAACGCAGCGGCCTACACTTGCACGGGCGGGCGTCCGGCAATCCTTACCACTTTCGGACGATCGAGCACTGCGCCAAAGTTTGCTGAGGAGCGGACGCTGGAATGTTGCGCTGGATTACTGGTCAGGTGCCAATCCCGCGTGTCGGCTCGTCGAGCCAGTCGACCACCTCGTCGAGAGCGGCGGCGAAGGTCAATGCATATCCGTCTTTCCGCGCGGCGTTGTACACCTCCTCGCCAAGGGCTTGGCACGGTTTTTCCAGCAAAGTCTGCGCAAAGCGATCGCCCCAAGCGTCGCGTGCGACGCCGAGGCGGTCTGCCGCTGCATCAACCGCGCCTCGAATCCGCGCTGCGCGCGTCCAGTCGCCATACGCCGCCGCAAGGTGCCCCGCGACCTCGAGGTCGCGGTGGTTCCGGAGATGTGGGTCGTATTCACGCGCCATCCCGATGCAGTCGATCAGCAGCTTGCCTGCGTAATCGAGACGGCCCTGCGCGATCGCCGCGTATGCGACATTGCGGGTGTGGGCGTGCCGATTGCCCAGATCGCCTCGCGAGCACAGCGCGTTCGACTCCTCGTAGGCGGCCGCCGCATCTTCGAAGCGGCCTTGGAACCTGCACACGTCTCCAAGCGCAGCGAGCACGGCCGAGACCTCGTTCCCCGATCCGATCGCGCGCGCCAACCCAACGCCTTCGTCAACGCATGTGCGAGCCTCCTGCAGGCCTCCCAACTTTAGGTGCGCTCCCGACAGCTTGCTAAGGCACCAGACGGAAAGACTCCTGTTGTTGCGTGTCCGCGCTAACGCAAGGGCTTCGGTCAGCGGCGCTACCGCCTCGGCGTGCCGCCCCGCAAGGTGCAAATGCTGGCCGAGCGAAAATAGCGCCACCGCCCGCTGCACCGTAGGTTGCTCGACACCGGGTCGCCGCAGGGCCTGATCGAACAATTGTTGCCCAAGTGTGAACTGATCGCGCTCGATCCAATATCTGCGCAACTTCGCCACGAGTTCGAGTCCGCACTCAGGGGGCACATGTGGCTGGTCGCACCATGCGTGCGCAGCCACCAAGTTCGCGATCTCGCTGTCGATGCGCGCGAGCGTCGCAACAAATTCTGTGGGGATCTGCTCCTGTGCCTCGGTCGCAAAGCGCAGGAAATAGGCCAGATGTGCATCGTGTATGGCGGCGGTCTCGCCGCTTTCTTGCAGCCGCTCCCGAGCATACTGGCGCACCGTTTCAAGCATCCCGTAGCGCGTCACGCCGCCGGAATTGCGGTCCACGGTAAGCAACGACTTGTCGAAAAGCCGCCCGAGCCGATCCACTAGGTCGATCTCGCTTTCGCCCTGGCGGGCGACCGCAATCGCGGCCTCGAGCGTCCAGCCGCCCGCGAACACCGACACTCGCTGCAACAGCGACTGTTCGTCGGGTGTCAGGTGGTCATAGCTCCACTGCAGCGTTGCCTGCAGCGTCTGGTGCCGGGCCACCGTGTGGCTGCCCGCCGTCAGCAGCCGAAACCGGTCGCCCAGTCTGTCCCGGATCTGCTCGACCGATAGTACGCGGAGGCGCGCGGCCGCCAGTTCGATCGCCAGCGGAATGCCGTCGAGCCGGCGGCAGATCTCGATGACACCGGCGACGTTTTGCGCATCGAGCACGAACTCGGGAAGTACCAGATGCGCACGGCTGATAAAAAGCTGCACCGCCTCCGATGCCAAAGCCGCTTCGACCCCCGTGGCGGGCGCCGGCAGAGACAGCGAACGCACGCCGAAGACTTGTTCTCCGCTCACCCCCAGCGCCTCCCGGCTTGTAGCGACCACACGTAGGCGCTCGGACCCGATCAGCAGACTCTCGACCAGCGCCGCGCACGCGTCGAGCAGGTGCTCGCAGTTGTCTAGGATCAGCAGACCGGTCCTTGAGGCGAGCTGCTTGACGAGTGTGTCCTGCATAGGGCGATTGAGTTCCTCCACCACGCCGGCGGCGCGGGCGACTCCCAGCACGACGCGTTCCGGACTGTTGACTAGCGCCAAATCGGCGAACCACACGCCGTCGGGGTAGCGCTGCGCCACTCGACGTCCGAGTTCGATCGCAAGGCGCGTCTTGCCGCTTCCGCCGATGCCGGTGAGCGAGAGCAGCCGCGAGGTGTCAAGCAGGCGGGCAAGCGTCTCAAGCTCGGCCTGTCGACCGACGAACGACGTCAGCAGCCGTGGCAGAACGTCGCTAGGCAGACCGGATGACGGCGATTCAGTCGCGCCCTGCTGCGATGCCAGGGTGAAGCGGTACCCCCGGCCAGGCACCGTTGCAATCGCCTGCGGACCACGCAGCTTGCGTAGCGTGTTGACCTGCACCTGCAGATTGTTTTCCTCGACCACCATACCGGGCCAAACCAGATCCAGCAGTTCGTTCTTGCCAACGACGCGCTCGCGCCTTTCGATCAGTGCGATCAACAAGTCGAAGGCACGCGAACCGAGCGGGGCTGCAGCTCCATCGACCAGCAATTGGCGTTCGTCCGGTCGCACCTCGAAGCACCCGAATCGCAACCCGCTCGACAAGATGTTTCCCCTTATGAATCCACCAGTTAGGGCATCTCTAACCGAGATCCAGCGTACGCAACGTCACACCACCCGAATTCCAACGCCGATACCGTAAGAACATTTAAGGCCACCTTAAGAAGGCTCAAGTACTTATACGCGGCTTCACGCCGACACTGCAATCCATCGGCGATCGCTTTGAGCGCCGAACCCTGTCACGCCAGGACAACCATCCGCAAGGAGCAGCGTGCACTGCCAATCCACTGGAGGTCGTTTTATGAGAATGCCGAAACAGTCGGGCAGGTGTTGCAGTCCACTAGAGCCTGGCAGGCGCTGTTGGCGCTCACGCTACTGGTCGGCATGACGGCATCGCCAATTACATCGCGTCCCATGTCGCGGTCT
Source organism: Burkholderiaceae bacterium (assembly GCA_035939615.1). GTDB lineage: Bacteria > Pseudomonadota > Gammaproteobacteria > Burkholderiales > Burkholderiaceae_F > VBCK01. The sequence continues at coordinate 7,049 of DASZFP010000168.1, read as the reverse complement.
TCCATCATTTGCCGTCCTAGCTTATAGCGCAAGTAGTTCGACCGTTACTTGAGCGCTTGGTCGGCGCTGGCCCCGCGAATATAGGCCTTGAACGTACGACTCTGTCCATTTACCACATCTCGCCGGTTCTGACCGCGTATGGAGTAGACGATGAGTTATCTTCGAAGCTCTTCACGACTCGTGATCTCGTGCTTGATGACGCTGGGTGTGCTTTGCGGCTTTTCGCTTGCTGCGTTGCCAGCGGCCGCCGCGCCGGCGCACGCCTACGTAGCGAATTTCAGCGACAATAGCGTCTCGGTCGTCGATACCAAGACCAAAAAAATCATAGGTAGTCCAATCCCGGTTGGGGACAGTCCGCTTTTCTTGACCGTTGCGCCGAACGGCAAGTTCGTTTACGTGGCGAATGTCTTCGCCCCCAGCGTATCCGTGATCGATACCCAGACCAACACGGTCGTGGCGACAGTGCCAATGGGGGGTGGGAGTTCGCTGGTAAATGGCATAGCCATCATGCCAAACGGCAAGTTCGCCTATGTGGCAACGGATAATCCTGACGGCGTCACCGTGATCGACACGAAAACCAACACAGTTGTGGCCTCGGTCCTTGTCGCGCCTGGGTCGGCTCCGTATGGCCTGGCCATCACGCCCGATGGCGAGTCCGTCTACGTGGCCAACAATGGGAACGGTACCGCGTCGGTGATCGACACCAAAACGAAGACGTTGGTGAAAACGATATCGGTCGGATCGCAGCCGGAAGACGTGGCGATCACGCCCGATGGGGGATTCGCTTACATAACAAATAACGGCGACGGCACCGTATCCGTGATAGACACCACGGCCAACATAGTCGTGAAGACGATCGCAGTGGGGTCGTTTCCGGATGGCGTCGCCTTTACCCGGGGTGGCGACTTCGCTTACGTGTGCAACACCGGTAGTGGCAGCTTCTCGGTGATCGACACCGACACCTACACGGTCACCACAATCACGCTGCCGGCCGGGTCGAGGCCGGATAGTCTGGCTTTCACGGCGAATGGCAAAGCTGCCTACATGACAAATCAAAATGATCCCGGTTCCATCTGGGTGATCGACACCACGACCAACTTGATTGCGGACACGATCACAGTCGGTGTGCGTTCGCTCCCATCCGGCGTGGCTATTTCCCGAAGAAGGAGAGAGGAAAGCCACGAGGAGTAATAGTTTCCGATACTCGGAGCGCGTTCCGCGGGGGTCCGACGGGCGCGCTCTCTTACATGATGCCGATCGCCTGCCCGCCACGAGGTTGTGCGCAATGCGCCACCAATTGCGGCGGCTTCTGGTTGACGCAATGCCTATTAGGAACTTCCAAACTGCACCGGTGCCTGGTGCTCGCGGTGGCCGCATACGCTTCCGGCTCCAAAGATTGGCCCGTTTCCGCATTGCCAGAGCGATTGCGTCCATGTTGGCGTGCTTGGACCCGATGAAGGGTGGTCTGTTGACAATTACACGATCGATCGCCGGACCCTTGCGTGCATGCAGAATGGCTGTCCGGGGAACCTCTGGCCGGACATCGACGAGGCCTGCGACTACACTCGAGCTGGCTACCGGAGATTTCAGGTCAATCGTCATCTCACCTTCTATCGCCGCACCGATCGGCGAATTGAAATCGTGCGGTGTTCCACCAAACCATGGATGTCGCGCGGCACCTGTGAAACCGCTGCAGACCCACCGAGGCTGCACGAGGGAGGAGGACCCTACGAACAGCCAGCGACTGACTGCGGTCGCTCGTTGGCGCGTGCTGGCCACTGCGACCGCGGACGCGCTTTCCGCGCCGAATGCGATGTCGCTTGCCTCTATTCGACCGGCAGCTTTCGCGAAGCTTGCTGCGTCTCCAACGGGTCGGACTGAGCTGCTCGTACCGTCCGCTCTAGGGTGGTCGACGATGGCCCAGCCGACGCTAGAGGCGTCCCGAGTAATCGATGATCAACGGCGCATGGTCGCTGAAGCGGCGCGCCTTGTAGATTTCGACGCGCTTGGCCTTCGCGGCCAGCCCCGGGGTCGCGATCTGGTAGTCGATGCGCCACCCCACGTTCTTGGCCCACGCCTGGCCACGATTGCTCCACCAGGTGTACGACTCGCCGGTCGTATCCGGGTGCAGGCGCCGGTACACGTCGACCCACCCCAGCTCGTCGAATGTGCGGCCGATCCAGGCGCGTTCCTCCGGCAGAAAGCCGGAGTTGCCCCGGTTCGAGCGCCAGTTCTTCAGATCGATCTCGCGGTGCGCGATATTCACGTCCCCGCACAGCAGCACCTCGCTCCCGCTGTCGCGCAGCTGTTTCATGTGCGGAAAGAACGCGTCCAGAAAGCGGAACTTGGCCTGCTGGCGCTCGGGCGAGCTCGATCCGGACGGGAAATAAACCGAAATCACGGTCACGGTGGAGAACTCGGCTTCCACGTAGCGGCCTTCGCGATCGAATTCGTCCAAGCCGAAGCCGATCTGCACCCGGCGCGGGCGCTTGCGCGACAGCAGAGCCGCGCCGCTGTAGCCGCGCGCCTGCGCGAAGTGGAAATGCGCGTGCAGGCCTTCCGGGTCGAGCAGCCGCTCGGGCAGGTCGACCTGCTGCGCTTTCAGCTCCTGCAGGCACAGCACGTCCGGTTTGCGCCGCGCCAGCCACCTGAGCAGTCCCTTGGACACGGCCGATCGCAGGCCGTTGGCGTTCAGCGTTACGACCTGAAACATCCGATCGGGTCTTGCGCTGCCAGACGCAACCAGCCGGCGGATCTGGGACAATCAAACAGTTGCCGCGGGCCGGTACGCCCGCCCGAAAGCCGCTCGAAGGACGCTAAAGCATGCCGGTTGCCAGACAGTTCCTCGAATTCGCTCTTCAATGCGGTGCTCTGGCCTTTGGCGATTTCACGACACGGAGCGGGCGCAGGACTCCGTACTTCTTCGACGCCGGCCGCTTCGACCGGGGTTCCACACTCGGCAAGCTGGCGCGATTCTATGCCCAGAGCCTGCTGCAGGCGCAGGACGACGGCCGCATCCAGTTCGACATGCTGTTCGGCCCGGCCTACAAGGGCATCGCACTCGCCTCGGCGACCGCGGTCGCGCTGGCCGGGCTGGATCGGGACGTCGCCTTTGCGTACAACCGCAAGGAGCGCAAGGATCACGGGGAAGGCGGCGAGCTGATCGGCGCTGCGCTGCGTGGGCGCGTGATGATCGTGGACGACGTCATCACCGATGGGGCCGCCAAGCGCGAGGCGATCGAACTGATCCGGGCCCACGGGGCCGAGCCGGCCGGGGTCGTGATCATGCTGGATCGGATGGAGCGAACCGGCGCCGACGGCGCGCTGTCGGATCGGTCGGCCGTTGGCGCGTTCGAACAGGCCACCGGCGTACCGGTGATCTCGATCGCCCGCCTGGACGACCTGCTGGCGCTGCTGCGCTCGGACTCGCCGCTGGCGGCGACGGCGAGCGTTCACCTGGCGTCGATCGAGGCCTATCGGAGACGCTATGGCGCTTGACCGGTCGCGCCATCTGCTGCTGGTGGCGCTGATGGCGCTGCCGGTGGGCGCGCACGCCCAGCTGTACGTGTGCACCACGCCGGGCGGGCGCACCCTGACCGGCGATTTGCCGCCGACTGAATGCCAGAACGTCCAGATCCGCGAGCTGAACCGCGACGGGTCGGTCCGTCGCATCATCGAGCCGCCCTTGACTCCCGATCAGAGGAAGAAGCGCGACGAGGAGGAAAAGGCTCGGCGCGAACGGGAAAGAGCCGCCCAGGAGCAGCTGCGCAAGGACCGCGCGCTGCTGGAAGCGTACGCGGGCGAGGACGAGATCGAATCCGCCCGCGATCGCGTGCTGGCGGAGCGGCAGGCGCTGATCGAGCGGGCCAACCAGCAGCTGAAGGAATACCGGGCGGACCACAAGCGCCTGGAGGACGAGTCGGAGTTCTATGCGAAGCGCACGCTGCCGGACAAGCTCAAGCGGGCGCTCGCGGACAACACGGAGCTGCAGGACCAGCTGCGGCACCAGATCGAGGAGATACGGGCCGATATGCAGCGGATCAACGAGCGCTACGACGCCGATCTGCGGCGCTATCGGGAACTGGTGTTGCGCGGCGCAACCCCGGTTCAACGCAAGACCGATCCCTGATGAGGTTGATCCCCTGTCAAGATTGCGGGAGATGGATGCAGGAGTGTGATTTACTCGCGGGCAACTGGGTTAAGTCACCATGCTTGAGCTACGCAGATCGTCGGAGCGCGGCGTTGCGCGAGTCAGCTGGCTCGAATCCCGCCACACGTTCTCCTTCGGCAGTTACGACGATCCGAACCAGCGTGGCTTTTCCGATCTGCTGGTCATCAACGAGGATCGCGTCGAACCGGGCGCCGGTTTCGACCTGCACAGCCACCGCGATGTGGAAATCCTCACTTACGTGCTGCAGGGCGAGCTTGAGCACAAGGACACGAACGGAAAAGGATCGGTGATCCGCCCCGAAGACGTGCAGTTGATGAGCGCAGGACGCGGGATCCGCCACAGCGAATTCAACCCGTCCAGTTCCGACATGGTTCACTTCCTGCAGATCTGGATCGCGCCTCAGGTAAAAGGCCTGCGTCCGCACTATCAGCAGACACACTACGATCCCGAGCAGGGGCGCGGCCGCTTGCGCCTGATCATCTCGCCCGATGGGGAGCACGGATCGCTGTCGGTGTTGCAGGACGCACGCGTTTACGCCGGGCTGGTCGATCTCCCGCAGGAGGTGATGCTGGAGCTTGCGCCGCAGCGCCACGCCTACGTGCACGTCGTGCGCGGCAGCGTGGACCTTAACGGCGAGCGGATGGAAGCGGGCGACGGCGCGCGCGTGCGCAACGAGCCGCGCCTGTTCTTTTCCTCCGGACGGGCGGCCGAGGTCCTGGTGTTCGATCTGCGCCCGAACGAGCTGCCGCGCTGAACCACCGCGGGCGGCCCGCGGCCGATCAGTCGCCCGCGTCCGGATTGAGCACGCCGAACTGAGCCGGGATGCGCGCGTAAAACGCGCGCACCTGTTCCCTGCGCAGCAGTTGCAACAGGCGGTCGGCTTCCTCCTCGGTGACGATGAATTCGACCTCCACTGTCAGGCTGCCCGCGAGCTCGAAGAAGTGATCTTCATGGACGACATGATGGCGGCCGAAGCCGGCCATCGCCCGGAAGGCCGAGCCGCCGCGTATCCCCATCTGATTGGCCTGCTGCAGCAGCCATTCCCACAGCAGCGCGTGCTGGTGCCGGTGTCCTTCATGCACATAGAACCGTAGAAAGTAGCCTTCCATCGTGTTGCCCTTCGATGCGCCCTCCGATCACGAACACGATGCAGCGCGCACGCCGGAAGAAAGCCATCTCCTTGCCGCTGACCCGACTATACCGTGTCCGGTTTCGGAGCCTCAGCACGTCTTAAAGGTCAGGATATGCAAACGTGAGGAGTTCCGACATGGGAACGGGGTCTGTTGCGTTGCGTCCCCAATCGGGTGGCGCGATTTCTACGGTGCTGGTCGGATTGATCGGTTTCGCCTCGGGCGCCTTGGTGGTTGGCACGGTCGCGTTGGTCCGCCATCCGGCAACAGGCGGCGGGTCGGCCCGCGCGGTGGTCTCCAACGGCGCGCCGCACGAATCCGTTCCGATGGCAACGACGATCGAAGGGGGGAAGGATTGGCCGGCGGATCCGCAACCGACCGCGTGGCCGTACGAATCGGCAACGCGGGCGCCAACACGTGCCCCCGGCTTGAACCGGCCCGACCGGCTGAGCGCGCCCGAAAACGTGGTCTTTGATGGAGCCGGGCCCTGACGCAACCGGACCCGCGGTTGCCTTTTGCTCGATATCGTTGTGACCAGGAGCCGGCTTAGCACCGGGCGGTAATATCCGACGCCACCCGGCGCGAAGATCCGTTGAGGCTGCTCAGGGAGCTGTTCCAACTGGCAACCGGCCACCTGCTGGCCGGCTGGCTGTTCGTCAAAGGCCTCGCACTCGTCTACGCGGCCGCTTTCCTGTCGCTGGCGGTTCAGATCGAGGGCTTGGCCGGACCCGACGGCATACTGCCGTTCGGGCGTCTGCTGGATGCGGCGTTGCGTGAGGCAGGCCCCAGCGCCCTGCTGCGACTGCCCACGCTGTTCTGGCTGGGGAGCAGCGGCGCGGCGCTGCAGGGCGTGGCCATCGCGGGGGCGGTGTTGGCGCTGGTGCTGTTGCTCGGCCGGGTGCGGCCGCGGCCGGCGCTCGCCGGGCTGTTCCTGCTGTACCTGTCGCTGTACCACGCGGGCCAGATATTCACGGCGTTTCAGTGGGACTACCTGCTGCTGGAAAGCGGCTTTCTGGCCATTTTTCTGGGCGATGCGCCCGTACGGCTGATCGTTCTGCTGTACGACTGGCTGCTGTTCCGGCTGCGCTTCCAGTCGGGATGGTTCAAGCTGGCCAGCGGCGATCCGTCGTGGCGGCACTTTACCGCGCTGGATTACTACTTCGAAACGCAGCCGCTGCCGCACGTGGGCTCGTGGTACGCCCATCAGCTGCCGCACCGGCTGCTCGAAGCCGGGGTCGGCTTCACGCTGTTCGCCGAGCTGATCGTGCCCTTCTTCATTTTCCTGCCGCGACCGTTCAGGCTCTTCGCGGCCATCACGACGATCCTCGCGCAGCTGCTGATCATCGCGACCAGCAACCACAATTTCATCAACCTGCTGACGATCCTGCTGTGCCTGTTTGTTCTTGACGACCGCGCCATCTTGCGGGTGTTGCCCGGGCAGGCTCGCCAGTGGGCGGAGCGTCGCGCGCAGCCGCACCGCCCCGGCCCGATGGCGAGCTGGCTCACGGGCGCTGCCGCCGCACTGCTGCTGGCGTTAAGCTGCGGCACGATGGCGGCCGCGCAGGCGCGCCGGCCGTTGCCGCGCGCGCTCGCCGCGTTCAACCAGATCGCACCGGCCTTCGGCATCGGCAACCTGTTTCACCTGTTTCCGACGATGCAGACCGAGCGGCAGGAGCTGCGGGTCTTCGGCAGCACCGACGGTCTGACTTGGGAACCCTACGAGTTCCGCTACAAGCCGGACGCGCTGG
>DASZFP010000167.1:0-2928 GCA_035939615.1 Burkholderiaceae bacterium | reverse complement strand
AACGCCCACAGCGGCACCTCCGCCCTGTTCGGGGTTGTGCTGGTCGCACTGGGCACCCTGATGATTCTTGCAGCGACGGTGCAGCACAAGAGCTTCATCGCGACGCTGCCGGCGCCAGACCGGCCCCCGGGTTACTCCGGCGACAAGCTGATCCTGGCCAGCAGCGCGCTCATCACGCTGGTCGGGATCGCGCTGACCGTGTACCTGGCTGCATCGGCCGTCTAGCGTGCGCCGTTGCCGTCAACCGCCGACGACCTCGACCTGCACGTCGACATTGCCGCGCGTTGCGTGCGAATATGGGCAGATTTTTTCATGGGCCTCTCGCGCCAGCGCAGAAAGATCGGCCTGCGGAAGGCTGCGGTCCTCGACCCGCATTTTCACGGCAAGGCCGAAACCGCCCAGGTCGCGCGGACCGATCGACACGGCGCACGTGATTTTCGCCTTGCTCGCATCCTTCTTCTGCTGCTTGGCGACGAAGTCGAGCGCGCCACCGAAACAGGCCGCGTACCCGGCCGCGAACAGGTGCTCGGGGGTCGCGGTTCCGGGTCGGCCCGGGCCACCCATTTCCTTCGGCAGCGAAAGATCGGCTTTGACGACGCCGTCGGCGGATTCCGTGTGCCCATTGCGGCCCCCGATCGCGGTCGCTGTGGCGGTGTAGAGCGGCTTGATGCGGTCCATGGCTTACCCTTTGATCAACAGTTCCTGAATGATGCTGCGCTGCGCCGGCGCCGCCGTCAAGGCGCCTTGCCCATGACCCTGTCTCGGGTTTGAATCACTAGACTTCACCTATGGCAACTCGCCTCCGCGGCAAGGCCGGCGCGAAGAGTTCCGCAAAGAGCAGCGCGCGGGGCCGCACAGCGCGTGGCAAGCTCGCACCGCGTCAGCAGAAACGAGGCCTGTCCAGCGGCGAGATCGTGCTCGACCGCGACGCGCCCGAGATTTCAGCGCTGGCTCAGCAGGTGAGCGCGGCGGGCGGTGCCGCGATCGGGGCGTACCGCGAGCCGTTTTCGGGACGCCCGATGCTGCTGGCGGCGCTGCCGCTGGAAGCAGTGCAGCCGACGCCGTTCCAGCGCGATCTGTCGCCCACGCACACGCAGCGGCTGGCCGCCAAAATCGAAGAGTCCGGATCGTTCCTGGATCCGCTGATCGTCGTGCGCGGCGAGGATGGAAAGTTGTGGACGCCGAACGGGCGGCATCGGCTCGCGGCGGCCAAGTTGCTTGGATTGAAGCAGATCACCGCCCTGGTATCGCCGGACGAGACTCTGGCTTTCAGGATTCTCGCGCTGAACACCGAGAAGGCACACAACCTGAAGGACCGCGCGCTCGAAGTGATCCGGATGGCGCGCAACCTGGCCGGCCGCAACCCGCGCGCGAAGGAAGCGCAGTATGCCGCCGAGTTCGAGGCGCCCGAGCTGCTGACGCTGGGCATCGTCTACGAGCGCAATCCGCGCTTCGGCGGCGGCGCCTATACCTCGTTGCTGAAGAAGGTCGATCGCTTCGGCGACCGGACCCTGCCGGTAAGCTTGCGCAATCGCGAAGACTGGGCGGCGCGCATCGAGCAGATCGACGCCCAGGTGGGCCGCATCGTTGCGGCCTTGCAGGCGCGCGGCCTGAAGTCGCCTTACTTGCGCAATTACGTGGTGGCGCGCATCAACCCGGTGCGCTTCCAGCGCGCGAAAAAGGGCCAGACCGAATCGCTGATGCCGATCGCTCAGGCGTTGACCCGGATGGCGGCGGCCGCCGCCAAATTCAACCCGGAGTCGGTGTCCGCGACGGATGTTGCACTGGTCGCGGCGGCCGCTTCTGAGCCGGCCTGACCGCACACTCTAGTAATGGACCATCCAGTCCATCACGTCGATCTGGTTGATCACGCGCTGTACGCCCGGCACGCTCCGGCTGTCGCGTGAGGCCGCGCCCGCCTCCTCGGCCGAGGTGACCCACCCGGTCAGCCAGACGACCCCGCCCCTGGCACTGACGTCGATGTGTTCGGCGTACAGATCCGCGTCGGCCAGCAACGCGCTGCGTACCTGGGAAACGATGGCCTGGTCCGCCGCGCGTTCCTCGGCGCTTCTGTGGTCGGGCGCGGCGCAGGCGACCACACCGATGGCCACAGCGCAGCAGACGGCTGCGCGCAAAAGGCCCCGCGCCCGTGGCGCTTTGCGCCGACCACGGGCTGGATTGTCAAAGCGATTCATGCGCTTTACCGCCTCGGGCCGCGGCCCAAATCGATGATTTCGAGCTCATCGTCCACGCGGCGCACCCCCGGCACCGCCTGCGATATGCGCAGGACGTCGCGTAACTGGGAGTCGTCCCCGACCTGGCCGGACAGCCGTACCACGCCCCGGTTCGCATCGACCGTCACGTGGTCGGCGTTAGCGTACGGATCGGCCTGAAAGGCCGCCTTGACCCGCTCGATCAGGATGCGGTCGGCGGCGCGCTCCGTGTCGGTCCGGTTGTCCGGTGTCGAGCAGGCGAACGCCGCCAGCGCAGCTGCCAGCAGCATCGCCTTGCACCGCGCACCGAACCTGGAATCCGGCATTCGACCGCACCTCACGCCACGGCCCACGCGGGGCCTGGACGCCCGCGCAACTCCATCCCGTAACGCCAGGGGATTTTAACGGTTCGCGGCGCGGGGGCCGCAATCGGCGGTCTGCACGGTCGTGCGTTCTGCTGCGTGACGTCCGGTCGTGTGGGTATGGTATGAAGGTGTCATCCCTCTAAAAAGACGAACAGCACCGGCACCCGGCTGCGCAATCGCGATGACAACCGATAACCGCACAGCGATCGTTCGCGGCTGGCTGTTTCTCTGGGGCGGAATTGGACTGGGGCTGCTGCTGGTGCTCGCCTTGCTGACCCACGGCTTCGGGCTGGCGGGCGCCCAGAGCAAACCAGCCGCTGAGGCGCCGCTGCTGATCCATCAAGGCGACA
>DASZFP010000166.1:0-17575 GCA_035939615.1 Burkholderiaceae bacterium | reverse complement strand
GAAAACACGACCCGGTCGCCGCCGTCGACCTTGGCGTCGTACATGGCGCGGTCGGCCAGGCGCATCAGCCATTCCGGATCGCTGCCGTGCTCGGGCGCCATCACGACGCCCAGGCTCGCGGTCAGGCGCGCTCCGCCCAGGTCCGAGGAGGTCAGCGGCTGGGCCAGCTCGCGCAGGATGCGGTGGGCGATCTTCTCCACGTCCTGGCTGGTGCCGCAATCGGGCATCAGCAGCGCGAACTCGTCGCCGCCGATGCGCGCCACCGTGTCCTGGGGCCGCACGATGTTCTGCAGCCGCCGCGCGATCTCGCGCAGCACCAGGTCGCCGGCCGGATGGCCGAAGCGGTCGTTGATCGGCTTGAAGCCATCCAGGTCGAACACCAGGATCGCGCAGCCCGAGTTGCGCAGCGCGCTGGTGGCGAGCGCGGCACGCACGCGCTCCGACAGCAGGCGCCGGTTCGGCAGCCCCGTGAGCTCGTCGTGGCGCGCATCGTGCTGCGCGTGTGCTTCGCGGCGCCGGATCTGGTCGATATCGGCCAGCGCCACCACGTATTCGCCCTCGCCCACCGAGCGCAGCGTGATCTGGCACCACAGGAACTGCTCGCCGCCGGTAGCCCCGGCCCGGCGCAGCCGGATCTCGCGTGCGACCGCGCCGTCGGCGCTGGAGGCGCGCTGGGCCGCGGAGGAGGCCTCGTCCCAGTGGGTGCGCTCCGCGAAAAGATCGACCACCGGCACCGTGGCCAGCTCGTCCGGACGCATCCGCAGCATCTGCAGGAAGGCATCGTTGCAGCGGGCCACCGCGCCGCCCTTGACCACCGCGATCGCCTGGCCGGCCGAGTCCAGCACGCTGCGTTCGACCCGCAGCGCCTCGGCCAGGCGCTGTTCGCGCTGCTTCTGGGCCGTCACGTCCACGTGGATGCCGATGGCGCCGCCGAAGCCGCCGTCGGGCGCGTGCAGCGCCACGGCGCTGACGGAGGCCGTGATGCGGCGCTTGTCCTTGGTGATGTGGGCCATTTCGACATCGCGCAGCGGGTGGTTGGCGCGCAGCCCCGCCAGGGCCTGGCGCATCTGGATCTGATCGGCGTCCGGGTCCAGCAGCACGCCCATGCTGGAGCCCAGCAGCTCCTCGACCGCGTAGCCGTACACGTCGCTGCAGGCGCGCTGGCTGACGAAGGTGAAGCGGAAGTGCGCGTCGCACGCCCAGATCAGGTTCGGTGAGGCCCCGACCAGGTCCTTGTACTGCGACTTGCTCAGGCGCACGCGCTCGTTTTCCAGCAGCTCGCGCACCGAGGCGATCGTGTCCAGCACCAGCACCGCGCGGCCCGTGCTGCCCTGGCCGGCGAGCGACTGAAATGGCACCAGGTGCGAGCGCAGCGCCAGGCGCCCGCCGCTGCGTCCGCTGCGGTAGTTCAGCAGATCGAAGGTCGGTTTGCCGTCCAGCGCCTGCTGCACCGCGCGCGTGAAGCTCTCCTGCGAGCCGGGCTGCAGTGCCAGCGCGCTGGCCCAGGTCGGAGTCGACCGGTGCTCCAGGGTCAGGCCCCATCGCTGCACATCGCGCGCCTGCGCGTGTATCACGCGCCCGGAAGCGTCGATCAGCCAGACCAGCACGGGCAGCTGCGACAGCAGCTGCGCCGGCGCGATCGGGGCCTCGGAGCACGCGCCGCCGTCGCACACGACCCCGATCACCGCGCCGGCGCGACCGCCGAAGCCGGGCCGGCTCAGGCACACGACGCGCACCGGTTGCGGCGCGCCGTCGGCACCGTTCAACGTCAGGCGCTCGTCGAACGTCTGGTCGGCCAGCAGCCGTTCGCGGTACAGCCTGTTGATATACGGACGCTCCTGCGCCGGCACCAGCGCGGCCAGCGGAAAGGCGTCGGGCTCGCCCGCGGGGCCGATGGCCTGGCCGGGTCTGAACGGCTTGGGCAGATGAAGGTGCCCGGTTTCGTCCCGGTACCAGATGTCCGAGGCGTCGGCGCCCAGCCAGTCGGCGAGCCTTCGAGCGTCCGTGCCCAGCTCGCGGTCGGCGGGGTAGACGGGGTTCGCGGCGAGCGCGACCACCGCGATCGCCGTGTTCTCGGCAGCGCGCCCCACCTGGATGCGGGCCATCACGGGCAGCCTCGCAAAGCCGCTCCACTGCGGCGCCTGCGGCACCACCAGCGCGTGGCGCTCGCCGGACGGGTCGCTCGCATCCAGCGCCGTGGGCGGATCCATTTTCAGCAGGTCGGTTGCCTGCTGGCCCAGGCATTGCGCCATGGTGCGGCCCAGGAAGGTCTCGGCACTCTTGTTCATGTCGAAGATGCGCCCGCCGTACACGCCGATCATCGGCACGCCGGCCGCATGGATCGCCAGCTGCACGCCGCGCCGGGTCGATCCGCCCGCGGGCGTGGTGGCGCGCCCCGCCCCGGTGGTTTGCATGGGCCGGGTCGCACGCGCACCCGGCGTCGGGCGCGACTGCGGCGGGGTCAGACCCGCCCACGCGGTCGCGGGCAGCCAGATCAGAAGCCCGATCGAGGCGATGGGCGCCAGGGCCCACAACTTCAGCACGGCCAGGATCGTCGCGAAACTCCAGCCGACCACGAATCCAAGCCAGCCCAGGCGCCAGCCCCGCAGGCACCAGGCCGACAGCAGCATCGCCGCGGCCATCGAGGTGGCCGTGCGCATCGGCGAATGGGTCGCCGACGCGGGCGCCTGCAGCAGCACCACCCACGAAACCGCCTGTGCGATGTGGGTCGCCATGAACGCGATGCCGTGCACCGTCTGGCTGCCGGCCGACCGCCGCGGCTCCAGCGCGCTCACTGCAATCGCCACCCGGACCAGAGCGATCGCCGCGGCCCCGCCGATCCAGGGCCATCCATCGGCCCGACCGAACGCTGCGCCGACACCGGCGTACAGGAAAATCAGCAACCAGATGGGAAATGCGGGTGGCTCGCGCAGGAATACGATGATCTGTCGTTCGATGCTCTGCGGTTGCGAGCTGGACGGGCCAGCGATCGGACGGGCCCTCAACACGATCGCCTCGTCCCGCGCGACCGATTGCCCAACGGGGTTATCCGTTTGCATTGCAGATGAGCGAAGCGCCAACCACGATCCGGACCGTGTTCGGGGACGGACACCCTCTTGCCACAGCGAACCAAACCGAACGCAGCAAAAATACCATGCTTATGGTAGGTTTGGACAGTCGTTCACATTGACATGGGTAAGGTTACCCATGCCCAGATGTACGCTACTTGATTCCCCCGGCGAGTGTTTTGATCTAGCGCCCCTCGCGACCATAACGTTACCAGGCCTTTTGAAAGTTGACGCCGAGTTCCGGTTTTGACGGCCGCACCCGCTATCGGGGTCGCTTCGCTCCCTCGCCCACGGGTCCGCTGCACTTCGGCTCGCTGGTGGCGGCGCTGGCGAGCTGGCTGGACGCACGCGCGCACGGCGGCCGTTGGCTGGTGCGCATCGAAGACCTCGATCCGCCGCGCGAAGAGCCGGGCGCCGCCACCGCGCAGCTGGCCGCCTTGAGCGCTCTGGGGCTGACGCCCGACGAGCCGCCGACGTTCCAGAGCGCCCTGGGCGAGCGTTACCTGGCGGCGCTCGAGCGCCTGCAGGCCGGCGGCCATGTCTATCGATGCGACTGCTCGCGCAGCGCGGTCGAGGACGCGGCGCAGCGGCTGGGGCTGCCGCCGCATGTGTATCCGGGCATCTGCCGCGACCGTACCGTGAAGCCCGCAGCGGCCAGCTGGCGCCTGCGGGTTGCGGCCCAGGTCGTGCAGTTCGTCGATCGCGCCTGCGGGCCGTTTGCGCAGCAGCTCGAAGCCGAGGTGGGCGATTTCGTGGTGCGGCGCGCCGACGGCCTGTGGGCCTACCAGCTCGCGGTCGTCGTCGACGATGGCGCCCAGGCAATCACCGACGTGGTTCGAGGCGCCGACCTGCTGGACAACACGCCGCGCCAGATCCTGCTGCAGCGGCTGCTGGATCTGCCCACGCCGCGCTACCTGCACGTGCCGATCGCGCTCAATGCGGCCGGCGAAAAGCTCTCCAAGCAGACGGGCGCGGCGCCGCTGGATGTATCAAAGCCGCTGCAGCAACTGGAGCTGGCATTTGACCACCTCGGGTTTGCGGCCACCGGCGCCGGCTCGGTGGCGGATTTCCTGTCCCACGCGGTTGCGGCCTGGCGCGCGCGCTGGTGCCGGGGAGCAGCCGGCCCGCATACAATCGGCGCGGGGACCGGGCCGTGACGTTGACTGCGCGGTTCGCCCTGCAGCCCCGATTCGATTTCACGTCTGGATGAGCGATCGCACCGATGTGCCCACCTTGCTGCGCCTGCTGCAGCAGTGCCGGCGCATCGCCGTGGTGGGCGTGTCCAACGACTGGAACCGGCCCAGCCATTTCGTGGCGAAGTACCTGATCGAGCACGGCTACACGATGATCCCGGTGAACCCGAAGTACGCCGAAGTGCTCGGGCGCACGTGCTACCCGGACCTGGCCGCGGCGCACCGGGCCGAAGGCGCGATCGACCTGGTCGACTGCTTCCGGCGCGCTTCCGACATCGAGCCGATCGCGCGCGAGGCCATCGCGATCGGCGCCCGCTGCCTGTGGCTGCAGCTGGGCGTGGTCAACGAGGCCGCTGCCGCGCAGGCGCGCGCCGCGGGCCTGCAGGTCGTGATGGACCGGTGCGTGAAGATCGAGCACGCGCGGCTGTTCGGCGGGCTGGGCTGGGCGGGTGTGAACACCGGCATCGTGTCGTCGAAGCGCCCGCGCCAACTGCCTTACTAGTCTGGAGGCCGACCCGTGGCGGATCGCACTTTCGGGATCGAAACGCTGTGCCTGCACGCCGGGCAGCAGCCCGATCCGGTCACCGGCAGCCGCGCGCCGCCGATCTACCAGACCACCTCGTATGTGTTCGACTCGCCCGACCACGCGGCGAGCCTGTTTAACCTGGAAACGTTCGGCAACGTCTACTCGCGCATCAGCAACCCGACGGTTGCGGTGCTGGAGGAGCGCGTGGCCGCACTGGAAGGCGGGCGCGCCTGCCTGGCCACCGCCAGCGGGATGGCAGCGCAGCTCACGGCGATCCTGACGCTGCTCGGTCCGGGCGACCACATCGTCGCCGGCAGCCTGCTGTATGGCGGCACCTACGCGCAGCTGGACGTCACGCTGCGCAAGATGGGAATCGACACCTCCTTCGTCGATCCGGACCAGCCCGACCATTTCCACCGCGCGGTGACGCCCCGCACGCGCCTGTTCTACGCCGAAACGCTCGGCAACCCCAAGATCAACGTGCTGGACATCGCGGCGGTGGCGGATATCGCGCACGCGCACCGCGTGCCGCTGATGGTGGACAACACCATGGCATCGCCCTACCTGTGCCGGCCCCTCGAGCTGGGCGCCGACCTCGTGGTGCATTCGCTCACCAAGTACCTGGGCGGCCACGGAACCACGCTGGGCGGCGCCATCGTCGAGAGCGGTCGCTTCGACTACGCCAACGGAAACTTTCCCGACATGGTGGCGCCGTCGCGCGGCTACCACGGCGTCACCTTCTGGGAGACCTTCGGCGACTTCGCCTACACGATGAAGGCGAGGATGGAAGTGCTGCGGCTGC
This sequence comes from Burkholderiaceae bacterium, assembly GCA_035939615.1. Classification (GTDB taxonomy): domain Bacteria; phylum Pseudomonadota; class Gammaproteobacteria; order Burkholderiales; family Burkholderiaceae_F; genus VBCK01. Next base: position 11,986 of record DASZFP010000166.1, on the reverse strand, counting down.
ACGGGGCGACCCTTGCGCCGCTGTCCGCGTTCCTGCTGCTGCAGGGCGTCGAGACACTGGCGCTGCGGATGCAGCGGCACTGCCAGAACGCGCGGGCCGTGGCGCAGCGTCTGGAGCAGCACCCGCAGGTCGCCTGGGTGAACTGGCCCGGTCTGCGATCGAGTCCCTACTACGAGCTGGCGCGCCGCACCTTCCGTCCGATCGACGGCGAGCCGGGCGCCTCCGGGGTGCTCACGTTCGGCATCCGGGGCGGAAGTCAGGCCGGGCAGCGCTTCATCGAGCGGCTGACCCTGCTGTCGCACCTGGCCAATATCGGCGACGCCAAATCGCTCGTGATCCATCCGGCCTCGACCACCCACCGGCAGCTCTCGGAGGACGAGCAGCGCCGTGCCGGGGTCACGCCCGACATGATCCGGATCTCGGTCGGCCTGGAGTCGATCGAGGATATCCTGTGGGACGTAGAACGAGCCCTGGAATCATGACGACCGCGCTGATGACCGACATCCACGCCAACCGCGAAGCGTTGGAGGCGTGTCTGGCGCACGCCGGCGAGCACGGCGCCGATCAGTTCGTGTTCCTGGGCGATTTCGTCGGATACGGCGCCGATCCGGAATGGGTGCTCGACCGGCTGATGGGCCTGGTGGCGCAGGGCGCCACCGCCCTGATGGGCAACCACGATGCAGCGGCGGTGGGCGCGCTGGACCCCCACCTGAACGCCGGCGCGCGCGAGTGCATCGAGTGGACGCGCCCACGGCTGAGCGAGGCGCACGTCAAGTTCCTGGCGGAGCTGCCGCTGTCGGCGCAGGACGGCCCGTGCCTGTACGTGCACGCCAACGGCTGGGATCCGGCCCGTTTCGAGTACGTGTTCGGCCCATCAGAAGCCGGCCGCAGCATGCAGGTGGCGCGCTCCCGCATCACCTTTTGCGGCCACATGCACGAGCCGATGCTGTACCACATGGGGCTGCCCCAGCGGGTCGAAGCATTCGCGCCGATACCCGGGTCGCCGATCCCGCTGTCGGCGGCGCGCCACTGGCTCGCGCTGCCCGGATCGGTCGGGCAGCCGCGCGACGGCAATCCGGCCGCCTGTTATGCGACGTTCGACGAGCTCAACCATCTGCTGACGTTCTGGCGCGTGCCGTACGACCACGAACAGGCCGCGAAGAAGGTGCTGCAGGCGGGACTGCCCCCTTACCTGGCAAGACTGCTGCTGACCGGGGGCGCCGTGTGAGTCGGCCGCCGCCGCTGGAGCCCGGCCAGCGGATCGACGGCTTTGAGCTGCGGGAGCGCGTGCACCGCGGCGGCATGGGATCGCTGTGGCGCGTGTCGCGCCCGGATCTGACGCAGCCGGCGGTGATGAAGGTGCCGGCGATCGATGAGGACCCGACCGCGATCGTCGGCTTCGAGGTCGAGCAGATGATCATGCCGCTGCTGAGCGGGCCTCACGTGCCGACCTTCATCGCGGCCGGCGGTTTCGAAGCGCAGCCCTACATCGTGATGGAGTACATCGAGGGCGCCTCGCTGCGCCCGCAGCTGGAGCAGGCGCCGCTGCCGGCCGCGCAGGTCGCCTCGATCGGCGCGCAGGTGGCCGAAGCGCTGCACGACCTGCACCAGCAGCACGTGATCCACCTGGACCTGAAACCGAGCAACATCCTGTTCCGCCCGAGCGGTGACGCGGTGCTGATCGACTACGGGCTGGCGCGCCACGAACGGCTGCCGGACCTGCTGGCCGAGGAATTCCGGTTGCCGCTGGGCACCGCTCCGTACATCTCGCCCGAACAGGTGCTGTGGGTGCGCGACGACCCGCGCAGCGACCTGTTCGCGCTCGGCGCGGTGCTGTACCACCTGGCCACCGGCCAGCGCGCTTTCGGCAACCCGACCACGATCGGCGGCCTGCGCAAGCGCCTGTACCAGGCACCCACGCCGCCGCGCGCGCACAACCCCGACTGCCCGCCCTGGCTGCAGGAAATCATCCTGCACTGCCTGGAGGCCGATGCCGAGCAGCGTTACGGTTCGGCCGCGCAGGTGGCGTTCGACCTGACCCAGCCGCAAACGGTCGCGCTGACGGCACGGGCCAGCTGGACCGGGCGCCTTCCGATCGGAAAGCGGCTTAAGCACTGGGCGCGCTCGCTGGGCGCGAGTCCGCAACGGCGCAACGTCACGCAGCAACTGCAGCGGGCCCCGATCGTGATGGCGGCGGTGGATCTGTCGCAGGAATGGGAGGCGCTGGCCGACGCGCTGCGTGCCACCGTGCGGCGCGTGCTGACCAGCGAGCCGCAGGCGCGCCTGGCCTGCGTGTCGGTCTTGAAACGCCGGATCGGGCTGGATACGCCCACCGACGAGGCCGGCCGCAACCTGCACGTGCAGCGGCTGGTGCAGCTGCAGCACTGGGCCCGCCCGCTCGCGCTGCCGCCGCAGCGTGTCACCTACCATGTGCTGGAAGCGCCGGACCCGGCCGAGGCGATCATCGACTACGCGCGCGCCAACCGTGTCGACCACATCGTGATCGGCTGCCGCGGCGTCTCCGGCCTGCGGCGCTACCTGGGCAGCGTCTCCACCCGGGTGGTCGCCGAGGCCCCCTGCAGCGTCACGGTGGTGAAGGTATCGCGCGACGAGGCGCTGGAGGCGGCGCCGGCGAGCTAGAGGCTGCGCGCGCCCGCTCGACAGTTACCGCTTGGTTCCGCCCAGCAGCGCCGGCACCCGGGCCCGCTTGGCGCCCGGCGTGATCGGCTCGGCCTGCGGCAGCGGCTGGGCCTGCTGCGCGGCCTGCGACGGCTCGTACGGCTTCAGGAAAAACTCGTCGACCGGCGCCGGCGCACGGGGCCTGGCAGGCCGCCCGCCGCGCGGGCGGCGGTCGTCGGGGCGAGGTCCCTCATCACGGCGGCCGCGTCGCGGTGCCGCCTGCGGTTGGACCCCGGACTTTTCGATGGTGCGCTTGATCAGCTTCTCGATGGAGGCCACGGCCCGGTCGTCCGCGCCGGTGGCGATCGTGATCGCGCGCCCGTCCAGACCGGCGCGCCCGGTGCGCCCGATCCGGTGGATGTAGTCTTCGGGCGCGAACGGCACGTCGTAGTTGATCACCGCCGGCAGCTCCGTGATGTCCAGTCCGCGGGCGGCCACGTCGGTGGCCACCAGCACCCGCACGGTTCCGTTCTTGAAGGCCTCCAGCGCCTTCATGCGCTCTTCCTGGGTCTTGTCGCCGTGGATCGCGTCCGCATTGACGCCGTCGCGCTGCAGCTGGCGCCCCAGCCGCCGGGTGCCGATCTTGGTGTTCAGGAACACCAACGCCTGCGGAATGGCCGGATCGGCCAGCAGCGTGAGCAGCGCTGCGTATTTCTCCGATTCGTGCACGTGCACCAGCTCCTGGCGCACCGTGTCGGCGGTCGAATTGCGCCGCGCCACCTCCACCAGCACCGGATTGCGCAGGAAGTTGGCGGCGAGCTTCTTGATCTCCTCCGAGAAGGTCGCCGAGAACATCAGGCTCTGCCGCTCGCGCGGCAGCAGGTTCAGGATGCGCGAGATGTCGGGCAAAAAGCCCATGTCGAGCATCCGATCGGCCTCGTCCAGCACCACCACCTCGACCTGTCCGAGCGAGGTGTTCTTCTGCTGCAGGTGGTCGAGCAGTCGCCCGGGAGTGGCCACCAGCACCTCGACGCCGGCCCGTAGCGCATCGGTCTGCGGGTCCATGTCCATGCCGCCGAACACGACTGCGGTTCGCAGCGGCGTCTTGGACGCGTACTGGCGCACGTTGTCGCCGACCTGGTCGGCCAGTTCGCGGGTCGGCACCAGGATCAGCGCACGCACCGGATGGCGCGCCGGCGACATGCTGGCGCTGGCGCGCGGCAGCAGTTTGTGCAGGATCGGCAACGCGAAGCCGGCCGTCTTGCCGGTGCCGGTCTGGGCCGCTCCCATCACGTCGCCGCCCTTCAGAACGATCGGAATCGCCTTGGACTGGATCGGCGTGGGCCGCTCATAGCCCATCGCCCGGACCGCCTCGATCAGGCGCAGGTCCAGCCCGAAGTGGTTGAAGTCCGAGTAGTCGGACATCAGTGCGCGGTCCGCCAGCCGCAGCAGGCGCACCGGCCCGTCGCCCTGCCTGGCAAGGCGCGCACCGAACGGCAGTCGCTGTCCAACGGATACATCCAGCGCACAGTGTACCCGACACCGCTGTGTGGCCGAATCGGTGCCAGGCTACGATCGATCCGACATGGTCGAACCTTTCACGGCGCCCAGCCCATGCCGGTGATCGAGCACGGCGCCTTGGGTGCCGTCGTTGCCGTGCTGCAGATCTGCCTGCTCGACCTGCTGCTCGGCGGCGACAACGCGCTCGTGATCGCGATGGCCTGTCGGGGCCTGCCCGCGCGGCTGTGGCGGCGGGTCGTATGGATCGGCACCGGTGCCGCCGTGGTACTGCGGATCGTACTGACGGCGCTCACCGCGCTGATCCTGAACGTGCCGTATCTGAAGCTGGTCGGCGCCGTGTTGCTGCTGGCGATCGCGATCAGCCTGCTCGCCGACAAGCCGCAAGGCCGCAACGAGTCGGAGCGCGCCGAGGGCCAGCACGACGCCTGGAAGGCGTTCACCACGATCATCGTGGCCGACACCGTGATGAGCCTGGATAACGTGCTGGCGGTGGCTGCAGCAGCTCGCGGCAGCTTCTGGCTGCTGTCGTTCGGGCTGGCGCTGAGCGTTCCGATCGTGATCTTCGGCAGCATGGCGGTGGCGCGGATGCTGGATCGGTATCCGCTGTTGATCCTGGCCGGCGGGGCCCTGCTGGGCTGGGTGGCGGGCGACACCGCGCTGTCGGATCCGGCCCTCAAGGCCTGGGTGGACCGCCAGAGCGTTGAGCTCACGACGCTCGTCCCGCTGGGCGGCGCCGCTTACGTGCTGGTCCACGCCCGGCTGGCGCGCTGGCTCAAGAGGTTGAAGAGTTTTAGATAGCCCCTTCGCGGTACAAGTTAAGTAGGCAAAGCCCGCTCTGTACACCCCTTACCCGCAGTGTGAGAATTGTTGCTGGTCGCGTTTTTCGGCCCGATTGCGTCTTGAATGTCAGGCGCTGCGCGGCGATTTGAGCGGAGCTGCGGCCAATACAACACGATGTCGATAACTGCTTCGGAACGGGGGAAGGAGGCGCGCGCGCCGACGCCGAAGGTTGCGCCGGCAGCGCCATCGCAGCCCGCGGTGGACGCGACTTCCGCCACCCGCTTCGCCGGCGGCCATTCTTTCATCCTGCAGCTCATCGCCGAGATCAAGCGGCGCAACGTGGTGCGGGTCGGGCTGCTGTACCTGACCTTCTGCTGGGTCGTGCTGGACCCGGTGCACGTGATTTTCCACATGCTCGAGGTTCCCAAGTTGGCTAACGAGCTCGTGCTGGTGGCGATGGCGCTGGGCCTGCCGACCGTGCTGATCTTCACGTGGCTGTTCGAGTTCACGCCCTCCGGAATCAAGGCGACCGTGCTGGTCGATCCGAGAAAATCGATCCGCGTGCAGACCGGACGGCGCCTGGACCGCGCGATCATCGTGGTGCTGTCGCTGGTGGTGGTGTACCTGATGGTCGATCGGTGGTGGCCGGCCAAAGTCGCGCCGCAGGCCGTGCAGGCGCCGCACGCCGCCGCCGCGCCGTCCCTCGTGCCGGCGCAGTCGCCTGCGGCAGCATCGTCGACCCCGGCACCATCATCGCCCTCGGCAGCACTGTCGCCCTCGGCAGCACCGTCGTCCTCGCCGGCGCCCGCCCCTGTGGCCAAAGCGGTCGCGACGGTTCCGGCGGCTACCACATCCGCAGCGGCCTTGGCCGCCTCGCGCGCCCCATCCTTGCCAGCCGAAGCCGCTGCAAAGAGCGCAGGGCTGGACGCCACCGTCACGATCCTGGACGGACCAGCCCTGTTCATCCGCGGCGCCTCGCGCTTCGTCGCAGCCCCTGGCGTGAAGCTGACCGGCGGCGACATCGTCGCCACCGGAGCCGACGCGCTGGTCCAACTGGAGCTCGAAGGCGGCACGCAAATCGCTCTGGGCCCCCAGACCAGCCTGATGTTGCTGCCCGCGGGAGCCGGACCGGCGCCGCTGCGCGCGGCCTACCTGCTGGCCGGCTGGATCAAGGTGACGGCAGGGACCGCTTCGCCGCCGGCACTGGAGGTGCTTCGCACCTCGCGCTTCGAACTCGGCATTGCCAACAACGTCAGCGTGACCCGGCTCGAAGGCGAGGAAGCTTCCGTGTTCGCCGAATTCGGCAGCGCGCGGATTGCCGAGCGGCGCCGCGGCGGCGCGCCGGCACCGGTGGCGCTGAAGCCGGGGCAGTTCTACTCGCAGCGGGCGCAGGCGGCCGGCATCGTGCTGGGGCGGCCGTCACCGCAGTTCCTGCAGCAGCTGCCCGCGCCGTTCCGCGACACGCTGCCCTCGCGCATCGATGCGTTCCGCACCCGCATGGTCGCGGCCCGGCCCGCGCCCGACTTCGCCTATGCCGACGTGGAACCGTGGCTCAAGTCGGACAGCGCGATCCGGCGCCAGCTCACCGAGCGCTGGAAGGACAAGGCGAACGAACCGGCCTTCCGGCGCTCGCTCGAGGCGAATCTGCGCGACCTGCCGGAGTGGCGACCGATTCTGTATCCGCCGCCGCCCATCGATCCGGACGGCGCGCACGCGCCCGCGGAGCCGACGGTCGCGAAATCACCGCCATCCTGAGTGCCTGGGGGACTATGGGTCTGCTGTTGAAGTTCAATCTGGCGTTCGGCGCCATCATCCTGGCGGGGATGGGAGCGACCGCGTATGTGTCGTGGAACCTGCTTCAACGCAACGCGCGCGCCGAAATCGCACAGGACGCGCGCCTGCTGATGGAGTCGGCCATCGCGCAGCGCAACTACACAGTCACGCAGGTCAAGCCGCTGCTGAACACGCAGATGAAATACGGCTTCCTGCCGCAGACGGTGCCGGCCTATTCGGCCACCGAGGTGTTCGACGACCTTCGCAAGCGGTTTCCCGAGTTCTCCTACAAGGAGGCCACGCTCAACCCGACCAACCCGCGCGACCGCGCGGTGGAATGGGAAAGCGACATCGTGGACCTTTTCCGCAACGACAGCACCAAGACCGAGATCACCGGCGAGCGCGCCACCTCCACCGGCGGATCGTTCTACGTGGCCCGGCCGATCCGCATCCGCGACCCGGCTTGCCTGACCTGCCACAGCTCGGTGGAGGCGGCGCCGCCCACCCTGGTGGAGCGCTACGGACCGGCCAACGGTTTCGGCTGGCGAATGAACGATGTCATCGGCGCCCAGGTCATTTCGGTTCCCACCGAGGTCCCGATCCGGCGCGCCACCGAGGCGTTCCGCGCTTTCATGACGGCGGTGGCGGCCGTGTTCGTGGCGATCGGAGTGGTGCTGAACCTGATGCTGTGGCAGATCGTGATCCGGCCGGTCTCGAAGCTGTCCTCCCTGGCCAACCGCGTGAGCACCGGCGATCTGCAGGCGCCCGAGTTCGCCTACGCTTCGCGCGACGAGATCGGCAACCTGGCGAGCTCCTTTGCCAGGATGCGCAAGAGCGTCGACCACGCGATGAAGCTGCTGGACGCATAGCCAGGCGATCCACGTGTGCCTGGCATGAACGGCCTGATCGTCCCCGAGCGCTTCGGCAAGTACCCGGTCACGGGACTGCTCGGCCGCGGAGCCATGGGGGCCGTGTACCGCGCCTTCGATCCGGACATCCGGCGCACCGTCGCGATCAAGACGATCCGCTGGGATCTGCTGAACGAGGGCGGCGCGGGCAGCTCGCTGGCGGCGCGCTTCCGCAACGAGGCCCGGGCCGCGGGCCGCCTGTCGCATCCCGGCATCGTGGCGGTGTTCGAATTCGGGCAGAGCGACGATTGCGCCTACATCGCGATGGAATACGTCGAGGGGTGCAACCTGCGCGAGTATTTTGCGCAAAAGACCGTGTTCAGCGAAGCCGACGCCGTCAGCATCATGGTTCAGCTGCTCGATGCGCTCGGGCACGCGCACGAGCGCAAGGTCTGGCACCGCGACATCAAGCCGGCCAACCTGATCATCATGAAGGACGGCCGGCTGAAGATCGCCGATTTCGGAATAGCCCGCATCGAGGCCTCCGAGATCACGCAGACCTTTCCGATGATGGGAACGCCCGGCTACATTCCGCCGGAGGTGTACCGGGGCGAGGCGATCGACCATCGGGTCGACCTGTTCGCCGCCGGCGCCGTGATGTACCAGCTGCTCGCCGGCAAGGCTCCGTTCGACGGCGCCCCGGAAAGCGTGATGTACCGGGTCTTGAACCAGGACCCGGCAGCGCTGCACGAGGACGAGCAGAGCCGCCGCTGCGCGCACTACGCGCCGGTGGTGATGAAGGCGCTGGCCAAGGCGCCCGATCGGCGCTTCGAATCGGCCTCGGCGTTTCGAGACGCCATCCTGGCCGCCTATTCCGGGCCGGTCAATTCAGCGGTGTCGCAGGAGACCGTGATGATCGCGCCGGCGCCGAAGCACCGGCGCCAGCCGGGTGAGGCCGGCGCATCGGCGTCGGGCCGGCCCAGCTCCGGCCGCACGCCCTGGCCGCCGGGATGGGATCCGACCACGCTCGGTTCGGTGCAGACGCAGCTCGCCAGCGTCGTGGGGCCAATGGCGCGCGTGCTGGTGCAGCGGGCCGCGCAACGCTGCGGGGACGTGGACACCCTGGTGAACCTGATCGCCGAGGAGCTGCAGACCGTCGACGAGCGCCGGGCCTTTCTTTCGAGCCTGTCGACCGGCCCGTTCGCGCCGGTGGCGGGCCACAAACCGGCCGGCGCGCTGCGCCAGCCGGCCTTCGCCAATTCCCGCGCCAGTGACGGCCCCGCGCGGCTGGGCCCCGAGGAGATCGAGCGGGCCACTGCCGCGCTGGCCAGGTGCATCGGGCCGATGGCGCGCGTGATGGTGCGGCGCGCGCGCGACCGCACCGACGATCCCGAGCAGTTCGTGCTGCTGCTGCTCGAAGCCATCGCGACCCAGGCCGACCGCGAGGCCTTCTTGCGCGATATCCGCCCGCGCTGAGCGGCGCGAGGATCAGGCCGGGCGTGCCGCGCGCATCCGCCGCACCATCGCGTCGAACACCCCCTGCGCCAGGCGCCCGTCGCCGTCGAACACGCGCGCGTCCCGGCCCATCTGGGCGCGCACCGCATCGCTGAGCTGGCGGTCCGGCCCCTCGATGGCGGCACCGGCGGCCTGGACCTCGCAGGAGCGCTGCAGCGTCCAGTACAGCAGGAACGCCGATGGCAGGTCGGCTCCCAGCACCAGCAACCCGTGGTTGCGCAGTATCAGCACCTCCTTGTCGCCCAGGCTCGCCACGATGCGCGGGCGCTCGTCGGGACGCACGGTGATGCCCTCGAACTCGTGGTAGGCGACGCGCCCGTGCAGCATCGCCCCGTAGAAGTTGTCGTGGCTCAGCCCGGCCGCCTTGCACGCGACCGCCATGCCCGCGGTCGTGTGCGTGTGGATCACGCAATGCGCATCCGAGCGCGCTTCGTGGATCGCTCCGTGGATCGCGAAGCCGGCCGGATTGCCGCGGTACGGGCCCGCCTGCACGTTCTCTCCGGCCAGGTCGACCTTGACCAGGTTGTCCGCGGTGACCTCGTCGTAGTTCAGCCCGAACGGGTTCATCAGGAAATGACGCTGCGGCCCCGGCACCCGCAGCGAGATGTGGTTGAAGATCGACTCGCTCCAGCCGAGAAAGTCGAATACCTGGTAGCAGGCCGCCAGCTGCTGGCGCAGCGGCCACTCGGCCGCATCCATGTGGCCGGGCCGGGCCCGGTCCGTTTCGGCAACGCCCATCGGTCGTCCTCCTGTCCGTGCAGTGTCTCGGTGGCCGTCAGTATGAACCCGGTCAGACCCGCTCGACCGGGACGCCCTTGGCCTGCGGCAGGCGGCAGAAACCCTGGGCCGGCACGTCCAGGGCGCTGTTGAACTTGCTCGACAGGTTCTGGAACGCGATCAGGCCCGTGAGCTCCACGATCGCGTCCTCGTCGAAGCTGCGGCGCAGCCGCTGCACCATGGCGTCGGTGACGCGCCGGGTCGAATCGGTCATCGCTTCGGCGTAGTCCAGCGCCGCCTTTTCCCGCTCGTCGAACAGCGCGCTGTCGCGCCACGCATCGAGCGCATCGACCTTGGCCTGCGAGCCGGCGCGCTGCGCGAGCGTGGCCGAATTGATGTCGACGCAGAAGCCGCAGCCGTTTATCTGCGACACGCGCACGGTCACGAGCGACCTCAGAACCGGATCGAGCGGGCTGGCGCGCCGGTCCAGAACGCCGTACAGGAGGGCCACCGCCATGAACAGCTTCGGTACTCGCCCCCACAGCATCCCGGGCTGGAGCACCTGGCCGTACTTGCGCTTCTGGTTCCAGAAGAACGGGCCCAGGTACCACGGGTACTGGTCCGGCGGCTTTTCGGAGACTCTCACTTGGCAGTCTCCTCGGCGGCCTGCTCGGGCGTTGGCACCGGCGCGGTCAGCGTGACCCGGGTGCCATGGCCCGACGCGCTGGTGATCTCGAAGGTCCCGCCGATGAAGGACAGCCGCTCGCGCACGCTGTTCAGACCCAGGCCGCGTCGCGGCCGGCTGGCCGCTTCAGCCGGATCGAAGCCGGCGCCCGCATCGCTGATGGTGGCGACCAGACTGTCGCCGGCCCGATGCGTGGCCAGGCGTGCCTTGGCGGCGCCGGCGTGCTTGGCGACGTTGATCAGCAGTTCGCGGATGGCGCGGTACACGATGGCGCGGGCCGACTGGCCCAGCGGCTTGGCCACGCCGTCGTCGCTGAGCTCGACGGACAGGCCGTAGCTGTTGCGCATCTCCTCGGCCAGCCACTCCAGCGCCGGCTCCAGCCCCAGCTCGTACAGCACCGCCGGGCTGAGCTGGGCCGCGAGCGACCGCACGCTGCGCTCGCCGCGCCCGATCAGCTCGGACGCCTCCGACAGGACTCGCTGCACCTCGGGCTGCTCTACCGTGCTGCGCAGCTTGCCGAGCTTGAGCTTTATCACCGAAAGGAGCTGCCCGAGGTCGTCGTGCAGATCGCGCGCGATCGCCTGGCGCTCGTTCTCCTCGGCCCGGGTCAGCTCGAACGCGAAGCTGCGCAGCTGCTTGGCGCGCTCATCCACGCTGCGCTTGCTCTCCGTGATTTCGGTGAACGTGACGATCACCCCTTCGACCTGATCCTCCTCAGTCTGGTAGGGCAGCGTCCGGCGCAGGTACCAGCGGTCGCGCTCGCCGCGCACCTCGCTCTGCACCGGGGCCAGCCTCGCCAGCACCGCCCGCGCCTCGCTCATCATGGTCTCGCCCAACATCGGCACGCCAAACACGCTGACCGGCCGGCCCACGTCGCTCGCTATCAACCCGAGCGCTTTACGGGCCGCCGGGCTGAACCATTTGATCATCAGGTCGCGATCCAGGCACAGCGTGGCGACATCGGTGCTCGCCAGCACGTTCCTCAGGTCGTTGTTAGCCGTCTCCAGCTCGCTCACCTTGGCCTGCAGCTGCTGGTTGACGGTGACGAGCTCCTCGTTCAGCGACTGCAGCTCTTCCTTCGAGCTTTGCAGCTCCTCGTTGCTCGACTGCAGCTCCTCGTTGATCGAGACCACTTCCTCGTTGGAGGCCTTCAACTCCTCGTTCGACGCCGCCAGCGACTCGACCGTGGCGTGCAGATCCGCGCGGGTCACGTGCAGCTCTTCTTCCAGCTGCTTGACCAGCGTTAGATCGCGGGCGATGCCGCGACGCCCGGTCGGCGGCCCGGTCTCCTCCTCGAACACCACCAGGAACAGCTTCTGCGTTTCCCCGCTGAAGGTCGGGATGACGGTGAGCCGGACCGGCTCGTAAACCTGGCCTCGTTTGACCTGCGCGTCGTTCACGACGACCGTGGTGCTGGTGGCGGCGGCCTCGTTCATCGCGCCGCGCAGCCGGGAACGAAGGCTCTCGCGCAGCAGCGACAGCAGGTTGTGGGTGGGCGATCCGCGCGGTTGAGACAGGTACCGATCGG
>DASZFP010000165.1:0-1727 GCA_035939615.1 Burkholderiaceae bacterium | reverse complement strand
GACGGCCGCGGATATCGCGAACGCAATCGACAAGGTGCGCCCGGATCACTGGATGTATCAGGCTATGGCCAAGGCGCTGGCGGAGTATCGGCGCATCGAGTCCGCCGGCGGCTGGCCGACCCTCGCCGACGGTCCCACGCTGCGCCGGGGCGTCACGGATCCGCGCGTCGCCGCATTACGCCAGCGGCTGTCGGCGAGCGGGGAGGATCCGCGCGCGGCCGCGGGTAGTACCGCCTTCGACGAGGAACTCGAGGCCGCCTTGAAGCGCTTCCAGACACGGCACTTTCTGTCACCGGATGGCGCGGTCGGACCCTCCACACGCCGCGAGCTGAACGTCGGCGTCGCGCAGCGCATCGATCAGATTCGCGTCAACCTCGAGCGCGCCCGCTGGGTACTGCATCAAAGGGCTGATGGCGAATTCGTGATCGTCGATGTGGCCGGGTTCGAGGTGCGGTACGTGCGCGATCGCGCCGTCATCTGGAGAGCCCGGGCGCAAGTCGGCCAGCCTTACCGGCAAACGCCGATATTCAGGTCCGCCATTGACGAGGTCGTGTTCAACCCGACCTGGACAGTGCCACCCGGCATACTCGCTAAGGACATCCTGCCCGCCGCGAGGCGGGATCCGTCGTACCTGGAAAAGCGCGGCTTGAAAGTGATCGACCGCAACGGCCGCCCGGTCAGTCAGGCGGGCGTCGACTTCAGCCGGTACACTGCCGCGACGTTCCCGTTCATGATCCGTCAGGACCCGGGCCCGAGCAATGCGCTTGGGCGTGTCAAGATCATGTTCCCGAACCCCTACCTGGTGTATCTGCACGACACACCCAGCCAGGCGCTGTTCGAACGCGAGCAGCGCGCGTTCAGCTCCGGCTGCATCCGCACCGAGCGTCCGCTCGAGCTCGCGGAGCTGCTGCTCGCGAACCCGCAGCGGTGGAACCGCGCGGCCATCGATGCCGTGCTCGACTCCGGCACGACACGCACCCTACGCTTGCCCAAACCCGTGCCGGTGCTGATGCTGTACTGGACCGTCGACCGCGATGATCAAGGCGCGGTCGTCTTCAAGCCAGACCCGTACGGCCGCGATCCAAAGTTGCTCAAAGCACTCGATCGCCCCTTCTTGCGCCCCGATAAAGCTTCGACTCCGGCTGCGTAAGGCCGGAGCCCGCTCGTGGAAGCCTTCCTTGTCTCCACCGCTGTCGTGGCCGTTGCAGAGATCGGCGACAAGTCGCAGCTGCTGGTGCTGGCGCTCGCGGTTCAGTTTCGCAAACCGGTGCCCATCATTCTTGGAATGCTTGTTGCGACACTGCTAAATCACGCGCTGGCCGTTGCACTCGGCACGTGGCTCGCCGTCACGATCAGCCCCAGCGTGTTGCGGTGGATTCTATTGCTCTCGTTCACGGGCATCGCCATCTGGGTACTGATTCCGGATGAGTCTGCGCCGCAGATGCATGCGACTTCGAAGATTGGAGTGTTTGGGACCACTCTGTGGACATTCTTCTTAATGGAGATGGCGGACAAGACACAGGTCGCCACGTTAGCTCTCGCAGCGAGATACGGGTCCCTGCTCCCGGTGCTGGCCGGCTCGACCCTGGGGATCATGCTGATCGACGTACCTGTGGTGATTCTCAGTGCGACCGCGGCGCGGTGGCTGCCCCGTAAGCCGCTGCGTATACTCGCGCTGGCCATGTTCCTCGGGCTCGGCGTTGCCGGCCTGCTTGAGGCAGTCAGGT
>DASZFP010000164.1:0-44888 GCA_035939615.1 Burkholderiaceae bacterium | reverse complement strand
CCTTCCTGTTCGTGCTGGACGCGCAGACCGGCGCCGTCACGGCCAAGATTGCGACCCATTCGGGCACCGTCACCAGCCCGAACGGACTGTCGGGGCCGATCGCGATCGATACCAACGGCGACGGCATCGCCGACGTGGTCTACGCTGGCGACCTGCTGGGCAACCTGTGGAAATTCGACCTTTCTTCGTCGAGCCCGTCGGCGTGGAAAGTCGCGTACGGGGCATCCAGTCCGCTTCCGCTGTTCACCGATCCGAACCACCAGCCGATCGCGAACCGCCCCGAGGTGACGATGTTTCCCGGTGGCGGCTACCTGGTGCTGTTCGGGACCGGGCGCTACATCGACGTCACCGACCCCACGACCGCCAGCGCGCAGACCTTCTACGGCATACGCGACAACGGGGCAACGGTGGCCGGCACGGCGACTCTGGTCAGGCAGACGGTGCTGGGCACCGCCGTCGGCTCCGACGGCAACACCTACCGGATCACCACGCACGCCGTGGGTCCGGCCAGCCTCGACGCGGCCGAAACCGGCGACAACGCCGTATCGGCGACGGCCTACGGCAGCATGAACGGCTGGTACATGACCTTGCCCGACACGGGCGAGCGGGTGGTTGCCGACCCCGCGGTGCGGTCGGGTCGCGTGGTCTTCGTGTCGCTGGAACCGAACACGGCCACCTGCAGCTACGGCGGCAGCGGCTGGGTGATGGACCTGGACGTGACGACCGGAAACCGCCTGGACAAGATCACTTTCGATACGAACAACGACTCCAGCCTGACCAGCGCCGACATGCTGACCTTCGGCGGCAAAGCCGCCAACACCAGCGGCGACAAGATCGGATCGATTCCGGCCGACCCGGGCTTCATGCGGATGCCCGCCGTCGCTGGCCAGGCGCCGACCGAGAAGAAGTACATCAACACCTCCTCGGGCCAGATCGCCTCGCCCACCGAGACGGCGGGCAATCTGGTCAACCACCGCGTTTCATGGGAGCAACTGCAATGAAGGCTCGCTCGCTGGTCAATGCGCTGATCCTGTCATCGATGGTTCTGCAGGCGGGGGCCTGGGCGGCTCGGGTCGTCGGCGACCCGGGTCCCCAGGGCCGGCAACCGGACGTCGAAGCGCAGTCGACCAGCGCGATGCGCGACGAAAGCAACGGCCTGGCCACCGGCGTGATCGACGCGATCGACGCGGCCGCCGGACGCATCGTGATCCACGGGATCCCGCTGCGATTCGATCCGGCCAAGGTGCTCGTCTTCAGCGCCGGCGGCACGCCCCTTTCGTTGTCGGCTGTGCAGGCGCACCAGAGTGTCGGCTTTGTGCTCGATCGCACCGATCCGAAGCAGCCGGCGATACGGGTCTTGTATTTGAAATGACGAAGCGCCGCATGCGCGGCGGACGAGGTGGGGACCTTATGAACGGACAACAACGCGGCGTGACGCTGATCGAACTGCTGGTCGTGACGGCGCTCGTGGCGATCCTGGCGGTGGCGGCGACACCGAGCTACCTGGCCTCGGTTCAGAAATCGCACCGGACCGACGCCAAAACGGCGCTGACATCGTCGGCGCAGGCGATGGAGCGCTGGTTCACGCAGACCAACAGCTATGCCAACGTTTCGGTCGGCACCAACGGCGTCTACAGCGCCTCCGTCAACGGCTATTACACGATCAGTTTCGCTGCCGGCGGCGCCAGCAACACCAACGCGACCGGCTACCAGCTGATCGCCACCCCGGTCGGATCGCAGGCCAACGATCCGTGCGGCACCTTCACGCTGGACCAGACCGACAACCGGGGCGCGGCGACCAGCAACTGCTGGTAACCGGCGCGCTGCGCTGCCGATCCTGTTAGAGTGGCGCAGCAAAGCCCGCTGGGCGGTCGCTGGCAGGTTCGCCTGCGAGAGGAACGTCCGGACTCCACAGAGCGGCGTAGCAGGTAACACCTGTCCACCGCGAGGTGAGGATCAGAGCAACAGAGACGAGTCGCCCGCCGAAGCGCGTCAGCGCGAAGGCGGGCGGGTGAAACGGGCAATCTCTACGCGGAGCAACACCGAATAGGCAGCCGACGATCTTGCTCGGGGAGGCTGCGGGTAGGTGGCTCGAGCCGGCGCGCGAGCGCCGGCCTAGAGGAATGACCGCCACGGCGCGGCAACGCGCCGCACAGAATCCGGCGTACAGGCGGGCTTTGCTTTTTCCTTTGGGGTCCACCCTGCACACTGCTGCTGTATCTCGGCTGCAGTCGCCGGCCCACGGCGGCGGGCGGTCACCCCCTGGGCACTGGTTGCGACCTTCGCCACGACGCATTACACTTTCGACAAAGGTAAGGAGCACCCGTGGCCGAATCCACCATCACCGCCAAAGGGCAGACGACCGTCCCGGCCGAGGTCAGAGCGCGCATCAAAGCCGCTCCTGGCACTCGGCTGGTCTGGACCGTGATGCCGGATGGCACCGTCATCGTGCGTGCCAAGACAAAGTCGATTCTGAAGCTCGCTGGGGCGTTGAAAGCTCCCAAAGGCAAGCGCGTCGCCATCGAAGACATGAACGCCTGGCGATAAATGCCTGCCCTGGACACCAACGTCCTGGTGCGCTATCTCGTGCAGGACGACGCCGTGCAGGTGTCGGCGGCAAGAAGGTTCATCAGAAAGTGCGTCGCCGAAGGGCAGGCCCTGTTCATTCCGGTGACCGTTTCGCTCGAACTGGAATGGGTGTTGCGTTCGAACTTCGGCTTTGACAAGGATGCCGTGGTGCAGACGCTATCGGACCTGCTGTCATCGGCCGAACTGTCTTTCGAATCGGAGCGGGCGCTCGAAGTCGCGTTGCTGCTCTACAAAGATGGCTCGGCTGATTATTCGGACTGCCTCCACATCGCTCTGGCGGTGGAGGCCGGTGAGCCGCCACTGTGGACATTTGACAAGGTCGCCTCGAAGGTCGACGGCGCACGGTTATTGTCGGTTTAGCAGAAGCAGTTCGCGAAATTCCGCGAGGCGATGACCTGAATCCAAACTCGCTTTGATATGCGGACCCGGATTCCACCACCGTTCATCATGTTTTTCGCCGCAGCCGTGATGTGGGCGCTGCACCGCTGGCTGCCGCTTGTCGAGTGGCCCGAGCAGCCGTGGAATCGCCTGGGTGGACTGATCGTCGCAGGGGGGATCGTCGTCAGCGCCAGCGCCTTCATGAATTTCAAGCGGGCGGGGACAACGGTCAACCCGAGGGACCCGGGCAAGGCTTCGCGCCTGGTGACGGACGGCGTGTTTCGCTTTAGCCGCAACCCGATGTACCTGGGCTTACTGCTGGTGCTGATCGGGTGGGCCGTGCTGCTCGCAAGCGCGAGTGCCTGGATCGTGCCGCCGCTGTTCGCGATCGGCATCACCCATTTGCAGATCATTCCCGAGGAACAGGCGCTGGTCGGATTGTTCGGGGATGAGTACGTCGCCTATCAACGAAGCGTCGCGCGGTGGGTCGGCCGCAGCCTCAGGAGTTGACGCTCGGGGTCCTGATGAAGAAAGTCGAATTCGAGTTGATGTCGACCGGGGGAGCACTTCATGTTCAATGCCATGCGACCGCGCGCGCCCGCCGCGCCCGTAATCGTTGCCTTGCTGGGCTGCGCCGTCGCGGCCCCGTCCCAATCGGCGGCCCCGTTGGCCTCCTACAACGTCGATCGCACGCAAGTGTCGGTATCGGGCCTCTCCTCGGGCGGCTTTTTCGCGGTGCAACTGGGCGTGAGCTACTCATCGGTCTTCAAGGGCGTGGGCATCTTCGCCGGGGGCACCTACGACTGTGCCGGTCAGAGCAATTACACCGCCTGCATGTACAACGCCACGCCAGGCATCGCGCAATCGATCGCCAACATGAAGAGCTGGAGCGGCAGCCGCATCGACGACATCGGCAACGTCGCCCACCAGCGCATTTACCTCTTCACCGGCACCAGCGACACCACGGTCGGACCGCACGTCACCGACCAGGTCTATCAGCTGTATGTGGGCACCGGACACTTCGTCGCCGCCGCCAACGTGAAGTACGACAACACCAACAGCGCCGTTCACACGTTCCCGACCGACTTCGACGGCAGCGGCGACAACGCCTGCAATCTGTCCATCTCGCCGTACATCAGCAACTGCCATTTCGATGGCGCCGGCGTGGCGCTGCAATGGATCCACGGCACGCTCAACGCGCGCAACGACGGAACTCTGGGCGGCAGCCTGGTCCAGTTCGATCAGACCGAATTCGTTCCCTCGGGAGACGGGATGGATACAGCCGGGTGGCTGTACGTCCCCGCCCACTGCGCCGCCGGCCAGCAATGTCGGCTGCACGTCGCACTGCACGGCTGCCTGCAGGGCTATTCCAGCATCGGCGCAGATTTCCTGAACAACACCGGCTACAACCGCTGGGCCGACACCAACGACATCCTCGTGCTGTATCCGCAGGCAGTCGCCGACAACGCGGTTCACTCGACCGCCGCCAGCGGCTCGCTATCGAATCCGAATGGCTGCTGGGACTGGATCGGGTGGTACGGCGCCGACTTCGACCAGAAGACCGGCGTGCAGGCCAAGGCGATCATGGCGATGGTAGATCGAATCCTGGGCGGGCAGTCCGGCGGCGGCGGGATTCCGCCGACACCGACCCAGCTTGCCGTGACTGGCACCACGAATGCCTCGATCACGCTGGGCTGGAGCGCGAGCGCGGGAGCGACCCGCTACAACGTGTATCGCGACGACGGCAAGGTGCAGTCGACCAGCGCAACCTCGTTCACCGACGGCGGACTGCCCGCCGGCACGACCCACAGCTACGCCGTCTCCGCGCTCGACGCGGCCGGCGAGAGCGCCCGCTCTGCCGCGGTCAGCGGCACCACCACGAATACGGTTCCGTACTCGCAACAGGTCACCGCCACCGACCTCGCACACTATCTCGCGGGTCGGATCACGGTCACGCAGTATGTGCAGCTCGGGCAGGAATACGGCTATCTGACGAATTTCACGCTGTACCTGTGCGGCTCAACCTGGACCAATTCGCCCACCTGCGGGCCACTGCACTGACGCACCGCCGCCGGGGCGCGGTCCGAAGACCCCGCCCCGGACCCGGGCCGTCACGGACACGTGATATCGGAATGGGCCGAGGCGACGACGATGTCGATGCCCGGGCCCTTCACGTGCAGCGCGTTGACCGTCGTCGACCCGGCGCTTCCCCCCGATGAACTCGTCTGCTCGTTGACCGTGAGGCTGATGCCGCCCGGCAACGAGATGGCGACGTTCGGGTTCGAGACGAGGATCGACTGGCCCGCGGCGACCAATCCGACCAGCTCGGAGTTCCCGCTGGCCGAGGCCGTCGAGCCGCTGCACGAGGCGCTCGAGTTCGATTTCACGACATCGGCCGCGACCAGACCGCCCAGCAGGCTCAGGTTGGTCAGGGACGCCTGCGACTGGCTGCTGTTGCCGCTGCCGGACGTGGTGCTTTTGAGCGCATCGGCCGAGGCGAGACCGAGAAGGTTGATGCTTGCCACCGATGTGTTCAGGTTCCCGCCGCCCGACGGCAGCGCTCCGGTATCGGCCAGCGCGACGTTGATTCCCAGCGCGGTGGCCTTCAGAGCCTCCGCTTCTCCGCTGTAGGTGGTCGCAGCCTGCGCAAAACCGACCGCAGGGGCTAAACCCAGAATCCCCGTGAGACAAATCGCGATGGCCGAGCTCCTGTTCGCGTTCATTGCAAGTTCTCCGGTTAAGGCTCGAATGGCCGACACGCGCGCGGCGGTCTGCTGCAGCAATCGGTCGGGCCCTTGGCGGTCGGCAGCTGAGGTTTGCCGACCTTGTTCAGTGTCCAAAGAGCGCTGGAACATCAATACGTTTTTGTTTTTGAGGCGGCCACATTAGGCGGGGGGCCAGCGACCAACAATCGGGAGCATGTTTGCGTTTCGTGCGCAAGAATTCCCGATTGCGCGTTGAGGCAAACACCCTAATTCGTATCTAGCCGGGACAGGGTGCTTGCGCCTAATTGCTCACTTGCGTAAAAGGACCATGAAGTTGAATCCGGGCACTGATTCGGGGGGAGGGGCAAATGATGCAAAAGCGGATAGCCATCGTCGTGTGTGCGGCCGCAGTCGCATTGAGCGGCTGCGCGGCCGAAGTGGTCAAGGGCTCGACCAGCGCGCCTCTGCACGTTGCGCCCGAGGCGCGCAAGACGGTCGTCTTGAACGTAACGGGAAGCGACACTTCAACGAAATCGAAGGATTGGGAGGCTTTCAAGGGCGAGTGGCGCGATGCGATGAAGCCGGCTGCCGAAGTGGCAGGAATGAGCTATAGCTTCCAGGATGGTGAGGCGAAGCCAACCGGAGAGCCGGGCACCCTGGTCGTCGTCTACATCAACGACTACCGCTACCTCTCGACCGGCTTGCGATACGCCGTCGGCGTGATGGCCGGCAACGCCTACGTCGACTCGAAGGCTCGCTTTGTCGATCTGAAGTCGGGCGCCGAACTGGGCGAACGGACGTACAACACGACGTCACACACGATCGAAGGTGTCTTTTCGCCCATGACCAGCAAGCAGCTCGCAGCGATATGCAGGGAGATGGTCGCGGATATTGCTGCGCAATGACGCGACCACCAGGAAGCGACCTGCGCAATCGGCAGGGCGCTGTTTCAATGCACCAGCGTGCAACCCACTCCGCGCTCTGTCAGCTCGATGCGGGCCGCCAGAGTCGAAAGCGGTTCATCGATGTGGCAGTCCACGCCGTAGCACGCAAAAACGCGTTCCTTGACCCGGATGCGCCATTCCATCGGCGTCAGCGCGGGCCCGTCGGGCAGGTTGCAGCCTTCGAAGTCGGCCAGCGCGCAGGCTTCATCAATGGCTGCCAGTTCGATTCCGAGAAGGTGCTGCAGGACGCGGCGAGCGGTGGCGTGCCGAGGCGACTCCTTCTTTACGGCTTTGCCAGAGGCGGCTCGCTGATGCATGTGCGGGTGCTCCGTTTGACGTGCGGTCTTGGTATTCGTTTTTTACGCTTGAGGCGCGTGCGCCAGTCCACGAAAATGCAGCGCTGCACGGCGGGATTTGTCGGCCTGAAGGCGAACCCGGACACCGACTGGATCAAAGCCCTAGCGGGATAAGGCGCTCGACGCCGCTTCGACGCGGACCGGCGGTGGCATCAAACCCGCGCGCTCCCATCAACCTGTGATCCGCCGTTTCCCGGATAATTTTTAATCCCTTCGGACGAGTGGCGGTACACAGCGAAGAGTCAGCTGCGATGCGTCCGAGAAGATCAAGACCACCCGGGTTGAACTGGCGGCGGACGGGCCCGGCGGCGACGAGCCGGAGTTGCTGGCCAGGAAAAGGCCGCCGCCTGACTGTTACCGGGTCGTCGTGCCCGACTTCAACACGGTGCCCGGCGTCGTGACCGACCTGCAAAAAGGCATCGTGGCCAAGCGCAGCGGACCGCTGGACTGCGCGCTGATCCGATACAACTGAGGCCCGGGCCAGACCATTGCAGCATAATGGCAACGCTCAATGGGGAGGAGAGTTCCAGATGAAGATCAGCGCGCGCAATGTTTTCAAGGGGAAGGTCACCGCCTTGAAGACCGGCGCGGTCAACGCCGAAGTCAGCCTGACGACGTCGGGCGGCGACCGCATCGTGGCGATCGTGACCAACGAGAGCGTCAAGTCACTCGGGCTTGCGATCGGTGCCGAGGCCACCGCATTGGTCAAGGCCAGTTCGGTTCTGGTGATGACCGAAGGTCACGGGTTGAGGCTGTCGGCCCGCAACAGCCTGCCGGGGAAGATAACGAGCGTCACCCAGGGGCCCGTGAGCGCCGAAGTCACGATCGCTCTGGCCGGAGGTGCCAACGTGTACGCGACGATCACGCGCGAATCGGCGATCGACATGGCACTGCGCGCCGGAGCCGAGGCTACTGCCGTGATCAAGGCCTCCTCGGTCATCCTCGCAGTGGGGGCCTGATCGTCGCTGGAGCTCACAGCGCCCTTGTGTCATCCTGATCTGGCTGCCTCGTCGACGGGCGCGATACGGAGCGGACGCGTGCGACGGTGGTCGGTCGGGTTGGCGCTGGCGGCGGCTGCGCGCGCACCGCTTGCGGCCGACGACGCCTGCGCCGGCTTCAAATGGGATGTCGCCCACGAGCACGCGCTGTTTGCCACAGCGGCCGAGGCGCTGTCCGCGGGCATCGACGTCGCATCGGCCCCATCGCTCGCGCCGGACCGTCTGTACGAGCTCGCGGTGGCGCCGCAGGACCAGGTGAAATTCGCGCTGCCGCCCGGCAGGAAAGCGCCGGTACAGGGTGCCTCAGCCGGGCTTGCGCGCCTGCATGTTGCGGGCGCGGGCGATTGGCGCATCTCGCTCGATCAGGGCTTCTGGGTCGACGTCGTGGCGGGCCCGGAACTGCTGGCGGCAAGAGATTTTCAAGGCCGGCCGGACTGCCAGGCACCCCACAAGATCGTGCTCTACCGGCTGCCCGGCGGCCAGGATCTGATCCTGCAGTTCAGCGGCGCGGCCGCCTCCCACGTGCGGGTCGCGATCACGCCGGTCAAGTGAGCGGTCAGCCGCGCCTGCCAAAATCGATGATCTCCAGGTCATCGACCACGCGCTTGACGCCCGGAACCTGGCTGCTGATGCGGATCGCGCTCCGCAGATCCCATGCGTTGCTGATCAGTCCTTCCAACGTAACTACGCCGTTGTCGGTGCTCACGGACACGTGCTCGGCATAGACATAAGGATCCGCATCCAGCGCCTTCTGCACACGCCGGGTCACTTCCCGGTCGGACACAGTCGCCGACGTCCGTTGTCCCGCGATGGCAACCGGGCTCACGGTTGTTTCCTCTGATTCGCCGATGGGCGCTGCCACGCTATAGGCGCAAACGGCGAGCAGTGCCGCTCCCAAAACGATGAGCTTGCTGGCGTCTTTCATCATTCGCCTCCAAAAAAAAGTCAGTCGGGGGTACACGTTGTGACCTGATTACGCGAGGCGGCGCCTTCCGGCTGATTTCGAGCCGGCGCGCCCGTTGTTACGCTCGAAATCGAGCTGCGAGGCGCCGGACCAGTACCAACGTTGGGGCGCGCCCTCGGCGTCGCCCCCGCCCGAGTTGAGAAGTCACTTTTAGTGCGGCCCCTATATGGTTAATTTCATGTGGGTTTTCAGATCTAAAAATTCCCATGAAGTTTGCGGTCTAAGTGCTTGTAGCGACTGGGAAAAGCAGTTCTCTTCTGTCCTTGACCCATTGGATGTGATGCTCTAGAGTCGCCCACTTGTGGAAGAAAAGTGGGATATAGTGGGTTAGTGAGCGGTTGCTCTCTTTCTGAGGGTTGGGATCCGGCCCTCTGAATCGCTGACAGTCCACATCCAGACGGCCGTGTTCCAGGGCGCATCGCAGCTGACGTTGGATGAAAAAGGGCGGGTCTCGATCCCGACCCGGCATCGCGACGTGCTCATGGCGCAATGCGAGGGTCGACTGACGCTGACCCGACACCCGGACGGATGCCTGCTGGTGTATCCGCGCCCGCAGTGGCAGGCCCGGCTCAAGGACATCGCCGAGCTGCCCTACGAGTCTCGCGCGCTGCGACGGCTGCTGCTGGGCAACGCGGCCGACACCGAGATCGACAGCGCCGGCCGCGTGCTGGTGCCGGCCGAGCTGCGCGCCGCCGCGAGGCTGGAGCGCGACGTGATGCTGCTCGGGATGGCCACCCATTTCGAGCTGTGGGACCTGGAGAGAATGGCGCAGCAGGAGCAAAGCCAGCTCGCTCAGGCGTTGCCGGAATCCGCCGCCTCGTTTCGGTTCTAAGCGTGGATGAACTCCGCACTCTCGTCGAGCGCAGCCGGGCACCGGCCCGTGATGGTGGAAGCCGCGGTCGCAATGCTGGTGACGGACCCGAAGGCGATCTACGTGGACGCCACTTACGGCCGCGGCGGACATGCGCGCGGCATCCTGCAGGCACTGGGCGGGGCGGGCCGACTGATCGCGCTGGACCGCGATCCGCAGGCCGCGCTGGATGCCGCCTCGATCGCGGATGCCCGCTTCGAATTCGTGCGCAGCCGCTTTTCCAGGCTGGGCGAGGTGCTCGACGAGCGCTCGATCCCGGCGATCGCGGGGTTGTTGATGGACCTGGGGATGTCCTCGCCGCAACTGGACGATCCGGCGCGCGGCTTCTCGCTGCGGCTGGACGGCCCGCTGGACATGCGAATGGATCCGGACGCCGGCTTGTCGGCGGCCCAGTGGCTGGCCCGTGCCGGGCTGGACGAGGTGCGACGCGTGCTGCGCGAGTACGGTGATGAGCGGTTTGCTTCATCGATTGCAAAGGCGATTGTGGCTCGCCAATCGACAGGCCAGCCCCTGGAGCGCACGTCCGAACTTGCCCAGATCGTGGCGCGCGCGATCCCCGTCAAAGATCGCAAGGATCCGGATCAGCATCCTGCGACGCGCACCTTTCAGGCTGTACGGATTTTCATCAATCAAGAGCTTGAAGAATTGGCGCTGACGCTGCAGACCGCGTTGATACGGATGGCTCCCGGCGCGCGCCTGGTCGTGATCAGTTTTCACTCGCTGGAGGACCGGATCGTCAAGCGCTTCATCGAATCGCGCGCCCATCCCGACCGCGCGCTGGGGCGGGTTCCGCTGCGCGCCTCGCAGCTGCCGGCGCCGCTGCTGCGGCCGCTGGCGCGGATCCGGCCCGACGCGGCCGAGATCGCGGCCAACCCGAGGGCGCGCTCGGCGCTGATGCGCGTGGCCGAACGCACCGGCGCGCCGGTGCCACCGGCTTGAGGCGGGGTCCGACACCATGCCGATCCGGCTCATCGTCGCAGTGCTGGCGGCCTTTCTGATGGCCAGCGCCATGTCGCTGGTGACCTCGCGCCATCGCGCGCGCGGGCTGTTCGCCGATCTGGAGGCGGCCCAGCAGCTGGCCCGGCAGAGCGAGGCCGAGGGCAACCGGCTGCGCATCGACCTCGGGCGCGCCGCCCAGCCCGCCGCGATCGAGGCCGCGGCGCGCAGGCTCGGGATGCGGCCGATCGATCCGGAACACACGACGTTGCTGCCACCGGCGGCGCGCCCCGCCTCGCCATGAAACAATCGCCCGAATCCGGCAGGCCGCGCACCCTGGGAGGTGCAGCGCGCGCGCGCAAGCGCCGATCGGGCGACTCGGCGCTGGCTGCGGGCAATCCGTTGCTGCAGGTCCGGTTGCCGGCCTGGCGCTCGCGCCTGCTGCTGTTCGGCCTGTTTTGCGGTTTCGTCGCGCTGGCGGGTCGCGCCTTCTACCTGCAGGGCGGCGTTTCGACCCAGTTCCTGCAGCGCCAGGGCGAAGCGCGCTACGCGCGCACGCTGGACGTGGCCGCCACCCGCGGCACCATCACCGACCGCAACGGCGTCGTGCTCGCCTCCTCGGTTCCGGCGCGCGGGGTCTGGGCGATTCCGGACGACGTGGAGGCGGGCAAGCGGGACCTGGCGCAGCTCGCGCGCCTGCTGGATGTGCCCTCGGGCGAGCTGCGCCGCCGCCTCGCCGACGATCGCACCTTCGTGTATTTGAAGCGGCAGGTCGAACCGGGCGTGGCGCAACGGATCGAATCGTTCAATCTGGCCGGCATCCATACGAGCCGCGAGTTTCGGCGGCTGTATCCGGAAGGCGCCATCACCGCTCAGTTGCTCGGCTTCACCGACGTCGAGGACCGCGGCCAGGACGGCATCGAGCTCGCCTTCGAGCGCATCCTGGGCGGCCGCCCGGGTCTGCGGCACCTGATCAAGGATCGGCTGGGGCGCGCGGTCGAGGACGACTGGGTGCGCGAGCCGATCGAGGGGCGCGATATCCGGCTGTCGATCGACAATCGGATCCAGTACATCGCGTTTTCGGCGCTGCGCGCGGCGGTCGAGGCCAACCAGGCGCAGGGCGGCTCGATCGTGGTGCTCGATGTCGAAAGCGGCGAGATCCTGGCCCTGACCAACTGGCCCAGCTTCGACCCGGCGCGGCGCGACCGGATGGAGCCGCAGACGCTGCGCAACCGCGCGGTGACCGACACGTTCGAGCCGGGCTCCACGCTCAAGCCTTTCTCGATCGCAACCGCGCTGGAGGCGGGCGTGGTCATGCCCCAGTCCACGGTGCAGACCGCGCCGGGCTCGATGCGGCTGGGCGGACACACCATCACCGACACCAGCTCGCACGGGGTGCTGACGGTCGAGCAGGTGCTGGCCAAGTCGAGCAACGTCGGAACCGCGAAGATCGCGCTGAAACTGCCGGCGCAGGCGTTGTGGGATACCTTGACCGCGGTCGGCTTCGGGCAGGCGCCGCATGCCGGGCTGACCGGCGCCGTGACCGGACGGCTGCGGCCGCCGCAGAGCTGGCGCCCGATCGAACAGGCCACCATCGCCTACGGCTACGGGGTCTCCGTTTCACTGCTGCAGCTGGCGCGCGCTTATCTGGTCTTCGCGCGCGACGGCGACATCGTGCCGGTGAGCGTGATGCGGGCCGACTCGCCCGCCGCCGCGGTGCCCGTGCTGCGGCCGCAGACGGCGCAGGCGGTGCGCCGCATGCTCGAACTCGCCACCAGCGACGAGGGCACGGCCCCGAGCGCGCGCGTGTCCGGCTACCCGGTGGCCGGCAAGACCGGCACCGCGCGCAAGCTGCGCGACGGTCGCTATTCGGACGCGTACGTCGCCTCCTTCGTCGGCTTCGCGCCCGCCTCCGACGCGCGCGTCGTGATCGCGGTGATGATCGACGAGCCGCACGGCGGACACTACTTCGGCGGCGATGTGGCGGCGCCCGTTTTCTCGCAGGTGGCCGCTGGAACCCTGCGGGCGCTGCAGATCGCCCCGCAGGCGCACGCGCTCGCGCTGGCGGCGACCGAGGCGGCGACCGAGGCAAGATGATGAACGGGCACGATGGCGGCCCCGTACCAAGGGAGCACTGCACGGTGGCTGTGACGTTTCGTTCACATCGGCTGGGGGAGCACGAGGGGGCTCGCCCAGCCCCCTCGTTCCTCATCCTCCCGCTTTTCGGGACCGAAGCCAGTGGCGCTGGCAGGAGGCGCCGCACTTCGAAGCTGAGGCTTACCCATGGTGGGTGATGGTCTGCGGGGAGGTCCGATCGTCGACTGGATCCGCTCGCACGCGTCCGGCCAGGCGCATCTGCGCATCGACAGCCGGGAGATCCAGCCCGGGGACGTGTTCCTCGCGCTGCCCGGCCGGCGCGACGATGGTCGCCGGCACGTGGACGATGCGGTCGCGCGCGGCGCCGCGGCGGTGCTGGCCGAGCGGCAGGGCCCGGATGCCCCGGCGTGCGCCGTTCCCTTGCTGCCGGTCGACGACCTCGCCGGGCAGCTCGCCGACATCGGCGCGGCTTTCTACCGGGACCCGACCGCGCGCCTGCTGACGATCGGCGTCACCGGCACCAACGGCAAGACCTCGTGCAGCCACTGGATCGCGCAGGTGCTGACCGCCTGCGGCCGCCGCTGCGGCGTGATCGGA
Organism: Burkholderiaceae bacterium; assembly: GCA_035939615.1. Lineage (GTDB taxonomy): Bacteria > Pseudomonadota > Gammaproteobacteria > Burkholderiales > Burkholderiaceae_F > VBCK01. The sequence continues at coordinate 31,453 of DASZFP010000164.1, read as the reverse complement.
ACCGTCGGCTCGGGCTTTCCCGATGCGCTGCAGACCGATGCGATCCTGACCACGCCCGACGCGGTCGGGCTGCAGCGCCTGGCCCGCGCGATGCTGGACGCGGGCGCACAGGCTCTGGCGATGGAGGTGTCGTCGATCGGACTGGATCAGCGGCGCACCGAGGCGATGCGCTTCGACCTGGCGCTGTTCACGAACCTGACGCGCGATCATCTGGACTATCACGCCTCGATGGCCGACTACGAGGACGCCAAAGCGCGCCTGTTCGATGCGCCCACGCTCGCCGGCGTGGTCCTGAATCTGGACGACGAGTTCGGCGAGCGGCTGGTCCAGCGGTGCCGCGCGCGCGGCCTGCACACGACCGGCTATCGAATCGGACCGGCGGCGGCCCCCTCGCCGTCGCTCGACCTCGAGCTCGGCGCCGAGGCGCTCGTTCTGGATGCGGATCACATCCGGTTCGACGCGCGCCTGCAGCGCCCCGGCGCGCCGGCGCGCAGCGTGCCGGTGCGCGCGCCGGTGATCGGCCGCTTCAACGTGGCCAACGTGCTGGGCGTGATGGGGATCGCCCTGGCCGCCGGCATCGACGTGCATGATGCGACCCGCGCGTTCGAACGGCTGCGCCCGCCTCCGGGCCGGATGCAGCCGATCCAGGTGGCCGCGGGCGCCGAGCCGCTGGTGCTGATCGACTATGCGCACACGCCCGATGCGATCGAGCAGGCCCTGGCCGCGCTGCGGCCGGTGGCGCAGGCGCGCCTGGGGCGGTTGTGGATCGTGTTCGGGGCGGGCGGCGACCGCGATCCGGGCAAGCGCCCGCAGATGGGCGCGGCGGCCGCGCGCGGCGCCGACCGCATCGTGGTGACCAGCGACAACCCGCGCGGCGAAGACCCCGCGCGCATCATCGACCAGATCGTGGCCGGCGCGGCCGAGGCCGGCGAGCGCGCGAGCTGGACAGCGGACCGCGCCGACGCCATCGAGCGCGCCGTGCTGCAGGCCGATGCGGCCGACGTGGTGCTGATCGCCGGCAAGGGGCACGAGTCCTACCAGGAAGTGGCCGGCCGCCGCATCGCGTTCTCGGACGCGCAGTGCGCCCGGCAGGCTCTGCAGCGCCGCGCCGGCCGGGCCCCCCCGGAGGCCACCGCATGATCACGCTGGGCGAGCTGGCGCGCGCGATCGACGGCGCAACCACCGACAGCGCCGGGGTGCGGATCGACTCGGTCAGCACCGATTCGCGCACGCTGAGGGCCGGGGCCCTGTTCGTCGCGCTGCGCGGCCCGCGTTTCGACGGCCACGACTATGCGGACGCAGCGCGCCAGAAGGGAGCGGCCGCGCTGATGGTCGAGCATCCGGTACCGCTCGACCTGCCGCAGCTCAGGGTGCCCGATGCGCGGCGGGCACTGGGGCAGGCGGCGCGCCACTGGCGGTCGGGCTTTTCGCTGCCGGTCGTCGCCGTGACCGGAAGCAACGGCAAGACCACGCTCACCCAGATGATCGCCTCGATCTTCGCGCACACCTACGGACAGCGCGACGGCCGCAACCAGTGGCTGGCAACGCGCGGCAACCTGAACAACGACATCGGGCTGCCGCTGATGCTCCTCGAGCTGGCTGCGCATCATCGTGCGGCCGTGTTCGAGCTCGGGATGAACCGCGCGGGCGAGATCGCCGAGCTCGCCGCGCTGGCGCGGCCCACGCTGGCCGTGGTGAACAACGCGCAGCGCGAGCACCAGGAATTTCTGCAATCGCCCGAAGCGACCGCGCACGAAAACGGCGCCGTGCTGGCGGCGCTGCCGCCCGACGGCATCGCGGTGTTTCCGGCCGACGATGGGTGCGCCCCGATCTGGCGGCGCCTGGCCGGGCTTCGGCGCACCATCGATTTCGCCATGAGCGGCCAGGCCACGCTCACCGTGAACTATCGCGCCGGCGCCGCTGGCAGCGAGTTGCGCATCTCGACTGCGGCCGGCCCGATCGAAACGTCGCTGGCGCTGGCCGGCGCGCACAACGTGCACAACGCGCTGGCAGCGGCCGCGTGCGCTCTGGGGCTGGGCCTGCCGCCGCAGGCGATCGGCGCGGGACTGGCCGCCTTCCGCGCCGTGCCGGGGCGTGGAGCGCGCTTGACGACGTTCGGCGGCACGGTCGTGATCGACGACAGCTACAACGCCAATCCGGACTCGGTGCGGGCGGCCATCGACCTGCTGGCCGGCCAGCCGCCTCCGCGCGTTCTGGTGCTGGGCGACATGGGCGAAGTGGGCAGCCAGGGGCCCGCTTTCCACCGCGAGATCGGATCGTATGCCCGGGAGCGCGCCATCGATGCGCTGCTGGCCACCGGCGAGCTGTCGCGCGAAGCGGTGGCGGCCTTCGGTCCGGGCGCGCGGCACTTCGGCGAGGTCGCCGCGCTGGTCGAGGCCGCGCGCCAGGCGGCCGGCGCGGGCGGCGCCGTGCTGGTGAAGGGTTCGCGCTTCATGCGGATGGAGCGCGTGGTGCAGGCGCTCACGGGTGGGGGCTCGGATGGGCATTGATCATGCTGCTTGAGCTGTTCCAGTGGTTGTCGCAGGACATACGCGCCTTCAACGTGTTCGCGTACCTGACGCTGCGTGCGGTGCTGGCCGCAGGCACGGCGCTGGTCATCGGACTGGTGGCCGGTCCGCCGGTGATCCGATGGTTGACCCAGATGAAGATCGGCCAGTCGGTGCGCACCGACGGCCCGCAGACGCACCTGGAAAAGTCGGGCACCCCGACCATGGGCGGCGCGCTGATCCTGATCTCGATCGCGATTACGACGCTGCTGTGGGCCGACCTTTCCAATCGCTTCATCTGGGTCGTGCTGCTGGTGATGCTGGGCTTTGGCTGGATCGGCTGGGTCGACGACTATCGCAAGGTGGTCAAGCGCGATTCGAAGGGAATGCCGGCACGCGACAAGTTCCTGTGGCAGACGGTGGTGGGACTGAGCGCGGCCATTTACCTGGCATTGGCGATCGCGGCGCCGTCGACCTCGCGCATGTGGTCGCTGCTGCTGGAATGGATGGCCAACGGCTTCATCACCAAGCTGCCGCCGCGCGCGGACCTGATCGTGCCGTTCTTCAAGAACGTCGCCTATCCGATGGGGGTCCTCGGCTTTGCGGCGCTGTCCTACCTGGTGATCGTCGGGGCCAGCAACGCGGTGAACCTGACCGACGGGCTGGACGGCCTCGCGATCATGCCGACCGTGATCATCGGAGGAGCGCTCGGGATTTTCGCGTACGTGGTGGGCCGGGCCGACTACGCGCGCTACCTGCTGTTTCCGCATATTGCCGGCGCCGGCGAGCTGGTGATCGTGTGCGGTGCGATCGGCGGCGCCGGTCTGGCATTTCTATGGTTCAACGCCTACCCGGCGGAAGTCTTCATGGGTGACGTGGGTGCGCTGGCGCTGGGCGCGGTGCTGGGCACGATCGCGGTGATCACGCGACAGGAGATCGTGCTGTTCATCATGGGCGGGGTGTTCGTCGCCGAGACGGTGTCGGTGATGATGCAGGTGATCTACTTCCGCTGGACCGGCGGCCGGCGCATCTTCCGGATGGCGCCGCTGCACCACCACTTCGAGCTGTCAGGCTGGAAGGAGAACCAGGTCGTGGTGCGGTTCTGGATCATCACGATGATTCTGGTCCTGGTGGGACTGTCGACGTTGAAGATCCGATGAGCCGCGCCGGTTTGATGCCGTGTTCACATTGCCGGCGGGGATCGCCGTCATGAAGCGCGCCCTGGTGCTCGGCCTGGGCGACAGCGGGCTGGCCATGGCCCGCTGGCTGACGGGCGAGGGCTGGCAGGTGCGGGTGGCCGACACGCGCGAGGACCCGCCGATGCGGTCGATGCTGCGCCAGGATCTGCCCGAGGCCGAGCTGAGCACCGGCGAGTTCGCTGCGGCCCTGCTCGAAGGGGTCGAGCTGCTGGCGATCAGTCCCGGGCTGCCGCTGCAGCGTGGGCCGGCGGCGCCGCTGGTGGAGGCCGCGCGCAAGGCGCGCGTACCGCTCGCCGGCGAGATCGAGCTGTTCGCCCAGGCCCTGGCCCGGCTGCGCTCCGAGCGCGGCTACCAGCCCCGGCTGATCGGCGTGACCGGCACCAACGGCAAGACGACCACGACCCGGCTGGCCGGCAAGATGGCCCAGGCCGGCGGACGCGACGTGGCGGTGGCCGGCAACATCGCTCCGTGCGCGCTCGACGAGCTTGCAGCCCGCCTGTCGGCGGGGCGCCTGCCCGAAGTGTGGGTGCTGGAGCTGTCCAGCTTCCAGCTGCAGACGGCGTCCTCGCTCGTGTGCGATGCCGCCGCGATCCTGAATCTGACCGAGGACCACCTGGACTGGCACGAGTCGATGCAGCACTATGCCCAGGCCAAGGCGCGCATCCTGGCCCCCGGAACGATCGCCGTGCTGAACCGGATGGATGCGGCCGTGATGGCGCTGGCGCGGCCTGGCACGCGGCGGTCGACCTTCGGGGCCGACGCACCCGCGCACAGCGGCGAGTTCGGCCTGGTGCACGACCGCGGCATCGACTGGCTCGCAATGGCCGAGGATCCGTACGACCAGGCGCCCTCGCGCCGGCGCGCCGCGGCGCCGGCCGGTCCGGTCTTCGTGCGGCGCCTGATGCCGTCCGACGCGCTGCACATTCACGGCCGTCACAACGCGATGAACGCGCTGGCCGCTCTCGCGCTGGCGCGCGCGATCGGCTGCCCGCTGGGGCCGAGCCTGCAGGCGCTGCGCGATTACCGCGGCGAGTCGCACCGCACCGAGCACGTGGGCCGGATCGGCGGCATCGACTATTACGACGACAGCAAGGGCACCAACGTCGGCGCCACGCTGGCGGCAATCCAGGGGCTGGCCAGCGACGGGCGCAAGCTGGTGGTGATCCTGGGCGGCGACGGCAAGCATCAGCGTTTCGAGCCGCTGGCCGACGTGGTGGCCGCGCATGCGCGCGCGGTGATCCTGATCGGACGGGACGGTCCGCGCATCGGGCAGGCCCTGCAGGCGACCGCCGTTCCGATCGTCAGCGCCGCCACGCTGCCCGAGGCCGTCGACCGCGCCAGCGCTCTGGCGCTGGCGGGCGATGCGGTGCTGCTGTCGCCCGCGTGCGCCAGCTTCGACATGTTCCGCAATTACGCGCATCGGGCCCAGGTCTTCGTGCAGGCCGTGATGCAGCTCGCCGAGCGCGAGGCCGGACCCGGCGCGAGCGGCGCTGGCGACCCGGCGCGCGGCCGTGGCGCCCCGTTCGCGGCCAGGGCCCTGGCCCGATGAGCCGCATCACTGCCTGGTTGCGCCGCCGGCGGCCTCGCCGCACCGGGGCTACGTTCAACCCCGGTGCGGCCACGCTGGCGCTGGCCGGCCTGGGAGGCGTAGCCGGCGCGCGGCGCGACGGCCGCTTCGACCGGGTCGATACGACGCTGCTGGCGGTGGTGGTGGCGCTGCTGATGTTCGGCGCCGTGATGGTGTACTCGGCTTCGATCTCGCTGGCCGATTCACCGCACTACCGCGTCGCGCCGACCCACTTTCTGATGCGGCACGCCGTCTCGATGCTGATCGCGACGGTGGCGGGCGCATGCGCCTTCGGCGTACCGGTGGAGTTGTGGCAGCGTCTGGCGCGGTGGGGGTTCCTGGCCGGCGTGCTGCTGCTGGTGATCGTGCTGGTGCCCGGCATCGGCCGCGGAGCGCTGGGCGCGCGTCGCTGGATCGTGCTGGGGCCGCTGAATCTTCAGCCCTCGGAGCTGATGAAGCTCGCCTGCGTGCTGTACGCGGCCGACTTCACGGTGCGCAAGCAGGACACGATGCACGATTTCAGGAAGGGCTTCGCGCCGATGGCCGGCGTGATGGCGGTGATCGGGGTGTTGCTGCTGCTGCAGCCGGACCTGGGCGCGTTCGGCGTGATCGTGGCGATCAGCATGGGCATCCTGTTCCTGGGCGGGGTCGATGGGCGCCTGTTCGCCTCGATCATGGTGGCCCTGAGCGGCGCGTTCATGGCCGTCATCTGGGCCAGCCCGTGGCGGCGCGAGCGCATCTTCGCGTACCTGGATCCGTGGTCCGCTGACAACACGCTGGGACGCGGCTACCAGCTGTCGCATTCGCTGATCGCGTTCGGACGCGGCGAATGGTTCGGGGTGGGCCTGGGCGCCAGCATCGAAAAGCTGCACTACCTGCCCGAGGCGCACACCGATTTCATCGTCGCCGTGATCGGCGAGGAACTCGGGCTGGTCGGCGTGCTGGCGGTGATCCTGGGCTACTACTGGCTGACGCGGCGTGCATTCGAGATCGGGCGCCAGGCCGTCGCGCTGGATCGCACCTACGGCGGGTTGGTGGCGCAGGGCGTCGGGCTGTGGATCGGCGTGCAGGCGTTCATCAATATCGGGGTGGCGAGCGGCCTGCTGCCCACCAAGGGCCTCACCTTGCCCCTGATGAGTTACGGGGGCTCGGCCCTGCTGTCGACGGTGGTCGCGCTGGCGATGCTGCTGCGGGTCGACTTCGAGAATCGCACGCTGATGCGGGCAGGAGCGCAGCGATGAGCGCGGCCGGCGCGGTGAGCGGGCCGACGCGGCGGCTGATGGTGGTCGCGGCCGGCACCGGCGGCCACGTGATGCCTGGGCTCGCGGTGGCGCAGATGCTGCGCGCGCGCGGCTGGGGCGTGAGCTGGCTCGGAACGCCGGCGGGGATCGAACGCGCGCTGGTGGCTCCGATGGCGATCGATTTCGACACCGTGCCGTTTTCCGGGCTGCGCGGCAAGGGGCTGCGCGGGGCCGCCTGCGGGGGCGTGAACCTGCTGCGCGCGTTCGCCGTCAGCCGGCGCGTGCTGCGCGCGCGCGCGCCCGACGTGGTGTTCGCCACCGGCGGCTACGTGGCCGTGCCGGCCGGCGCCGCCGCAGCCACCCGGCACGTGCCGTTCGCGCTGCTGAACGCCGACGCTTCGCCGCAGCTGTCCATGCGGGTGCTGCGCCCAATCACCTCGGCGGTGCTGTGCGGCTTCGACGGGGCGGCCAGCCAGCTGGCGGGCCGCAAGGCAATCGTGACGGGGGCGCCGGTGCGCGAGGCCATCGCGGCCCTGGCCCCGCCCCAGCAGCGGCTGGCCGGCCGCAGCGGGCCGCTGCGGCTGCTGGTGATCGGCGGCAGCCTCGGTGCGCGCGTTCTGAACGAGACGATTCCGGCCGCGCTGGCGTTGCTGCCCATCCACCAGCGCCCGGTCGTGCTGCACCAGTGCGGCGGGGCTCACGTCGAGGCCACGCGCGCCGCGTATGCGAGCGCCGGCGTGCCGGCGGACGTGCGCGGTTTCATCGACGACATCGCCCGCGAATACGAGCACGCCGACCTGGTCGTGTGCCGCGCCGGCGCCATCACCGTGTCCGAGCTGTGCGCCGCCGGCGTGGCCGCCATCCTGGTTCCGTTCGTGGTGTCGACCACCGATCACCAGCGCTTCAACGCCGAGTTGCTGGCCCGCCGCGGCGCTGCGCTGCACCTGCCGCAGCAGCGCTTCGAAGCGCCGGCGCTGGCGCAGCTGCTGGGCAGCCTGACGCGCGAGCAGATCCTCGCCATCGCCCTGCGCGCCCGCTCGCTCGGCCATCCGGATGCCACCGCCGCGGTGGCCGCGGCCATCGAATCATTGGTCCAAGGCAAGGCGGGGGCCTCGCGAAATGCGTAACGGATGCACCCCTCTCATTGGCTGGGGGAGCGCGAGGGGGCTCGCCCGGCCCCCTCGCAGCCGATCCTGCCGCTTTTCGCGCGCGCTGCGAATCCGGCGTCGAAGCTGCGAGCCGGCCACTCTTGGAAAGCGCGCGCTATGAGGCACGCGATCCGTCAAATCCATTTCGTCGGCATCGGCGGATCCGGCATGTCCGGCATCGCCGAGGTGCTGCTGAACCTGGGCTACGTGGTGAGCGGCTCGGACCTGGCCGATTCGACGGTCACGCGCCGGCTGGCGCGGCTGGGAGCGCGCATCGCGGTCGGGCACGACGCGGCGCACCTGGCCGGCGCCGACGCGGTCGTCGTCTCCTCGGCCGTCGGCGCCGACAATCCGGAAGTGGTGGCGGCGCGCGAACAGCGCATCCCGGTGGTGCCGCGCGCGGTGATGCTGGCCGAGCTGATGCGCTTGAAGCAGGGCATCGCGATCGCCGGCACCCACGGCAAGACCACCACCACCAGCCTGGTGGCGAGCGTGCTGGCCGCCGGGGGACTGGATCCGACCTTCGTGATCGGGGGCCGGCTGAACTCGGCCGGGGTCAATGCGCGGCTGGGCGGCGGCCAGTACATCGTGGTGGAAGCCGACGAATCGGACGCGAGCTTCCTGAACCTCACCCCAGTGCTGGCGGTCGTCACCAACATCGACAACGACCACATGGAGACGTACGGCCACGACGTCGCCCGGCTGCGCCAGGCGTTCGTCGATTTCCTGGCGCGACTGCCGTTTTACGGCCGCGCGGTGCTGTGCATCGACGAGGAGCGCGTGCGCGAGATCGTCCCGCTGGTGGCCAAGCCGATCGTCACCTACGGTTTTGCCGACTCAGCCCAGGTGCGCGCCGTCGAGGTCAAGCCGGTCGGAGCGCGCATGCGCTTCACGGTCCAGCGCGAGGGCGCCGCGCCGCTGACGGTGGAGTTGAACCTGCCGGGGCGGCACAACGTGCAAAACGCGCTGGCGGCCATCGCGGTGGCCGGCGAGCTGGGAGTCGGCGATGGCGCGATCCGTGAAGCGCTGAGCGCGTTCACCGGCGTCGGCCGGCGCTTCGCGCGCCATGGCGAGATCGCGATCGCCGCAGGCGGCTTCACGCTGATCGACGACTACGGACATCACCCGGCCGAGATCGCCGCCACGCTGGCGGCCGCGCGCGGCGCCTTTCCGGAGCGCCGGATCGTGCTCGCGTTCCAGCCGCACCGCTTCACGCGCACGCGCGACTGCTTCGAGGATTTCGTGCGCGTGCTGTCGGGCGCCGACGTGCTGGTGCTGACCGAGGTGTACCCGGCTGGTGAGGCGCCGATCGTGGCGGCCGACGGCCGCTCGCTCGCCCGCGCGCTGCGGGTGGCCGGGCGCATCGAGCCGGTGTTCGTCGAGCAGGTCGAGCAGGTGCCACAGGCGGTCCTGGACGCGGTGCGCCCGGGCGATGTGGTGATCACGATGGGCGCCGGTTCGATCGGGTCGGTCGCGACCCGGCTGGCGCAGGCAGGAGGCAGCCGATGACGGACTTCGGGCGTGTTGGTGTTCTGCTGGGGGGGTTGTCGTCGGAGCGCGAAATTTCGCTGCTGTCGGGGCGCGCGGTGCTGCAGGCGTTGCGCAGCCGCGGGGTCAATGCGCATCCGTTCGACCCGGGACTGCAGACGATGTGCGAGCTCGAGCAGGCACGCTTCGACCGCGTCTTTATCGCGCTGCACGGGCGCTTCGGTGAAGACGGAACGATCCAGGGCGTGCTGGAGACGCTGCGCATCCCGTACACCGGCAGCGGCGTGCAGGCCTCGTCCATCGCGCTGGACAAGCTCGTGACCAAGCGGCTGTGGGTCTGGGCCGGGATACCGACGCCGGCCTGGCGCGAGCTGCAGGCCGACGGCGACTACAGCGCGGTGCTGCAGGAGCTGGGCGGGCCGGTGGTGGTCAAGCCGCGCACGGAAGGATCGACGATCGGCATCACCAAGGTGTTTTCCAACGCGAGCGGCGAGCTGGCGCAGGCCGCCACCGACGCGCTGCGCTACGACACCCGCATCTTCGCCGAGCAGCTGATCGAGGGGCGCGAACTCACCTGCGCGATTCTGGGCGCGGGCGCAGGCGCGCGGGCGCTGCCGCTGATCGAGATCCGGGCGCCGCAGGGCAACTACGACTACCAGAACAAGTACTTCAAGGACGACACCCAGTACCTGTGCCCGGCGCCGGTCGAGCCGCCCCTGGCCGAGCGCATCCAGCGCATCTGCGTGCAGGCCTACACGATCGTCGGGGCGCGCGGCTGGGGCCGGGTCGACGTGATGCTCAAACCCGAGCCGGACGGCGAGCAGCCCCTGCTGCTGGAACTGAACACCTCGCCCGGAATGACCGGGCATTCGCTGGTGCCGATGGCGGCTCGCGCAGCCGGCATGGATTTTCCCGACCTGGTGCTGCGGATCCTGTCGGAGGCGACGCTGGAGGTGGCCACTTGAGCCGGATGCAAGCGATGCGATGGGTCACCGCTGCGCTGCTGGCGGGCAGCGTGCTGCTGGCGGGGGCGGCGCTGGCGCTGAAGCTGGCGCAAAGCCGCTGGTTCGACATCCGGCGCATCGAGATCGCCGGCGACGTGCGTCACATCAGCCGCGCCGCCGTGCACAGCGCCGTCGGCGGCCGCCTGGCCGGCAACTACTTCACGATCCGGCTCGAGCAGGCGCGCCATGCGTTCGAGGCGCTGCCGTGGGTTGCCCAGGTCTCGGTGCGGCGCGTGTGGCCGAACCGGCTGCGCGCGACGCTGACCGAGCATCGGGCGCTGGGGCAGTGGAGCGACGGCCGGCTGGTATCGGATGCGGGCGTGCTGTTCGTCGCCAATCCGGCCGAGGCGGAGGCCGACGGGCCGCTGGTGAGCTTTTCCGGGCCGCCGCAGTACGCGCCCGACGCCGTGCGCAACTGGCGGCAGTTCAGCGCGCTGCTGGCGCCGTTGCAGATGCGCATCGCCGGCGTGCAGGTATCCGACCGCGCGTCCTGGAGCATCACGCTGGCTCCGCGCCTGCAGGTCGAGCTGGGGCGCGACGATCCTCCCGGACGCCTCAGGGAGAGGCTGGCCGCGATCGTGTCGGCCTATCCGGTCGTGATCGCGCGGCTGGATGGCGCCGCCACCCGGATCGACGCGCGCTACGAGAACGGGTTCGCCGCCGCAAGGACACGATGAGGACGGACAGCAAGGACCTGATGGTCGGACTGGACATCGGCACCTCCAAGGTCGTGGTGGCGGTCGCCGAGATGCTGCCCGACTCGCGCTTCCAGGTGATCGGCCTGGGCCAGGCGCGTTCCGAGGGCCTGCGCAAGGGGGTGGTCGTCAACATCGAGGCGACGGTGCAGTCGATCCGGCGCGCGCTCGAGGAGGCGGAGCTGATGGCGGCGTGCCGCATCGCCGACGTCTTCACCGGCATCGCCGGCAGCCACATCAAGAGCTTCAATTCGAGCGGAATGGTGGCGATCAAGGACCGCGAGGTGATGCCGCCGGACGTGGACCGGGTGATCGAGACGGCGCGTGCGGTCAACATCCCGACCGACCAGCAGGTGCTGCATGTGCTGACCCAGGAATTCATCGTCGACGGCCAGGAGGACATCCGCGAGCCGATCGGGATGAGCGGCGTGCGGCTCGAGGTGCGCGTGCACATCGTGACCGGCGCCGTCAGCGCCGCGCAGAACGTGGTCAAGTGCGTGCGCCGCTGCGGCCTGGAGGTCAACGACCTGATCCTGCAGCCGCTCGCCTCGTCGCTGTCGGTGCTGACGTCGGACGAGCGCGAGCTCGGCGCCGCGCTGGTCGACATCGGCGGCGGAACGACCGACATCGCGATCTTCACGGGCGGCGCGATCCGCCACACCTCGGTGATTCCGATCGCGGGCGACCAGATCACCAACGACATCGCGATGGCGTTGCGCACGCCGATCCCCGACGCCGAGGAGATCAAGCTGCGCTACGGGGTGGCCAAGGAGGTCCTGGCCGAGAGCACCGACCGTATCGAAATCCCGGGCATCGGCGACCGGGCCCCGCGCCTGCTGTCGCGCCAGGCACTGGCGGCGGTGATCGAGCCGCGCGTGGAGGAACTGTTCACGCTGGTCCAGAAGGCGCTGCGCGAATCCGGCTACGAGGAGATGCTGGCGAGCGGCGTGGTGCTCACGGGCGGCACCGCGCTGCTGCCGGGCATCGTCGAGCTGGCCGAAGACGTGTTCCTGCGGCCGGCCCGGGTCGGCTGGCCCGGATACAACGGAGCGCTGGCCGACGTGGTCCGCAATCCGCGTTTTGCGACCGTGATGGGATTGCTGGTGGAGGCGCACGCGCAGCGCATGCGCGGCCGCAAGCTGGTCGCGCAGACCGGTTCGGTGAAGCAGACCTTCAGACGGATGAAGGAGTGGATCGTGGGCAACTTTTGAACGCAGTTCTTGGATCGGACACAGGAGGTCCTATGCCATTCGAAATTCTGGAGACGGAAACCCAGGGCACCATGATCAAGGTGATCGGCATCGGCGGCGCCGGCGGCAATGCCGTGGAGCACATGATCCGGCGCGGGGTGCAGGGGGTCGAATTCATCTGCGCCAACACCGATCACCAGGCGCTGTCTCGCTCGAGCGCGAAGAACGTGATCCAGCTCGGCGACACCGGCCTGGGTGCGGGCAGCCGTCCCGATGTCGGGCGGCAGGCAGCCGAGGAGGCGCGCGACCGCATCGCCGATGCGCTGCGCGGAGCCCACATGGTGTTCCTGACGGCCGGCATGGGCGGCGGCACCGGCACCGGCGCGGCCCCGGTGATCGCCGAGATCGCCAAGGAGCTCGGCATCCTGACGGTGGCGGTGGTGTCCAAGCCGTTCGATTTCGAGGGGCCCAAGCGAATGCGGGTGGCCGAGCAGGGCCTGGTCGAGCTGCAGGACCGGGTCCACTCGCTGATCGTGATCCTGAACAACAAGCTGGAAGAAGTGCTGGGAGAGGACGCCGAGATGGCCGACTGCTTCCAGGCGGCCGACGACGTGCTGCACAACGCCTGCGCCGGCATTGCCGAGATCATCAACATTCCGGGCCTGGTCAACGTCGACTTCGAGGACGTCAAGACCGTGATGGGCGAGCACGGCAAGGCCATGATGGGCACCGCCACCGCCAGCGGCACCGACCGCGCGCGCGTGGCCGCCGAGCAGGCGGTCTCCAGCCCCCTGCTCGAGGGCGTCGACCTGTCGGGCGCGCGCGGCGTTCTGGTCAACATCACCGCGAGCCCGTCGCTGAAGATGCGCGAGACGCGCGAGGTGATGAACACGATCCGCGAGTTCGCGGCCGAGGACGCGACCGTCATCTTCGGCACCGTGTGCGACGAGTCGATCGGCGACGCACTGCGCGTGACGGTGGTGGCCACCGGGCTGGGCAAGGCGGCGGCGGTCAAGAAGGCCCCGCTGACGATGGTCCGGCCGGTCGTGACCGAGAGCCCCGCCGTGATCGGCTCCACCTCCGCTCCGGGCCACGAGTACAGTCACCTGGACACGCCCGCCGTGTGGCGTTCGCGCGATGGATCGGCGGTGCGCGCGGCGGCGGTCGACGAGCTGCCCGTGGAGCGGTTCGACATACCGGCCTTCCTGCGCAAGCAGGCCGACTGATGGGGCGGGCCGACCCCAGGCCGCCATGCTCGGGCTAAACGGCCGGCAGCCGCCTGCGCGGTCTGGCTGGCTTTTGGCAACGCGAGGGGTTTTGCTGCACGACTGGTTACCGATTGCAACACCGTCAACGCGCGCGACGTGCACTCCGTTATCGAATAACGTCATCCGGCAACGGAGATCTGCATGAAAACGTCGACCTCGAGAGTGTTCGGTCCCCGCATCGCCGCGCTTGTGTTAGCAGTCGTTACGCTCACCGCGTCGACCGTATCGAATGCCGGCGTGTTCGTGTCCGTCACGATCGCTCCGCCGGTGCTGCCGGTGTACGAGCAGCCGCTGATTCCCGGTCCCGGATACCTCTGGACCCCGGGTTACTGGGCCTGGGGTCCGGACGGCTACTACTGGGTGCCCGGGACCTGGGTCCAGGCGCCGTACGTCGGCGCGCTGTGGACCCCGGGCTACTGGGGCTGGGGCGGGGGCGTGTACCTCTGGCACGCCGGCTACTGGGGCCCTCACGTCGGCTTCTACGGGGGCATCAATTACGGATGCGGATATACCGGCGTCGGATACCACGGCGGGTACTGGGAGGGCGGGGCCTTCCGCTACAACCGCGCGGTGAACAACGTCAACGTGACGAACATCACCAGCACCTACAACACCACGGTCGTCAACAACACCTCGGTGACGCGCGTGAGCTACAACGGCGGCTCCGGCGGCGTGATGGCGCAGCCGACGCCTCAAGAGCGGATCGCCGAGCGCGACCGGCATACGCCGGTGCTGCCCGTGCAGGCGCAGCACGAAATGGCCGCGAGCTCCAACCGTGCGCTGCTCGCCTCGGTCAACCGCGGTCACCCGGCCGTCGCCGCGACCGTGCGACCCGAGCGATTCACCGGCGCGCCAGGTTCTGCACGGAGCTTTTCGCAGCAGGCCGCCGTGCCGCAAGGGCCACCCCGGGCGCCGATGCGTCCACTGGCGCCGCCCCATCCACAAGCGCAAGCGCGGCCGCAGGGAGCTCCACCGCAGCAGGGGCGGCCGCACGATGCGCGAGCTCCGCGCGGGCCGGAGGAGCGGCCGGGCGAGCGTCAGCGCTCGTAATCGCACGCGCATCCTGGCGTGATACGCTCGATGCGAAGATTGCAGAGGTGCGCCGGATGTCCCGGTACGAGCTCGCCCAGTTGAACATCGCCGTCATGAAGGAGCCGCTGGAGTCGCCGGTGATGGCCGACTTCGTGGCGAACCTCGATCGCATCAACGCACTGGCCGAAACGTCGGCCGGCTTCGTCTGGCGGCTTCAGACCGAGGACGGCGATGCCACCGCGCTGCGGCCGATGGGCGAGAACACGCTGGTGAACATGTCGGTGTGGCAGGACGTCGAGTCGCTGACGGCTTTCGTCTACCAGTCGGCTCACCTCGAGATCATGCGTCGCCGCAGGGAATGGTTCGAACGGATGGCGGACGCATTCGTCGTGCTCTGGTGGGTGGCCGAAGGGCACCGTCCAAAAATCGACGAAGCGCTGGCGAAGCTGGCGCTGCTGCGCGAGAAAGGTTCGACGCCGGAGGCGTTCACCTTCCGGCAGGCATTCGGTCCGCCGGACGCAACGCAACCGCGCGCCCCGTTCGAACTGGGCGACGCGTGCCCGGCGACCTAGCTTCGAGCTGACACCACGCGGCAATTGCGGGCCTCGACGGCTCGCGGCGATCACGTTCCGGTTAGTGAAAACGGACGCGCGCAGCGCGCATGACGGTCACATGAATTGACGAGAGAATAGCCACTGCGATGCGCATCAGCGCGCGCGCGCACGGAGTAGCCTCGAATCCATGTCAATCAAGCAAAAGCTCGCCGACCTGGTGGCGGCGCTGCGATCAGGATGGCGCCGACCCGACACCGCGGTCGAGGCGCCGGCCCCTCAGGCGACCGTGGTGCGGGGGCAGCCGGGACAGTTCGTGTCGGGCGCCTATGCCAATCGGGACGGAGCCCGGCCCTACAAGCTCTACATCCCGACGAGTTATGCGGGGCAACGGCTGCCGCTCGTGGTGATGCTGCACGGTTGCATTCAGTCGGCCGATGCCTTCGCGAGGGGCACCCGCATGAACGCGCTGGCGGAGGAGCACCAGTGCTTCGTGCTGTATCCCGAGCAGACCCATGCGGCCAATCGTTCGCGCTGCTGGAACTGGTTCAAGCAGACCGACCAGCGCCGCGGCCAGGGCGAGCCGGCCATCATCGCCGGCATGACGCAGGAAGTCGTGGGCGCCTACGCAATCGACCCGGCCAGGGTCTATGTGGCGGGGCTGTCGGCCGGCGGTGCCATGGCCGCCGTGATGGCCACCGTCTACCCGGAGATCTACGCGGCGGTCGGCGTTCACTCGGGCCTGGCCTGCGGCAGCGCGCATGATCTTCCGTCCGCGCTCGCCGTGATGCGAGGAATGCCGCCCGCGTCCGGCGGCCCTTCCGACTCGACCGTGCAGGCACCGGCGACGCCGACCATCGTGTTTCACGGTGACCGGGACCGAACGGTGCATCCGCGCAACGGCGAGCATCTGGTTTCGCGATCGCTGCAGCAGAACGGCGCGTCCACAGACGGCTCGATCGAACGTGCTCAGGTGCCGGGCGGCCGCGCGTACACGCGCACCGTGCATCGGGATCTGACGGGGCGCGTCGTGCTCGAGTACTGGCGCGTGCATGGCGGTGGCCACGCGTGGTTCGGCGGCAGCCCGCGCGGCTCGTATACGGATCCGAAAGGGCCGGATGCGGCGCGTGAAATGATGCGTTTCTTCCTTCAGAACGTGCTGGACCCGCGCTCCAGCGCGCGCTCCGCGCAGGCGGTGCACTGAAGGGGCTGTGCGAGGCGCTCAGGCCGCCTGCGCGAACTCGCTGACGATGCGATTGAAGCGCTCGGGCTCGTCGACGAACAGCGCGTGGCCGGCGTGCTCGAACCACTCGATGCGCGTGGCGGGCCGCTCGTGCTGCAGGTTGCGCGCCTGCTCCAGGTAGCGGCTGGTCACGCAGTAGCACAGCGGCTTGGCGAAGGACCGCGCGATCTTGCGCCAGTGCTCGCGCGGAAACGGGTACGACAGCAGCGCGATGGAAGCATCGAGCGGCATTCTGAGCGCCGCCTGCTTCAGGCGCTCGATCTCGGCTTCGGGGCGCGGGTGGGCGAACATCCCCCGCACGAAGCGATCCATCGCGGCGGCGCGGTCGGCGCGCAGTTCCTCGATGAACTTCGACGGGCGCGGCGCCGGCGGCTCGCCGACCGAGTTGTCCACCAGGACCAGGCCCGCCAGCTGCGAATCGCCGAAGCGGTGCACCAGGTCCAGCGCGTCGAGCACCCCGAGCGACCAGCCGACCAGCACGGCCCGCGGCAGCGGCGCCAGCAGGTCGCGCAGATCGCTGGCGCGCTGCTCGGCCTCGTAGCCGGCCGCCGGTATGTCCGAGTCGCCCTGTCCGCGCGGGTCCAGCGCCAGCGTGTGGAAGCGCTGCCCGAGCCACTCCAACTGCGGCTGCCAGATGGTCGCCGGCATGCACCAGCCGGGCACCAGCACGATCACCGGCAGGGCCGGATCGGCAGCCGCAGGGCCCGCCTCCAGCACATTCAAGTGCACGCCGTCGCGGGTCGTGATTCGGAAGCTGCGCAGCGCGCTCTCCTCGGCCGCCGGAGCCGCGCCGGCAGGCGCGGCGAAGGCGGCCAGGGGCAGGGCCGCGATCAGGCGCCGGCGCGCACGAGAGACTCGCACGTCATGGCTCAGGTATCGCCGCCGGGCCGGCGCGCGACGATCACACCCGAGCGGCCTTCCTTGCGCCAGTTGTACCCGAACGGGAACGGCACCGGGTCGCTGTTGCCGGCCGAGGTGAAGGCCTCGTCCAGGTCCTTCTGATAGCGGTTCTCGAACAGCTTGACCGGCCGCTCGTACTGACCGAACAGCGAGATCTGGAAGCCGTCGTCGCGCAGGATCCGGTACGGCATGCCGGTGTCGTCCTGCACGATCAGGCGGGCGCGTTCCCCCACCACGCTGCGCACCTTCTTGAAGTTGCCCCCATGCAGCAGGTACGAGGCCGACTTCAGCAGCACCGTGGGCTGCTCGAACGAGCGCAGCCAGGGTACGAATTCGGGGTAATGGCGCAACTGCGCGTCGCTGACGTCCAGCGACAGGTACAGCAGCGCGCGCCGGGTCTTGTCGCGGTCGTCGAATTCGATCCGGACCGCGCGCAAGGGCAGCGCAGGCGGCGTGCCCGCCTTCGGGGCGGGCACGGAGGGCTTGCCCGGCGTAGCGCCTTGCGCGGAGCCGGGCCAGGGGTCGAACGGTTCGACGCTGTGCACGGTCAGGCCCAGCAGCCCCATCTGCGCCAGCAGCAGCGGCACCGTTCCCTGCAGGGTGTCGGTCTGCAGGTTCTCCTTCATGTTGGGCGTGATGAAGAAGTTCAGCGCGACCAGGTCGTTCAGGGCGCCGCGCAGGTCCGAGAAGAGCTGGCCCAGCTGGTGCTCGTCCATCTTCGTCAGCGCCGGCACCTCGCCGGGTGACTCCAGGCTGAAAAACACGTAGGTCTTGTAATCCGGGAACAGGGCGAACGCATTGACGAAATCCGGGCCGCTGAACGGGTAGATCAAGGCGGAGCCCGCGCGCGAAGGCGGCAGGGTGGCGTGCTGCCAGCGGTCCATCCGCTGCAGGCGATCCTGCAGCTGGCGGTCGCCGTAGCGGCTTGCCTTGCGGTGGGCGCGCCACGCATCCGTGCTCGCGACGGCCTGCAAGGCGGCGTCGCCCGACTGCGGGTCCACGCCGGCCAGCAGCCGCGCGATCGAGGTCAACTCCTCGGGCGAAGGCTCGACGCGGTCCGCTGCGGGCGGCGGCGGGGTGGCGGCGGGCTGGGCCGGCGGCTGTGCCGCTGCAAGCGCCAGGCAGGCGCTCAGGCAGGCGGCGCCCAGCGAGCCGGCCCGCGCGATACGGCCAGCGCCGGCGCGCAACCGCGCGCGAAATGTTCGGGAACTGTGCATCGGAAGTTTCAGCTCGTGTCGGAAGCGGGAAAAGCGTAAGCGAATTTTGCCACGCCCGATCCGGCCGGCCCGGCGTGCTGCGCCGCGGCTAGAATGGCGCCCATGCTGCGTCAGCGCACCCTGAAATCGCTGGTTCGGACGGTCGGCATCGGCCTCCACAGCGGAGCCAAGGTCGAGCTCGTTCTGCGGCCGGCGGCTGCCGAGACCGGGATCGTGTTCCGCCGCGTCGACATGGATCCGGTGGTCGAGATCGCCGCATCGGCCGAAGCCGTCGGCGATACCCGGATGGCTTCGACGCTGTTGCGCGACGGCGTGCGCATATCGACGGTCGAGCACCTGATGTCGGCCCTGTCGGGACTGGGCATCGACAACTGCTACGTCGATGTCGATGCGCCCGAGATCCCGATCATGGACGGCAGCGCCGCGAGCTTCGTGTTCCTGATCCGCTCTGCCGGAGTGCAGGAGCAGAACGCTCCGCGGCGCTTCGTGCGGATCCTCAGAGTGGTCGAGGTTCGCGAGGGCAGCGCCAGCGACGCGGGCTGGGCGCGCCTGGAGCCGCATTTCGGCTTCAAACTGCGCTTCTCGATCGATTTCGGTCACCCGGCCGTGGACGCCACCGCGCAGGACGTCGAGGTCGATTTCGCGCGCGAACCCTATGTCACGTCGGTCGCAACCGCACGCACCTTCGGCTTTGTCAGCGAGGTGGAGGCGCTGCGGGCGGCCGGACTGATCCGGGGCGGCAGCCTGCAGAACGCGATCGTGATGGACGAGTATCGCGTGCTGAACACCGAGGGACTGCGCAGCGGCGACGAGTTCGCCAAGCACAAGATCCTGGACGCGATCGGCGATCTGTACCTGCTCGGGCGCCCCCTGATCGCGGCGTACCGGGCGCACAAGTCCGGCCACGCGTTGAACAACCGGCTGCTGCGCGCACTGCTGGCCGACCGCTCGGCCTACGAGCTGGTGAGCTTCGATCGCGACGTGCCGGCGCCCGACGCGTTTATGCGTCCGGCGTTCGCATAGCCTCGCCTCGGTGCAGTGGCGGTGTTCCGTGCGCTGCTCGTCGCATTCGGCGTGGCGGTGACCGTCCTTGCGGTACGGTTCATCGTTACCGGACGCCGCGAGTACCTGAGCTGGGCGCTGCGGCTGCTCGCTGCCGCGCTGGTCTCAGGGGTCGTGTTCTTCGGCGTTCTGCTGGTCAAGCGCCTGGCCTGAGTCGCGCATTCGGGCGAGTCCGCCCCCCAGGCTGGCGGCCAGCCGCTGTGCGGCTCGGCGCAGCGACGAATCCGGCAATGTAAGCGCAAGCTTCTTTGCAAAATCAAGCACCGGCTCGATCCGGCGGGTCGGCTCGCGACTCGATCCGGGCCCGGCCGAGGCCCCGTGAGCCGTCTCTGTAGGGCCACGACGCTCGGATGAACTCAATGCGCGTGGTTGAACCCCAATTTTGATTTCGATAACGTCTAAACCCTGCTGGTTAAGGAGGCGAAGAAGGCGGGGTGCAGCCTGCCGCAGCTTGGCGACCTGCGCCGGATCTCGCGCATTCACTCGAAGTGTGGTGCCGTGCAGGTCGCAACCACCGGATCGGTCAGGGCGGAACTCTGGCAGGATGCTTCGGCATTCCGATTCGATCACGGCGGCGGCGCGTTGCGAGGCGCGGTAGCGGGCAAGCAGCGCCGAGCCGGCCTCCGATGCGGCCAGTGCGTCGGGCAGGTGTCGGGGTTTTGGGATCATCCGAACGGCGGGGGATCAGGTTGCGGCGAATTTGTGACGATATCCCGAATATGGCGCCTGCCGTTGACCGGTTGGTTCGAATCCGGACAACCGTCGGTGTGCAGCCGCGTCTGAACTCAGCGGGGAGGTTTCGGTGCAGTTGATCTTGGTTGACCGGCGACTGGCCCGGGCCCGCACGATGAACCTGTCACGGGCCACGATTGCCTGGGGCGTGCTGGGCGCTCTGACGGTGGTGGTGGTGGCGGTGGCTGCCTTGTACGCATTCACGTTCCGGCTGGCGGCACAGCGCGAGATCCCCGCGGTCAAGCAGCTGGTGTCGATCGTCATGCACGACCGGCTCGCGCACGAAGAGCAATACCTGCGCGACAACGTTTCGGCGATGGCCAGGATGGTCGGCGAGATGCAGGCCCGCCTGATGCGGCTGGACGCGCTGGGTGAGCGGGTGTCGAAGCTCGCCGGGATCCGGCCCGAAGAATTCGATTTCCGCGTGGTTCCGGGACTGGGCGGCGCCGAGCCGGCTGCCTCGCGTCCGCTGACCGTGAGCGAACTGGTGGTCCAGGCCCACAGCGTCGGCAAGGGACTGGATGAGCGGACCGACTATCTGAACGTGGTGGAATCCGAGCTCGTCTCCAACGCCGCCCGCAGCGCCCTGTTGCCGCGCAATACCCCGGTGGTCGAAGGATTCGTCGGATCCGGCTTCGGCATGCGCACGGACCCGTTCACCGGCGAATACACGATGCACAGCGGAATCGACTTCGCGGCCCCGGTCGGCACGCCGATTTTCGCGGCCGCAGGCGGCGTGGTGGCTTCGGCCGAGCTGCATCCTGCGTTCGGCAATCTGGTCACGATCGACCACGGCAACGGCCTGTCGACGCTGTACGCGCACACCAGCCGGATGGTCGTGAAAGCCGGCGACATCGTTCGCAAGGGCCAGCAGATCGCGCTGGTGGGCACCACGGGCCGCTCGACCGGCCCGCACCTGCACTTCGAGGTTCACGTGAACGGCGTGGCCCAGAACCCCTCCAGGTACCTGGCGAACCTGAAGCCGGGCTCGCCGCTGGCCGGCCTGGCGCCGCTGGCCCGTGCCGCAGTGGCCATGCCCGCGCTTGCAACCGTGGGCTCGGCACCGGCCGTAATCCCCGCAGTGGCGACGACGAGCCAGGCGACCCCGGTGACCCCGGCCGCGCCGCCTGCAGCGGCGAGCGCCGCCCCCGAAATTCCCTGAAACCGGCTCGGCCCGGTCGCGCGGCTGGCCCTGTCAGCCGCTGTGACATAATTTTGCCCGCGCTACCGGGCGCCTAGCCCAACGGCGGCGCGCATTCGCGCACGTGCGACCCCGCGTGTCCGGGCCGACCGCGGTCGAGCCGCATCGACGCTCCCATGATCTCCAAGCTACTCACCCAGATCTTTGGCAGCCGCAACCAGCGGCTGATCCGGCATTACCAGCGCAGCGTTGGCCGCATCAACGCGCTGGAAGCTCAGACCGAAGCGCTCAGCGACGAGGCCCTGGCAGCGCGCACGGGCGAGCTGCGCCGGCGGCACCAGGAGGGCGAGACGCTCGAGCAGCTGATGCCCGAGGCCTTCGCCGTGGTGCGCGAGGCGGCCAAACGCACGCTGGGCATGCGCCATTTCGACGTGCAGCTGATCGGCGGCATGGTGCTGCACGACGGCAAGATCGCCGAGATGCGCACCGGCGAGGGCAAGACGCTGACGGCCACGCTGGCGGTGTACCTGAACGCGCTGGCCGGCAAGGGCGTGCACCTGGTGACCGTGAACGACTATCTGGCCAGCCGCGACGCCGAGTGGATGGGGCGGGTCTACCGGTTCCTGGGCATGAGCGTGGGCGTGATCCTGTCGCAGCAGCCGACCGAGGACAAGCGCACCGCGTACGCCGCCGACATCACTTACGGAACCAACAACGAGTTCGGCTTCGACTACTTGCGCGACAACATGGAGTACCGGGCCGAGGACCGGCGCCAGCGCGGGCTGCACTACGCGATCGTCGACGAGGTCGACTCGATCCTGATCGACGAGGCGCGCACGCCGCTGATCATATCGGGCCAGGCCGAAGACAGCACCGACCTGTACCGCAAGATGAACGAGATTCCGCCGCTGCTGAAGCGGCAGGCCCAGGAGGACGGCGACGGCGACTTCTGGGTCGACGAGAAGCAACACCAGGTGCACGTGTCGGAGCAGGGCCACGAGCGGCTCGAGGAGATCCTGGCCCGGCGCGGCCTGCTGGCGCCCGGCGAGAGCCTGTACGCGCCGCAGAACATCCTGCTGATGCACCACCTGAACGCGGCGCTGCGCGCTCACCACCTGTTCCATCGGGACCAGCACTACGTGGTGCAGAACGGCGAAATCATCATCGTGGACGAGTTCACCGGCCGGTTGATGCCGGGGCGGCGCTGGTCGGAGGGCCTGCACCAGGCGGTCGAGTCCAAGGAAGGCGTCGACATCCAGCGCGAGAATCAGACGCTCGCTTCGATCACGTTCCAGAACTACTTCCGGATGTACGGCAAGCTGGCCGGCATGACCGGCACCGCGGACACCGAAGCCTACGAGTTCCAGGAGATCTACCGCCTCGAGACGGTGGTGATTCCGACCCACAAGCCGATGATCCGGATCGATCAACAGGACAAGATCTACCGGACCGTACGCGAGAAGTACCAGGCGATCCTGGACGACATCCGCGAATGCCACGCCCGGGGCCAGCCGGTGCTGGTGGGCACGACCTCGATCGAGAACTCCGAGGTTCTGTCGAGCCTGCTGACCAAGAGCGACCTGCAGCACCAGGTGCTGAACGCCAAGCAGCATGCGCGCGAGGCCGAGATCGTGGCGCAGGCCGGCAGTCCCGGGGTCATAACCATCGCGACCAACATGGCCGGCCGCGGCACCGACATCGTACTGGGCGGCAATGTCGAGAAGAAGATCGACCAGTTGCGGGCCGATCTGGAGGTTCCGGAGGAGGACAAGCGCGGGCGGATCGAGACGCTGCGCAGCGAATGGCAGCAGTTGCACGAACAGGTGGTGGCGGCCGGGGGACTGAAGATCGTCAGCTCCGAGCGGCACGAGTCGCGGCGCATCGACAACCAGCTGCGCGGGCGCTCGGGCCGACAGGGCGACCCGGGAGAATCGCGCTTTTACCTGTCGATGGAAGACCCGCTGCTGCGGATCTTCGCGGGCGACCGGATGCGGGCGATCATGGACCGGCTGAAGATGCCGGAAGGCGAGGCGATCGAGGCCGGCATGGTGACCCGCTCGATCGAGACCGCGCAGCGCAAGGTCGAGGCGCGCAACTTCGATATCCGCAAGCAGCTGCTCGAGTACGACGACGTCGCCAACGAGCAGCGCAAGGAGATCTACCGGCTGCGCAGCGACGTGCTGGAAAGCGCCGACGTGTCGGAGATGGTGACCAACCTGCGGCGCGGCTTCTTCACAGACCTGTTCCGCGGGTTCGTGCCCGAGGACACGATCGAGGAGCAGTGGGACATCGCCTCGTTGGAGCGCACGCTGAAGGACGACTGGCAGGTCGAGCTGCCGATCAAGCAGTGGCTCGACGAGGAAAAGGACGTGAACGACGCCGCCCTGCTGGAGCGCATCCTGAAGGCGGTCGACCAGTTCTACGAGGCCAAGCGCGCCACGGTCGATCCGGCCATGTTCATCGGACTGGAGCGCTCGATCCTGCTGAACATGATCGATCAGCACTGGCGCGAGCACCTGGCCGCGCTCGATCACCTGCGCCAGGGCATCCACCTGCGCGGCTACGCGCAGAAGCAGCCCAAGCAGGAATACAAGCGCGAGGCCTTCGAGCTGTTCGGTCTGATGCTGGACCGGGTTCGCGCCGACCTGGTCCGGTTCCTGATGAGCGTGAGGATCCAGACGCGCGAGGAAATCGAGCGCACCGAGTCGCGCATCGAGCAGGAAGCCGAGCGCCGCGTCGAGCAGGCCCAGGCGCAGCATGCCGAATTCGGGCCCGCAGCCGTTGCCGCCGCCGCCGAGGCGGAGGCGGCCGAGGGCGAGGGCGGCGCAGCGGTGGCCGTGGCGGCGCCGCCCGCACCGGCCGCGCAGCCGTTCCGCCGGTTCGGAGAGAAGATCGGGCGCAACGATCCGTGTCCGTGCGGCAGCGGCCGCAAGTACAAGCTCTGTCACGGCCGCGTGGCCTGATCGCGATGGCAGTCGGCCTGCGCGCTCCTGTCGCAAGCAGCCTGCGGCCGGTCGCAGGCTGCGAGCTGGGCTGGGCCGAAGCCGGCATCCGCAAGGCCGGCCGCAAGGACCTGCTGCTGATCCGGCTGGCCGACCAGACCTCGGCCGCGGGCGTGTTCACGCGCAACCGGTTCTGCGCGGCGCCGGTCCAGTTGTGCCGGGCCCATCTGGCGGTCGCTCGCCCGATCCGCGCGCTGCTGGTCAACTCGGGCTGCGCCAACGCAGGAACCGGGCCGGCGGGTCTGGCCGCTGCCAAGCGCACCTGCGAGGCGGCGGCCGCGCTGATCGGATGCGAGCCGTCCCAGGTGCTGCCCTTTTCGACCGGCGTGATCATGGAGCCGTTGCCGGTGCAGGCGATCATCGACGCGTTGCCGCAGGCGGTGGCGCGCCTGCAGCCGTCGGCCTGGCTGGAGGCGGCCGAATCCATCATGACCACCGACACGGTGCCCAAGGCCGCCTCCGCCTCGTGCGACCTGGGCGGCACGCCCATCGCGGTCACCGGGATTGCCAAGGGCGCCGGCATGATCCGCCCCGACATGGCGACGCTGCTCGCGTTCGTCGTGACCGATGCGGCGGTCGCGCCGGCCGTGCTGTCGGAGCTGACCCGCCGGGTTGCGGGCGAGTCGTTCAACCGGATCACGGTCGATGGCGACACCTCGACCAACGATTCCTTCGTGGTGGCGGCCACCGGAGGCGGCGCTGCGCCGCCGGTTGCCAGCCTGCAGGATCCGCGCTGCGCGCAGCTTCAGCGCGCGATCGGCGATGTGGCGGGCGAGCTTGCCCTCGCGATCGTGCGCGACGGCGAGGGCGCCAGCAAGTTCATCCGGATCGAGGTCGAAAACGCGCGCACCGGGCAGGAGGCATCGACGGTCGCCTACGCGGTGGCGCACTCGCCGCTGGTGAAGACGGCAATGTTCGCGTCCGATCCCAACCTGGGCCGGATCCTGTCGGCCGTGGGCGCCAGCGGCATCGGGGACCTGGATCCTTCCCTCGTGCAGCTGCACCTGAACGATGTGTGGGTCGCGCGGGACGGCGCCCGCCACCCCGACTACCGGGAGGAAGATGGCCAGCGCGTGATGAGAGGCGCCGAGATCCTGGTGCGGATCGCGCTGGGCCGCGGCACGGCGCAGGCCACGGTGTGGACCTGCGACCTGTCGCACCGGTACGTGTCGATCAACGCCGACTACCGCAGCTGAGCGCGCGCCCGCTACTGCCGATGTCGCTGCCGCCCCACCTGATCGAGCGCCTGGAGGAGCTGCTGCGGCGCCTGGAGCCGCTGCTGCCGTCGCCCGCTCCGGTCGACTGGAGCGCGCTCGCCTTCCAATGGCGCCGCCGCAGCTACCTGGGCGCCACGGTCGGTCAGCTGCTGCCGGTGCGCAACATGGCCTCCATCCTGCCGGAGGACCTGAAGCACGTGGACGCACAGAAGCGCGCGATCCTGCGCAACACCGAGCAGTTCGTGCGGGGTCTTGCCGCCAACAACGTGCTGCTCACCGGAGCGCGCGGCACCGGCAAGTCTTCCCTGGTGCGCGCCTGCCTGGCGCGCTACGCCGCCGACGGGCTGCGACTGATCGAGGTCGACCGGCACGACCTGATCGATCTGCCCGACATCGTGGCGCGGCTGGCGGGGCGGCCCGAGCGCTTCGTACTGTTCTGCGACGATCTGTCGTTCGAGCCCAGCGACGCTTCGTACAAGGCGCTCAAAGCGGCGCTGGACGGATCGCTGGCGGGCCAGGGCGACAACGCGCTGATCTACGCGACCTCCAACCGGCGCCACTTGATGCCCGAATTCATGCGCGAGAATCTGGACGCCGGCTATGACGCCGACGGCGAACTGCATCCGGGCGAATCGACCGAGGAAAAGGTCTCGCTGTCGGAGCGCTTCGGGATGTGGCTGTCGTTCTACCCGTTCCGCCAGGAGGATTTCCTGGACATCGTGGACCACTGGCTGGCGCGCTTCGGGGTCGATCCGTCGGCGGCCGCGCCGGCTCGCGCCGAGGCGCTGCAGTTCGCGCTGGCGCGCGGGTCGCGGTCCGGCCGCGTGGCCCAGCAATTTGCGCGCGACTTCGCGGGGCGCGCCGGACTGGCGCAGCGGTGAGTGAAGCGCCGCCGCGGCCCGTCGTCCGCGTCGCGGTGGGCATCGTGGTGCGCGCCGATCGCGCGGTGCTGCTGGCCGACCGGCCCGGCGCAAGAGCCTACGCGAGCTACTGGGAGTTCCCGGGCGGCAAGATCGAACCGGGCGAGTCGGTCGAGCACGCGCTGGCGCGCGAGCTGACCGAGGAGCTGGCGATCACGGTGACCGAATCGGTGCCGTGGGTCGTGTACGACTTCGATTATCCGCACGCGTATGTGCGCCTGTATTTCCGGCGCGTGTACGACTGGCACGGCACGCCCGCTCCGGTCGAAGGCCAGCGCCTGGTGTTTCACCACCCGGGAACGCCGGGGCCCGATCCGCTGCTGCCGGCTGCGCGCCCCGTGATGCGATGGCTCGAGCTGCCGGATCGGCTGAACTGGGCGGCTGTCGATCGCACGCAGCCGCTGGTGCAACCGGAGGCGCACCCGATCGGCGGAGCGCACTGGATGGCCTCGGTGGTGCGCAACCCCGAGGAGCTCACGCTGGCGGTGGCTGCTGGCGCCGACTTTGCCGTGGCGACCGAGATGGCCGATGGCGATCTGGCCGCGCTGTGCGAGGCAACGCCGATCCCGGTGTACGCGCACGACCCGGGCGGCGCCGATGCGCTGAAGCGGATGCGGCGCCTGGGCGCCCACGGGCTGATCGGGGCGGACGGTTCTGGCCGGGGACCGCCAGGTGCCTCAGCGGCCGCTACTGAGGGGAAGGGGTAGCCGGGGGGTCGAAGCCGCGAATGGTCGGACCCGACCCAAGCTGACATCGGGTCACGTCCGCTATCGGGCCGAGTGCAGTTGGGCGGAGATCGGCATCAACGTGCCGCTTGCGCGGATTTTGGCGTTGCCAACAGGCTTGCAGCACGCGAGATGGGCACGGCGAAATTCGAGCCGGAGAAGTCAGACAAAACGGCGAAGTTCACTCCGATCACTTTTCCGTTGGAATCGAATACCGGGCCACCGGATCCACCATGAGTTGTTTGTGCGTCGTAGACCAGTTGATCGGGGCCAACGACGCCTAGATGGCCCTGCGTCACCAACGGTCGGATCAGCTTTCTGCGTGCAAGCTCTCGCACAAGACCTTCCGTGTCGTTCCCCGCTGCCCGGGCGATCTGTTTGAGCGTAGGCTCGTCGATACGCGCAAGTATCCCTTGGACCCCCGTGGGGTATCCAATCAAGACGACCGGGCTACCCGAAATTGCGGCTTGCTGATCGATTGTGACTGGCCGCGGACGGCTCTGAGGCAGATCGACTGACGCTAGCCCAAGGTCAAAATCCTCGCTCAAGCCGTGTACGTGCAGAGGCATCGGTGTTTCGTACCCCGGAAAATAAGCCCACATCGACTCGATGGTCGGCTCGAAAGTATCACTGGGTACAGGGATCGCTTGAGCGTTGTGCCACCACGGTTGGAGTACGTGATGATTGGTGAGGATGTGACCAGCGGTATCGATCAGAAAGCCACTTCCAAATACGTGCAGGTAAACGGGCCGGCTGCCGCCTTCAGTGGTGACGGCGACATTTCCCTTGTCATCGGCAAGCGGATTGCCGTTCGCGTCAAGACCGGCAAACATGAGTCGAGCCCCACTCTTCCTGTCGTGAAACCCTACGATCGCGTAGATCAGACAAACGCTGTTTGAATAATCCCGGACGATCTCCTGCGCGATGCGCGACTCGTTCTCGAGTTTTCCGATCCGAGAGTCGGTCTGCTTCAAACGGCTGTCAAGATCAGCCAGGGACCCGCCGGTCGAGGTAGAGATCTGCTTGCGCAGGTCTGCACTCTCTGCCCGCAACTCTTCCAATTGCTTGCTCACCGAAGCACTCAATTCCTGATTCTGTGCTTCGCGGCTCTTTTGTGCGCGCTCCAGAAGCTGACCTTGAGTCAGTATCTGCGAGCGCAGACTCTCCAGCTGCAAAACAAGGCTCGCATTCGATTTGCGACTGACCTGGGCGTTTCGGACAGCAATACCTACGCCGATCACCGCTAGAGCAGCTACCACCCCAAGTGCAATCCAGCGTCTCTTTCCCGTCTGTTTTTGCGCGACGATCGCGGACAACGCCGCTTCAGCTTCGTGCTCTCTCTTCCTGGCGCCGAGCACCTCCAAGCGCAAGCGATCATCCGGTGCCTTCTCACGCAGCTGCGCCCGGATTCGGGCGAAGAGCTCAACCCGCTCAAAAGGAATACTCAGGACATCGTCCGCACCCAGATCGAGAGCACGGCTGCGCTCCAAAGGCCCACCGTCAGCGAGAAGGATTATCTTCACTGGCGCCGTGGCCTCATTGCCTTTGAGCTGTGTCAGAAGACCACAGCAGTCGAGCGTGCGCACATCCGTCTGCAGCAGAATCAGATCAGGCTGCTGCTGAAGAACTGTCCGCACATCCGCGCTCTGCGGCGTGGCAACGTCGTACCCAGCGCGAGAAAGTTCCGACACGAGGCTCGTGCTCAAATCCTGGGCGACACGAAACAAGAGAATCTTTGGCATGCCCTATTCTCGCTCTAAGCGACTCGTTCTTCGTCCGGGAAGTGACCGAATCGCTGACGCCAGATCCGAGCGCGACTCGATCGACTTCCCTTGCAGTTCATAGTGATCGACAAATACCTCCAGCCAGATCCGCGGTTCGGCCGATCGTAAGGAGCCTTGGGCCTGCCCATAGGATGCCAGATGCGTAAACAGGCCAGCGACGAGCACGATGAGTTTTCGCATGGACATCGCTAGCCGCCGCGCGGACGCAAGCCCGGGTTCGGTACCCGGGCCGCCATGGCGGCGATTTTCCTAGGGGCCGACTCCCGCACCAGCAGCGTGGCGCAACTGCCCATCACGATGGCGCCGGTCATGTACCACGCCGGCGCCAGCGGGCTGCCGCTCACGTCGATCAGCCATTTCAGGATGAACTGCGTCGATCCGCCGAAGCCGGCGATAGCCACGGCATACAGCGTGGCGAACGTTCCGGAGCGGATCGCTGCGGGCAGCGATTCGGCCAGGCACACCTGAATCGGAATCGTCGCCAGGTCCACCAGCACGCTCACCAGCGCCATCGACGCGTATACGATCGCCACGCCCGGCGCCCGATTCATCACGATGAAGGTGGGCAAGGCCAGCACGAAGAGGGCCGCATACGCCGCCAGCGTGACGGGCCGGCGGCCGAAGCGGTCCGACAGGATTCCGCTCGCCAGCGCGGCCGACGCTTCGGCAAATCCGACCACGATCGTGGCGCCAAAGGCCAGATTGGGGCTCATTCCCAGGCTGTCCTGGGCGTAAGTCGTCATGTAGCTGAGCACGTAACCGCAGATGGTCGCCGACCCCAGCATGAACAGCCCCAGCACGACCAGCCGCACGGGCACAGGAGGTCTGGCGGCGCGCGGCCCGGCGGCATCCCGCGCCGGCATCGTCTCCGGCAGCGCGCGGCGCATCCACAGGCCCAGCGGCACGATGGTCACGCCCAGTAGAAAGGCCAGCCGCCAGCCCCACTGATCGAGCGCCGCCGGCGACATGGCGCTGGACAGGACGAACCCGACGATGCCAGCGGCGCAGATGGCCAGGTCCTGGGTGGACGCCTGGATCGAAACGTACAGGCCGCGCCGCTCGGGCGGAGCCGCTTCCACCAGATATGCGCTCGACGGGCCGACCTCGCCGCCCACGGCAAAGCCCTGCAGCAGGCGAAACAGCAGCAGCAGGATCGGCGCCGCCATCCCGATGCGGGCGAACGAAGGTGTCAGGGCAAGCCCCAGGCTGGCCACACCCATCAGCGTGAACGACAGCGTCATCGCCGCCCGGCGGCCGGCGCGGTCGCCGTAGCCGCCGATCAGGATTCCGCCCAGCGGCCGGGTGATGAAGCCGATACCGAACGTCGCCAGCGTGTACAGCAATCCGTGCGAGGTCTGCGATTCGGGGAAGAAGCTGTGCCCGATCTGGATGGAAAAGAAGGAGAAGCTCAGGAAATCGTAGAACTCGAGGCCATTGCCGGCGGCAACAGCGACGATCTGGTGCAAGCGCAAATGCGCGCGTTGCGCCAGATCCGGCGTTCCAGGAAGCGCGATAGCGTCGACCGGTCGAGTCCTTTTGTTTCGTCTTCAGGCCAAGCCGGCTACGGCTCCGAGAGCTTGGTTTCGACCTGGCTCGCCACGTCCGGCGCGGCGTCGATCTGCTGGACGCGACTGTCGGCGCCCCACACCAGGGCGAACGCGTGATTTTCGTCGGTGCCGTAGGTCCAGCGCGACGCATCGGTGGACGGCGTTGCGTCCATCCGCGGGTATCCCAGCGAAAAGATCGCCTGCTCCTTCGTCATGCCGACGGCGACCTTGCCCGCGCGGATGGCCTTCTGAACCGCAGGCGCATAACCCGCCACGGTCGCCTTCGGATCGTCGCGAACGACGACCTTGGCCAGGAACTCGCCGAAGGCCCGTTTGCCGACGTCGTTGTCGAACCCGATGCGCATTTTGCGGCCCTCGATCAACACCCGCGCGCGATCGGGGCCGGCGTCCTTGACGACGACGCGCGAACCGGCCGGAATCATCGGCAGCGAGGTCCAATTGCTGTCGCCGATCCAGTCGTCGTCATAGTGCAGGTTGCAGCAGGTAAACGAAGCAGTTGCACGGACCTTGACCCATTCCGGGTCGTCGGCCTGTTTGACGATCTTCTCCCCGACGACCAAGCCCGTCGCATCTTCCTCGATCCAGACCTCCGCGTGGAATCGGTCCAGCGCGCCGTTGATACGGTACCGCTCGCCCTCGCGCAGGTCGACCTCGACCACGCCCTCGACCGGTCCTGCAGTTCCGCTTCCAAGAAGCGATTGAATGGGCGCCGCGTAGTCGTGGATCGCATACAGTTTCAGGCGTCTGTGCCCGGCGGGAACCGGCCGGCCGTAGGGAACCAGCCGCATGTTGACGCCTTGTCCAGACGAAGCCGCGTGGCTGGCGCGCAGACTGTCCCACTTCGGGGCCGCACCATCGACCTGGGTCAGGATAAAGAAGGTTCCGCCATGCCGGCCGCCGCCGGTTGCAGAATCGGCCACGAAGGCGCTCGGTCCAGCGACCGGAGGCTCGCTGTGGTCGAACATGGCGCAGCCCTGCAGCAGGGCGAACGCCCACACAACGGGTACGAGACGTGCCACGGTGGATCTCCCGGTCCGTTCCACAGTGCCGTC
>DASZFP010000163.1:0-30050 GCA_035939615.1 Burkholderiaceae bacterium | reverse complement strand
GTCGCGCTACGGCGCTCTGGACGTTCCGTGGGGCTCGGTCCACCGCACCGTGCTCGCCACGCGCGATGCGACGCTGCAAACGGTGATACCGCTGTCCGACGATCCGGAAAGCGGTCCTGACGACGTGTTCGGTCCGACCCGCACCGTCTGGCCGTTTCCGGCGCCCGACGGGCACATCTGGCACTACGGGGGCGACGGCTATGTCCAACTGGTCGAATTCACCCCGGCGGGCGCGCGCGCGCAGGCGCTGCTGACGTACGGCAACTCGTCGCGCCCGGGCTCGCCCCACATCACCGATCAGTTGCCGCTGTTCGACGCCAAGCAGTTGCGACCGGTTCTGCGCACCCGCGCGGACGTCGAGGCGGCCACGGTGACACGCGAGGAGTACTAGCGGGCACGCTGCTCGTACGCATCCTCGATTCGTTCCAGGTGGCGCGGCAGTGTGTTCGCAGGAAGTTTCGCTCGACTGAACCAGGCAACCCGGTCCGCTTCGCTGCTGGTGCTCAGGACACCGCCGACTGGCACGCACAGAAAGGTGAAAACCAGGTCGTGCTGGGTTGGGACGGGATGGACGCCGAGCAGCCGTTCCACCCGCACCTGAAGACCGACCTCCTCGAGCACCTCGCGCACCACCGCTTCCTGTGGAGTCTCGCCCGGCTCCACCCGCCCGCCGGGCAGGTTCCAGGCGTCGCGATCCGTGCGATGGCACAACAACACATTCGCGCCCGAGTCAAAGATCACCGCGAACGCGCCAACGGTTTGCATGCGGCCGCGACTCAGTATGCGATCCACGCTGCCACGAAACACAGCGTCGCGAGCGCGATTCCCACAGCTGGAATCCGGAACCAGTAGCGGATCGCCAGCCACAGGTAGATGCTGCCGACGCCGACGGGCAGCAGCAGAACGGACTTTGGCAAAGCCACCGCTCTGGCGAACAGGCCGAGAGTGACGCAGCCGAAGCTGAACAGCAGCACGCCCAGGCTATGGCTGAAGTTGAAGCCCAGCCAGGCGCGCCACATCGTGGTGCCGCCACGCGACAGGCGCAGACCCGAGGACCGCATCGCTTCGACCACCGCCCGATCGTCCGGCGCGAGGCGACGCGGACGGCGCGCGTCTGCGAACGTGTAAACGGCGTGCAGCAGGCCAAGGACTCCAAACACCGAGCCGCCGATGATCAGCAACAGTTCCGTCACTTTAGAGGGTCCGGGTCCCGCCCGCCGCATGCTCCACGCGGCGCTTGCTGCCCCGCCTGCATCCTTCGCGTTGGCAATCATTATGCCGGCGTGCACAATGCAGCTTGTCGCCGGATCGCGCGCCGCCACCCACCACGACCACAACTATGTCAGCTGAGATGTCGCCGGTACGGTGTGCCGCCGACGACCGCAACGTCGACGAGATCGCTTACTGGAACGGTCCGGGCGGACAGCGCTGGCTCAATCGCCAGGCAACCCAGGATGTGCTGCTCGCACCGATCGGCGAGATCCTGCTCGAGCGCGCGGCCCCTCGTACCGGGCAGTTCGTGCTGGACATCGGCTGCGGGTGCGGCGCCACGACGTTCGCTCTGGCCCGGCGCGTGGCGCCCGGCGGCCACGTGCTGGGCATCGACGTGTCGGCGTTGATGCTGCAGCGGGCGCGCGAGCTCGCTCCAGTCGGCCTGCCGGTCGAATTCGCTCTGGCAGACGCCACGGTGTATTCCTTCGAGGCCGGGCGCGCCGACCTGCTGTGTTCGCGCTTCGGCGTGATGTTCTTTGCCGACCCGGTGCGGTCCTTCGGCAACATGCGACGCGGCTTGCGAGCGGGCGCGCGCCTGGCGTTCGCCTGCTGGCGACCGGCTCGAGAGAATCCGTGGCTGATGGTGCCGCTGCAGGAAGCCTACCGGCACGTGCCGCGCCTGCCCGAGATCGGTCCGGAAGATCCGGGGCCGTTCTCGTTTGCCGACGAGCGCCGCGTGCGCGCCATTCTCGAGTCGGCCGGATTTTCGGCGATTCGATTGGAGCCGGTCGATCTGTTGCTCGATCTGGCCACCGGGGGCGGGCTCGAGGCGGCGGTCGGCACGGCGGTCGGAATGGGACCGGCCAGCCGCGCGCTCGATGGTCAGCCGCCCGCGCTGCGGGCTGCCGCGGAGGTGTCGATTCGCACGGCGCTCGCCCGGCACCAGGTCGGCGATTGCGTGCCGCTGGCCGCCGCTTTATGGGTCGTCACCGCGACGAGCGCGTGACCGCCCCCGCAGGATATCTGCCCGCCTGGAGTCCTCGATGCTGGCCTTGAAGCCCAATTGCGAGTGTTGCGACAAGGACCTGCCGGCGGACTCCCTGGAGGCGCGGATCTGCTCGTTCGAGTGCACCTTCTGCGCGTCGTGCGCTGAGGCGGTCCTCCAGAACCGGTGCCCGAACTGCGGCGGTGAACTGGTGGTTCGGCCCCGGCGGCCGGCGGACAAGCTGGCCCGCTATCCGGCGTCACCGGAACGGGTCACGAAGAACGGCGGTTGCCTGCCGACCGTGTAGGAGCCTGCTCGATACGCTCACGCCCTTGCCTTCTCAGCCACCGGCTCAAGAACACCACCCTCACCCCAACCCTCTCCCGCAAGCGGGAGAGGGAGAACAGATCGGCAACGCGTTCATTTCCTTGCTCTGCCGCGCAGTCTCCGAGGTTCAACGCTACGCGCCCGGCGCGTGGCTGAGCGCGTCGACACGAACGCCCAGCAGGCGGATGCGCCGGTCCAGCTCGACCCGCTTCAGACACTGGCCGGCGGCGGCGCGGATCGCGCGCGCATCGTCGGTGGGTGCGTCGAGCGTGTGCGCGCGGGTGACCGTGCGGAAATCCTCGAAGCGCAACTTCAGCGCGACCGTGCGGCCCACGTAATGCTTGCGCTGCAGGTCGTGGCCGACCTGCTCGCACAGCTCGGTGAAGATGCGGCTCAGCGCGGGGCGGTCGCGCACCGGGTGCAGATCGCGGTCGAACGTGGTCTCGCGGCTGATCGATTTGGGTTCGCTGATCACCTCGACCTCGCGCTGGTCCCTGCCGTGCGAGGCCTCGTGCAGCCACCGGCCGTAGCTCGCGCCGAAGTTGGCCACCAGCCAGGCCGGATCGGCCCGGGCCAGATCACCGATGGTCCGCAGGCCGAGCTGCTCCAGGCGCGCATTCGCCTTCGGACCGACCCCGTTCAGCCGCCGCGCCGGCAGGGGCCAGATGCGCGAGGCGATTTCGGCGTCGGTGACGACGGTCAGCCCGTCGGGCTTGTCCAGCTCGGAGGCGAGCTTGGCCAGCAGCTTGTTCGGCGCCAGCCCGATCGAGCAGCCAAGGCCCGTGGCCGCCTGCACGGCCTGTTTCAGCTCCCCCGCGACTTCGCGCGCGCACCACCACGCATCCTGGAGCGATTCGATCCGCGGCGCGACGATGTCGGTCAGGTCCAGGTAGATCTCGTCGATGCCGCGGTCCTCCACGCGCGGCGCGATGGCCCGCGCGGCCGCCTTGAACGCCCTCGAGTGCCGCCGGTACTGCTCGAAGTCGGACGGCAGCAGCACCGCATCCGGCGCCAGACGAGCCGCCTTCATCAGGCCCATGGCCGAATGCACGCCGAGCGCGCGCGCCTCATAGGTGGCCGTTGTGGCAACACCCCGCCCGGCATATTCGCGCAGGCGCCAGAAGCGGCGATGTGACAGGCCGGTGACCGGATCGATCACGGTCACCGGTTCGTGCCGCCGCCCTCCGCCCACGACGACGGCGGCACCGCGCAGTTCCGGGTAGCGCAACAGCTCGACCGACGCGAAAAACGCGTCCATGTCGAGATGGGCAATGATCCGGGCGGGCGGTGCCGTCATAATGAGCGACCCCTGTGCGATCGACCCTCGTAGTCCAGTTTACGTCCTCAACTGACCTGGAGGTGCCCGCGATGAGCGACTTCAATTCGGAACACAACCGCGCAGTCTGGTTCGACATCCCGGTGGCCGACCTGGAGCGGGCGGCCTCGTTCTACCGCGCCGTGCTGGCGATCCAGATTCACCGCGAGCAGTTCCAGGGAGGCGCTTTCTGCGTTCTCGAGCACGCCGGCGGCAACGGCGGCTGTCTTATCGTTCAACCGTCCGATATCAGTGCAGGCGGCATCCTGATCTACCTGAACGTGGATGGGCGCATCCGCGATGCGGTCCAACAGGCCCAGCAGCGCGGCGGACGCATCATCGAGCCGGTCCATCCGATCGGCCCGCACGGCTTCCGCGCCGTGATCCTGGACTGCGAAGGCAATCGGGTCGCGCTGCACTCGCAGCGCGACGCCTGATCACGGGCCGTTCAGCCTGGCCAGGCGCGCCTCGCGCAGCGCGCGCGCGATCGCCGCCGGGTCGTTGTGGTGTCGGGCTGCCAACGCGCCGGCATCGACTTCGCGCAGCGCCGCCAGCGCGGAGCGCCAGCGGTCGGCGGATGCACCGGTGAGCGCCTCGTAGGCCGCCAGCAGCAGCTCGAAGCGCTCGGGGCGGCGCAATGCGTCCGCGCGCTCCAGCACCTCCAGGCGCTCTTCGGGCGTGCCCGCCTGCTCAAGGCCCGCGCGCAGTTCCAGCAGCAGGCGCGCCAGCTGCACGCTGTCCTGATCCGCGCGCAGCCGCGCCAGCAGATCGTCCAGCGCTTCGCGGGAAGGCAGTGCGCTCGCCAGGATCGCGAAACGGGCCGGCAGCGGCAACCCGCGGTCGGCCGCGCGATTCAGCGCTGCCAGCCGATCCGCACCGATCTGCAGCTGCGGGGCCCACCGCTGCAGCAGGCCGCACTCCCCGAGCACCGCGACCATGCGCGAGGGGCGCGCTTCCATCAGTCCGCGCGACAGCTCCTGCCAGGCCCGCTCGGGCACCAGCG
The DNA here is from genome assembly GCA_035939615.1 of Burkholderiaceae bacterium. Taxonomy (GTDB): domain Bacteria; phylum Pseudomonadota; class Gammaproteobacteria; order Burkholderiales; family Burkholderiaceae_F; genus VBCK01. The sequence continues at coordinate 25,208 of DASZFP010000163.1, read as the reverse complement.
CATCGGCCTCGCCCTGCCGCACGATGCGGCGCGCCAGCGCCAGCGTTTCGGGTGCGATCTCGAAGTCGGGCAGGCGGGCCGCGAAGCGGGCCAGCCGCAGGACCCGCACCGGATCCTCGACGAAGGCCCCACCGACGTGCCGCAGCACGCGCGCGCGCAGGTCGCGCTGTCCGCCGTACGGATCGACCAGGCAGCCGGCCTCGTCCATCGCGATCGCGTTGATGGTCAGATCGCGTCGACCCAGGTCCTGCTCCAGAGTCACATCGGGCGCTGCATGCACGACGAATCCACGATAGCCGGGGGCGGACTTGCGCTCGGTGCGGGCGAGCGCGTACTCCTCGTGCGTCTGCGGATGCAGGAATACCGGAAAATCCCGGCCGACCGGCCGAAATCCGAGCGCCAGCATCTGATCGGGCGTGCTGCCGACCACGACCCAGTCGCGGTCGCCGTGAGCATGCGGCCGTCCGAGCAACTGATCGCGCACCCAGCCGCCGACCGTGTAGATCTGCATGAGCCCGACTCCTTGCAGGCCGTTGCAAGACTACTGCGCGGGCCGGCGCTTGCGAAGCAGCGCGCCGGCCTCAGCGGCGCGCGCGGGCGCGAAATCCGCCAAAGCGGGTGCGCGGATGAAGTCCGGCCAGGTACAGCACCGCCTCGGGCTCCATCGGCGTGGGGCGGATCCCGAGCTCCGGGGCCGGCCAATACGGCTGTCGTGAAGCGACGCTGTCGATCTTGAGCGAATCCAGGTTGTCGCGCGACATCACCGGTTCGCCGGGCAGCTGTTCGAAGATCCACGCCATCGTCCTGGCGACCGCATCGGGCAGCCCCAGCACCAGGCGTGGGTGGCCGCTGGCACGGGCCGCGAACTGCACCAGCTCGCGCAGCGCATAGATGCGCGGACCGCACAGTTCGTAGGTGCGCCCGTAGGTCTCGACGTTGTCCAGCGAGTTGACGATGGCGGAGGCCACATCGGCGACCCACACCGGCTGAAGACGCGCTTCGGGACGCCCGATCGCCAGCACCGGCATCGAGCGCGCCAACCGCGCGAACAGGTTCAGGAACCGATCCTCGCGTCCGAACACCACCGATGGCCGGAACACCGTCGTTTCCACCACCGACGAGGACTGCGCCGCGCGCTCGCCGTCGCCCTTGCTGCGCAGGTACATCGACGGCGCTTTCGGATCGGCCCCGAGCGCACTCATGTGCAGCAGCCGGCGCACGCCGTGACGCTCGCACGCGGCCACGATGCGCCGGGGAAGCTCGACGTGCGCCTGCAGGAACTGCGAACCGTACGACGCATTGGCGGCCGGCGGATAGTTCCCGTGCAGGATGCCGACCAGGTTGATCACCGCGTCGCATCCGCTCACCAGGCGGCCGAGCACGACCGGATCGTGCACATCGGCGTCGATCACGTCGGCGGTCGGCAGCACGATCAGCCCCTTGACGTGATCGCGCCGCCGGGTCGGAATCACGACGCTGGCCACGCGCGCGGCCAACCGGTCGACCACGTAGCGGCCGATGAACCCGCCGCCGCCGACCACCAGGATGCGTTGATGTCTCATCGGATTGTCGGTTTGCGCGCTTGCCCCTTCCCGCTCCGATTGTATAGCCCGGCGCACCGGGCCACTAAGTCACGACTGGGTCAGGGCAGATCGGTGTCGGCCGGCATGTTCGAAGAGACCGGCCGCAACAGCGACTTCAGGTCCACGCCGGTGCGGCCGGCCAGTGTCGCGTAGATCATCGTGTTGACCAGCACCCTCTGCACGTAATTGCGGGTCTCGTTCAGCGGGATGGTCTCCACGAACACGGCACCGTCCATCGGGGCCGCCAGCGTGCCGCGCCACTGGCGCAACCGGCGTGGGCCGGCGTTGTAGGCGGCCGAGGCCAGCAGCGGCTCGGCACCCTGATCGTCGTACACCAGCTTCAGGTAACTCACGCCCAGGCGCAGATTCACGTCGGCCTCGGTGATCCGGGACGGCCGATAGTCCTGCAAGCCGATGCGCCGCGCGACATAGCCGGCCGTTCTGGGCAGCAGCTGCATCAGCCCCTGCGCACCCGATCCGGAGCGGGCGTCCTCCACGAAGCGCGACTCCTGCCGGATCAGCCCGTAGATCCAGGCCTGGTCGATTCCGAGCGACTGCGCCAGCTCCGACAGCGTGCGCTGGTAGGGGGTCGGGTAGCGCTGCTGCATGTCGATTTCGCCCCGGGTCCGATCCGAAGTCGCGATCATCCGGTCCAGCACGCCCTGCCGGCGCGCGTATTCGGCCGCTGCGCGCAGCTCGTGGTCGCTCATGCCGCGCAGCTGCCAGGACCACTCGTGGTTGCCTTCATCGCGCAGTCCGAGGCGGAACAGCTTCAGGGCGCGCACGAATCCGGTCCGGCGTTCCATGCCCGAGATTTCCTCGTCCTTGATCGGGGCGGGCGCGGCCGGCAGCTCGAGCGGGCGACCGATCTCCTCGGCGGCCAGGCGCGGATAAAATCCAAATGACCCGGCGATCGATTCGAACCGCTGATGGGCTCCAGCGACGTCGCCGCGCGCGAGGCGGGCGCGCGCATCCCAGTAGATCCAGACGGCTTCGTGCTGCTGCTCGGGCGACATACGTGCCAGAGTGCTGTTCAGCCCGCTCCAATCGGGTCCTGCGGGGGCGCGCAGCGCCGCGCGCGCCTGCCACCCGAGCGTCTCGCCGGCACGCGAGAAGCCGCCCTCAGGCGCCAGCTCCGGCCCGGCGCGCCGGAACCAGTCCAGGGCCTCGGGCAGCAGCTTCATCGTCGCGATCTCGCCGAGCCGGCTCCACAGCGCGCCCCGCTGCGCGGAGGTCAGCGCCGGGTCCAGGCGCTCGGCCAGCGCGCCGGCGCGCGCCGGATCTTCGCGCGCCAGTTGCGCGATGGCAAGCAATGCGATCTCGCGGTGTGCCGCATCGAGCGCGTGCTCGCGCGCGGCCAGCCATTCGCCCGGACGATCGAGCGCCTGGCGCAGCTGCACCTGCGTCGGCTCGTCCAGCCGGGCGAGATTGGTGCGGGCCGCCGCGATCTGGCCGTGCCCGGCCAGAACGCGCAGCCGCTCCCAGATCGACAGGCGGCCGTCGTCGATCAGCCGCTCGGCGAGCGCTGTACAGCCGTCGCCGCCCGCATCGCCCACCGCGACCAGCAGCGCGCGGTCCTCGCGCGCCAGATCGTCGCGGTGCTCGCCCGGGTCCAGCGCATAAGCGGCCAGCGCTGCGTAGCACCGGATCTGCTCATCGTCGCGGTTCCAGATCATCTCGCGCGCCTGGGCCTGGAACGTGACGTAGTCCGCGTGGGCTCCGAGCGCGAGCAACCAGTCGGCGCGCAAGCGGTCGCTCAACCAGGTGCCCGGATAACGCTCGAGGAACGCCCGCACCGCGGTACCGTCGTCTTCGCCGGTTTTCGCCTGCAGCGAAGTCTTCCAGTACTCGTAGTAGGGTTCGAGCAGGTGGCCGGCCACGCGCGGCGCCAGCGATGCCAGAAGGTCGCGATCGCCGTTGCGGGCCGCATCGCGCGCTGCCAGAAACGCCTCGTCGGCGGGCAACAGCACGGGAGCGGGCGCAGGACCCGCCGCGGGCTGCTCGTGGCCCGACTGCTGGGCTGCCTGCGCGGCCGCGCCGGTCAGCGCGATCGCGGCCGCGATTAAACTAAGGAAACGCCGCATGCACGCCACTACGATCGTCCACTGTGATTGTCAGGCTAACACGGCGGCGAGCGCCCGCATCGATGGAAATGAATAAGGGACCCGGCTCATCACAGACGACGGCGCGCCCGAAGCGCTTTGTGGATCCGGTGCGCGCCCAGTGGCGGCGCGACCTGCGGGCCGCGCGGGACGCGCTGACCGACCGTCCGCAGCGCGAGGCGCGGCTGCTGGCGCGCGTGGAGCAGTGGCTGAACACGGTGGACGTGCGGCGCCTGGCGTTTTTCTGGCCGACCCGCGGTGAACCCGATCTGGCGGCGCTGGTGGCGCGCTGGCTGAAGGCGGATCCCTCGCGCTCGGCGGCGCTTCCGGTGATCGACGGCGAGCTGCTGCGCTTTGCCCCATGGACGCCCGGGACGGCGCTGGTCGCGGGTCCATTCGACATTCAGGTCCCGGACACGCCGCGGCGGATCGATCCGCAACTGCTGCTGATACCCTGTGTGGGCATCGACCGCCTGCGCTACCGCCTCGGCTATGGCGGCGGGTACTACGACCGTACGCTTGCGCAGATGTCGCCCCGGCCGGTCACGGCCGGTGTCGGGTTCGACTGCGCGCGCATCGCGACGATCGACCCGAAGCTGCATGACCTGAGGCTGGATCGGGCGATCACCGAGTCCGAGGCCTGGTAGGGCTTTCAGACCCGGCTCACCGGGCCGCGCGCGAACTCCTGCAGCAGCCAGTCGCGCAGCTGCTCGACCGCCGGCCGTTCGCGCGAGACCTGGCTTACGACCATGAACATCCCGTAGCCGGTCGGGACGCGGATGTCCGGAAAGGGCGTGACCAGCTGGCCGCTGGCGACCATTTCCTCGCGAAACGGCCGATAGGCCAGCACCACGCCCTGGCCGCGCGCGGCCGCCAGCATCGACTGATCGATGTAGGCAACCACCATTACCGGTGCCTTTGCGTCGCCATCCATCTTGACCCCGGCGAACTCGAACCAGCGCGCCCAGGATTCGGTGGAGTTGCCCGGCAGGTCGTCCTCGATCTCGATCAGCGGCAGGCGCAGCAGATCCGTGGGCGATTGCAAGCGCCCGCCGAACCGGTTCAGCAGCTCGGCGCTCAGCGCCGGAGTCACATCTTCGTCCAGCAGCGGGATCGCGTGGGCCGGCGCATCCTGCGGCATGCAGCGCCGCAATGCGATGTCGACCCCTTCGGCTTCCAGATCGACGCGCCGGCCCTGCGCGTCGAGCCGGATCTCGATGTCCGGATGCGCGCGCTGAAACGCCGCCAGCCGCGACACCAGCCACATCGTGGCGAACGACGGGTAGGTGGTGACGACCACGCGCGGCGGCCCCGTGTGGCCGCGAATCTCCTCCACCGTCCGATCCACCGCCGCCAGCGCCTGCCGCGTGCTGCGCGCCAGCCGCTCTCCGGCCGTGGTCAGCCCCAGAGCCCGCGTTTTGCGGACGAACAGCCGATGTCCCACGTCGTTTTCAAGCGCCGCCACCTGCCGGCTCACGGCCGACTGAGTCAAATGCAGCTCGGCGGCAGCCAGCGTGAAGGACAGGTGCCGCGCTGCCGATTCGAAGCCGCGCAGCGCCGCCAGCCCGATCGGCCGCCTCCGCGCCGGCCGGCGCGATGCGGCCGGCGCGGATACGTCCTTTGATGCAGCAGCTGCAGGGCGAGCCATGATTGCGTATTGTGCATGGATAAACCCTGTGTGGGAATCCTAGCCGACCGCGACCAGCGCCAACGAGGCCGACAGCAGCAGCGACACCGGAGCGAACAGCGCGACGACGAACAACACATCGTCCAGAGAGTGGAAACGCAGCGTCTTCATAAGAGCCTCCTTCATTGCAGTGAGCGCAGCTTGCGCCGGCCAGCGCACTGCAACAAACGAATAGATCGAATTCCATGGATGCGCAATGCGCATGCATCAGAGCGGGCCGCGCGGCAGCTCGCGGCGGTCAGGTCCGCTGCTGACGCTCAGGTGAGCGGCGAGGAGATGTCCCTCTTTCGATTCATGGCGCTGCCGGCGTCGAGCCGCCGGCGGGCGCCGCGGCAGCGTGTGGGCGCAGACTCCAGGGGCCCCATAGCCGGTCGGTCGAGAAGCATGCCCAGGCCCAGCGGGCACAGCGCACGACGGCCAGTGCGAGCCACAGAGCCCAGGCCAGCATCAGCATCCGATAGACCCACAGCGGCAAGCTGAAGACCCAGGCGGCGGGCGGCGCGCCGTCGCTGCGGTCGGCATACCAGCGCAGATCGTACGGGCCCGACCCGTTGCCGGTGATCCGCATCTGCGGCGTGCCCAGCAACCCGGTGCGTATCGCGTCGAACAGGACCAGCACCGAGACCAGCGCCGCCGCGGCCAGCGCGAGCTGCATCAGGTTGAATCGGGCACCTTCGAGCCCGGCGCCGAATCGGGCCCGTGCCTGCAGGGCCAGCAGAACGGCCGCGACGAAGACGGCGCCGCCCAGCGTGGCTTGCGCAACCCCGATCCCGAGCAGCAACCAGTCGACAAAGCCCAGCGGCGTCCAGTGCAGTCGCCCCAGCGCCGCCGCCGCGGCCGCGATCACGCAGGCAAGCCCCCAGAACAGCACGGCGGGGCCCAGCACCGGACCGCCGGTGACGAGCACCCAGCGGTCTTGCGGCAAGTCGATCGCGGTGTTCAGGTTCACGGCCGGCGCGCCGAGGTTCGCCTGCGCCCCACGGAAGAGCGTCTGGATGCCGCGCATCTCGCGCCACTCCAGCGTGGCCGTGCGTGACCCGGGCGCCAGCGGCAGCGTCACCCGTCGACCCTCTGCACGGATCGGCTGCAGCTGACCGTCGATGTGAACCGAGCGCAGCTCGGCGCCTTGCGGCAGCTCGATCCCGTGGTTGCCTCCCTGGCTGGAACGCAGCGCGATCGTGGCGGTCACGTCCGTGGCGCGGCGGCCGGGCAACGTGATGAAGTCGACCCGGTCGATCGTCAGCGTCGATCCCGGCACGCCCTCGGGGCGGACGAGGTCGATCGTCAAGGTCTCGCCCGGCCACGGCTGCCACTGAGGCAACCAGCGATCGTCCTGCTGGCGCTGCGTCGGAGCAAGGCCGCCAAAGCGGGCGTGCCACATCGGCGCCACATCGAGGCGCCAGGTTTCGGCCTGATTGGGTTCATCGGCTGCACGCAGCATCAACTGCGGCTGCACGTTCAGGCTGCTCGAGAATCCGCCGTTCTGCCCGGCGCCCAGCGTGACGACGGCCACACCGCCATCGACGCGCACCGAGGCATCGGTGACCGCCTCGCCAGCCAGCAGCGGGACACGGACCGCAATGGGCGTGGGCGAAGGGCCGTCACGGATGATCTGGGTGGCGATGGTCCACTGCTGGTCGAGCTGGATCGTGCGGATCACGCGAACGAACGCGGGGGCGGTCTCGGGCAGATCTTCCCGCTGCCCGGTGCGCGGCGCGACGCGCGCGCGGGTCAACGTCAGCGCGCCGCTGGCCAGTCCCCGCGCGTCGACCCCTTCCAGGCTCCAGCCGGCCAGATCGGCTTGTACGAACCTGGGCGCAAGCGGCAGCGCGATCTGCACGAATTCGGCGTCTCCCACTTCGGCGCTCATCGTGACGTGATGAACCCCGGGCGACAGCCGCAGCCATAACAGGCCCCTGGCGAGGTCGTCCCGGCGCAGATTCGCGGGCCCGCCGTCGACCCGAACCTCGGCCGGGCGCCAGCTCGCTCCCCCCGGAAGCGGCAGGAACACATCGGCGCCGGTGTGAAGTTCCAGTTGCAACTGCAGTGAACCGTCGTGCGCGCTGACCCCGAGTTGCTCGAGTTGCGCACACTCGGGCTGGCACGCCGCGGGACGGCGCAGTCGCTGCCTCAGCTCCTGTAACCGCGCGTCCGACGGCCAGTCGGAAACCGACGACGACTCCGAGCCGGGTGCCGGCGTCGCCGCGCGTGCGTTGTCCGCAACGCACCCGCCCGCTGCGACCAGCGCCACGAGGGCCGCGAGCCCTGCGACGAGCCCGGATGCGCGCGGTCCAGGGGCCGCCGGATCGGTGGACGTCGCTGCAGCGCCACCGCCTGGGCCGCCGGCGGGCCGCCGCCGCGCATGCAGCCAGATCGCGCCGGCGAGCAGCAGCAGCGCAGCGACCGTCATCGCCCGCGTCAGCCATGGCGGCTCCACCCACAGGGTCACGCGCTGCGCACGCTCGACCGGTCCCGACCAGCGCAGCCAGTACGAGTGCCAGTTCCAGTCGGGCAACCCGGGGCCCGTCTGGATTTTCGCGTTCGGATCCAGGCCCGCCAGATCACGCAGCCTTGAAGGCATTGCCCTGCTGGACAGCGCTGATGACAACGGTGCCTCCGAAGGCTCTTGTCCCGGCGGCCCCGCCTGCGCGGCCTCGTCCAGCGCTTTCTTCTGCTCGTTGGCGATCAGACGCTCCCGCTGCCGCATGGCGAGGGGCGCCGCAGCGGGAGCCGGGGCGCTGGCAACGTTGGCAGCGATCGGCATACGCGCTCGAGACGCTGCCAGCTCCTGCCCCCGCGTGACTTCAAGCGCCGGGTAGATTGCGGCGCGCAACTCGTGCACCGCAAACGGGAGCAGCCCGATCACGATCAGCGTCAGGGTCGCGCGCCACGCGAACCGCACCCACGTCGCAAAGCGCCGAGCGCGTTCGCTGCCGCGCGCATCGAGTGCGACGCGCAACGCGCTGAGCGCGAGCAGCACGAGCCACGGCCAGGTCGGCGCGCCCGGCAGGTGCCAGATCAGAACGAGCGCCGCACCCAGGACCAGCGCCGCGGCGCGCCCATGCAGCCGCAGGCTTGCGGCGACGACCAGGAGCACGAAGAAGAAGTCCCACAGAGTCCACTGCGCCACCCACGAGCCGGCCGTCGCATCGGCCCCGCCCGCGTGCAGCAGGCGCCAGCCGGGCGGCAGCCGCAGCTCGATCGACACCCGGTCGAAGTCGGCCCGCCATCCCGTCACGGGCAGCGCGTGTTCAAAGGCGATCCGGCTGTCCGCCTCGATCTGCGCCTTGCCCTGGCGCACCTCGACCCCGGCGCCGGCGGCGTCATCCGCGCCTCCGTCCGCCGGCAGGCGCGTGATGAACTGCTCCTGGCCGCTCACGGCCACGCGCCCGACCGCCAGGCCCGGCACCGCGTCCAGCCGCCACGAGCGCGAAATGGTGCCGCGGATCGAATCGCGGGCCGTGAAACCGCCGCCGTCGAAGTCGAGCCAGAGCGTGCGGTCCAGCGACAGCTTGTCGGCTGCCGGCTCCGGATCGCCGCGGCGCCGCTCGATGAACTTCAGCGATGAGCCCGGTGGCATCCGGAAGGCTGGCAGGCTCTGCCAGTCCCCCGGCACCCCGGCCTGCCGCGGGTCCAGGCCGATCGCCCCGCCTGCGCTATCGACCGTGACAATGCGAAGGTCGTTGTGCGCAGAAAACGACCAGACTTCGCCGTCGCCGGCCGGCGCGGCCAGCGCCGCGACGGGCCTGCGCGAACGGCCCGCGACATCGATGCTCCACGTGCCGGCGCGCAGCTGGACGCGCAGCGTGCCGTCGGGCTGCAGTCTGGCCGGCAGGGGACTTGCGATCGCGAGCACGACAAAGTCGGGCAGCAGCGCGGCGGGCAGTCGAACCTCGCGTGGCCTGCCGCTCGCGGCCAGCTCCAGCCGCGTGCTCAGGCGGACCGGGATCTCGTCGTCGATGCGGCGGTACACGCGTACCGCGAGCGTGTCGGCCTCGGCCGCGGCGCCCGCCGCCTGCCGCAGCCAGAGCTGTCCGCTTGCATCCGGCCAGCCGAGCGGCTTGCCGTCGCGGCGCGCATCGACCAGCCCCGTGTCGGGCGCCACCGCAATGCCTTGCGGCAGTTCGCGCCAGGCGAAGGCACCTTCGATCAGGTAGCGCCCGGCCGGCAGGCGCAACGCGGGGCGGCCACCGCTTTCGGTGATCGGCACCGCTGCTCCGTTGGCGCGCACATCGCGCGGCCACGCCTCGTGCTGCCCCGGCAATGCGATCAGCGCATCGCCCGCGAATATCTCGACCTGGAGCGAAAAGCGACCCCCCTGCGATCCGACCGTCAGCGCAAGGCGCGTGGGCCAGACGCACTCGTGCCGGTCGCCGTCGTTGTAGGCCTGCGCGCAGGCCAACGCCTCGTGGTCCTGCAGCACCCACGGCACCCAGCTGCGCAGCGGCTGCGGCACTTCGGACTCGCGCAACTCGGCCGCGCGAACCTCGCAGCAGGCGATTGATCCGAGCCACAGTGCCATGACGACGGCCGCGGCGGCGAAACTCCGATGCATCGGATCCTTGCAGTGTGCTGATTCAGTCACGGGCAATCCTCAGTGACCATCAAACGCAGCAAAAGGCCAAACGGGGTTAAAGGCGGCGCCCGCCGCGCGAACTAGGCGGGCGCGCCGGGCAGTCCCAGCCGCGACCAGATCGCCAGCGTCGGCTCGGCCATGTTCATCGTGTAGAAGTGCAGCCCGGGCGCGCCAAACGCCAGCAGCCGTTCACACAGGGCCGTGACCGCATCCAGCCCGAAGGCGCGGATCGACTCGCGGTCGTCGCCGAAATCCTCCAGGCGACGGCGCATCCAGCGCGGAATCTCGGCCCCGCAGGCATCGGAGAAGCGCGCGAGCTGCAGGAAATTCGTGATCGGCATCACGCCGGGCACGATCGGCGCCTGCACGCCGGCGCGGCGCGCCTCCTGCACGAAGCGCGGATAGGCGTCGGCGTTGAAGAAGTACTGCGTGATGGCCGCGTCGGCACCGGCGTGCATCTTGCGCACGAAGTTGGCAAGATCGTCGGCGGCGGTGCGGGCCTGCGGGTGCACTTCGGGGTAGGCCGCGACCTCGATATGGAACCAGCGGCCGGTTTCGGCCCGCACGAACTCGACCAGGTCGCTCGCGTAGCGGAACCGGCTCGAGCCGGCGGCCATCCCCGAGGGCAGATCGCCGCGCAAGGCCACCAGCCGCCGGATGCCGACGTCGCGGTACGTTTGCAGCAGCTGGCGCACCGAGGCCTCGTTGCTGCCGATGCAGGAGATGTGAGGCGCAATCGGCAGGCCTTCCCGATGAATCTCCAGCACCGTGTTGACGGTTCCTTCGCGGGTGGAGCCGCCGGCGCCGTACGTGACCGAGAAGAAGTCCGGCCCCACCGTGGCGAGGCGCGCACGCGCCGCGCGCAGCTTGTGGGCCGCCTCGTCCGACTTGGGCGGGAAAAATTCGAAGCTGAAGATCCGTTCCACAGATGTCATCACATTCGACCGGTCGCGAAGTCCCGGCTGGTTCGTTATTGCGGACGCTGGACGATGCGCCACAGCAGGCCGGTGAGCAGGCTGTAGACGAGCGCGCCCAGCACGCCCGCCCACAGTCCATGCACCTCGAATCCCTTCATCAGCGCCGACACCCCCCAGAACAGCAGCCCGTTGATCACGAGCAGGAACAGGCCCAGCGTCAGAATCGTCACGGGCAGCGTCAGCAGCACCAGCACTGGCCTGACCACCGCATTGGCCAGGCCGAGCAGTACCGCGGCCACCAGCGCATCCACCGGGTGGCGCAGCGCAACGCCCGGCACCACCTGCGCCACGACCAGCAGTGCCAGCGCGTTCAGGACCCAGTGCAGCAGCAGCTGCATGGCGCGGCTCGGGCCGGCCTCAATATCGGTAGTGCTCCGGCTTGTAGGGCCCCGACCGGTCGACCCCGATGTAGCGCGCCTGCGCGTCGGTGAGCTCGGTCAGGCGCACCTGCAGCCGGTGCAGCTGCAACCGGGCCACCTTCTCGTCCAGGCGCTTGGGCAGCACGTGCACGCCCAGCGGGTACTGCCGGGTGTTGCCGTAGAGCTCGATTTGCGCGATCACCTGGTTGGCGAACGACGAGCTCATCACGTAGCTGGGGTGGCCGGTGGCGCAGCCGAGGTTCACCAGCCGCCCCTCGGCCAGCAGGATGATCCGCCTGCCGTCCGGGAAAATGACGTGGTCGACCTGCGGCTTGATGTTCTCCCAGGCATACGAGCGCAGACTCGCCACGTCGATCTCGTTGTCGAAGTGGCCGATGTTGCACACGATCGCCTGGTTCTTCATCCGAACCATGTGCTCGTGGGTGATCACGTGAAAGTTGCCGGTGGCCGTGACGAAGATGTCGGCCACGCCGGCCGCCTCTTCCATCGTGACGACCCGGTAGCCTTCCATCGCCGCCTGCAACGCACAGATCGGATCGATCTCGGTGATCCAGACCTGGGCCCGCAACGCGTGCAACGCCTGCGCGCAGCCTTTGCCCACGTCGCCGTAACCGCACACCACGGCGATTTTGCCGGCGATCATCACGTCGGTCGCGCGCTTGATGCCATCGACCAGCGATTCGCGGCAGCCGTACAGATTGTCGAACTTGCTCTTCGTGACCGAATCGTTCACGTTGATGGCAGGAAACTTCAGGCGGCCCTCCCGGGCCATCTGGTACAGCCGCTTCACGCCGGTGGTCGTTTCCTCGGTCACGCCCTTGATCGCGGCCAGCCGCGTCGAATACCAGGTCGGATCGATCGACAGCCGGTGGCGGATCGCGGCGAACAGCGCAGTCTCCTCCTCGCTGGCCGGGTGTTTCACGCAGGCCGGATCGGTCTCGGCCTGCGCGCCCAAGTGCAGCAGCAGCGTGGCGTCGCCGCCGTCGTCCAGGATCATGTTGGTGAAGCCGCCGTCGCGCCACTCGAAGATCCGGTGCGTGTAGTCCCAGTACTCCTTCAGCGTTTCGCCCTTGCGCGCGAACACCGCGACCCCGCCGGCCGCGATTGCGGCCGCCGCGTGGTCCTGGGTCGAGAAGATGTTGCAGGAGGCCCACCGCACCTCCGCCCCCAGCGCCCGCAGCGTCTCGATCAGCACGGCGGTCTGGATCGTCATGTGCAGGCTTCCGGTGATGCGCGCTCCGCGCAGCGGCTGCTGCGCAGAGTATTCCTCGCGGATCGCCATCAGACCGGGCATCTCGGTCTCGGCGATGCGGATTTCCTTGCGGCCCCAATCGGCCAGCGCGAGGTCGGCTACCGCGAAATCCTGGGCGTTGTCGATTCGAACCGGGGATCGGGAAGTGTGATGTACGGCGCTCATCTCGCGCCCTCCTTTCGGGAAAGGGTTCGCGAGCGCCGTTGAAACAGACCGAAACGCCGACCGGGGATTGCCGGCGTTGTGGCCGCCTCGAGCCTGGCGGCCGCGCGTCAGGCGGCCGTCGCAACGCTCCTCGAAGCTTGAGCGTGAGTATAGCGTGCCGTGTTCAGCGCAGCGCCTGGCCGACTTGCGACCAGTAGCGCGCGGCCTCGCCCACCCGGGCACCGGATGGCGCCGACTCATCGAGCGAGCTCGCCGGGGCGGCGCTGACGCTCTCATCGGAGAGCGCCTGTGCGGCCGTCAGTTGGACCAGGACCGCGGTCAACGCGCCCGAGGCGGCAGCCGCCAGCAGGACGGACCAGGCCGCGCCGCGGGAGCGGCGCTGCGGCGTGACGACACCAAGGACTGGGTTCATTCGAGGCTCCTGCGTGGGATGGTTTGAACAGGGTCCCACGGTAGAGGAGGCGGCGTGACCGCAGCGTCACCGGCCGGGCGGCTAGCGTGACGCGGCCGGTTGGCAAGGCGCGGTTTTCCCGTCTGTACCGGTATGGCAGCTATCGGCGATCGACGCGTGGCCAGGCAAGCGGTCCGACTCTTCTTGAAAGGCCGGGTGACAGCTCAGCTGGCCGACGGCCGGCGGGTCGGTCTGGAACGCAAGGAGGCTGGCCTGCTGGCCTATCTCGCGCTCGAGGGCGTGAGCTCACGCTCCCGACTGGCGGGACTGCTCTGGCCGGAAGGCAACGAGGAGCGGGCGCGCGCCAATTTGCGGCAGCGGCTGGCCCGCCTGCGCAGAGCGGTCGGCGAGGCCGTCGTCGACGACGGCTGCGGGCTGCGGCTCGCCGACGGCGTCACGCTCGATCTGCAGAACGCGGGCGAGTTGCTGGCGGCGCTGCACTACGACGACTGCTCCGAGTTCGACCAGTGGTTGAGCCGTCACCGCTGTTCGGCCCGGGCGCAGGATCGCGAGCGGCTGCTGGCCCAGGCGCAGCGGTTGATGGACAGCGGCCGCTTCGATGAAGCCGTGCAGCGCGCCGAGCAGGCGATCGCTGCCGACCCGGTCGCCGAGACCGGCTATCGGCAGCTGATGAAGTGGTACTGCCTGCGCGGGGACCGCGCCGCCGCGGTAGACGTGTGGGACCGTTGCAAGGAGGTTCTGCGGCGCGAGTACGGACTGACGCCTTCGCGACAGACGGGCGAGCTGGGACGAGCGATCCTGCGGGCCGGCGAGCCTGCGGACACGGGCCGCGAACCCGGGTCGCGACTGTAGGGGCGCGCGACGGATGCCACGCAGGAACGCCTTCAAGCGGCTGCGCTGACGCATTCCCGTCGCCAGGCACTCACCACCAGGCGGGGGCACTTGACCGCCTTCGGTTGAATTTCCTCTGTTTTTTAATTGGGGTCGAAGATAAATTGAGGGCCTCACCTGTTTCAGGCATCCCCTTTTCCACCCGTTTTCACGCAATCACCTGCGCGACGCGCTCTACACAATCCGTACCGGATTCATGCCACGCAGGGGTTGAACATGACCATCGTCCAGACGGCAAGTACCGTGGAGGTACTCCAGGCTCACGCCAATCTGTCAGGGTCAGCCCTACACCCATCCGACGCACCGTCGGCCCGGTTCGATCCGCTCGGCTGGCTCGTCAACCTGACCGAGGCGGCCCAGCTGCGGCTGGCGCGTGCAGCGCTGGCCCAGGGACTGGTAACGGCCGACTCGGCGGACAGCAGCCGCTTTTCGAACGATGCGGCCGGGGGCGGCAGCCGGGCCATCGAGGCTGCCCTCTGCATGCGCGGCCGCGCCGAGCTGCGATGACCAGCCATGTCATTTTCGCGATGCTTGCCGCCAGCGGAGTGGCGGCAGGCTTCCTGGCGGGTCTGTTCGGCGTGGGCGGCGGCCTGGTGATGGTGCCGATGCTGGTCTACGCATTCAGCGCCGCCGAGGTGCCATCACAGTACGTGGTCGCGCTGGCGCTGGGCACATCGATGGCGGCGATCGCCGTATCGGCCATGCAGAGCGCCTATGCGCATTACCGCCGCGGCAGCGCCTCGGCCACGGCCTTCCGGCGCGCCGCGCCTTGGGTCGTGCTGGGGGCCCTGGCCGGCAGCGCCTGCGCATCCGGCGTATCCGGACGCTCGCTGCTGCTGTTCGTCGGCGCATTCCAGCTGGTGGCGGCCGCACTGATGATGTCCGACGTCTCCAAGCTGTCCGTGGTGCAGGTGCTGGCGCGCCATCGCGCCGCACTCGATGTGTTCAGCGTCGCCTTCGGCGGCATTGCGGCGCTGGCCGGAATCGGCGGCAGCACGCTGTTCACGCCGTACTTCAAGGCCACGGGCATGGAACCGAAGCAGGCGGTCGGAACGTCCGCCGCCCTCGGTCTGCCGGTCAGTATTGCGGGAGCCCTGGGCTACGCCTGGGCCGGCCGCCACGCGCACGTCGGCGACTTCACCGTGGGCTTCGTCGATATGCCGGCGCTGGCCGCGCTGGTGGCCGGAGCCTTTCTGACCGTTCGTGCCGGCGTGGCACTGGCGCACAAGCTTTCGGCGCGCACGCTGTCGACCGGTTTCGGGATCTTCCTGTGCGCCAACGGCGGCCACCTGCTGTTCCGCGCGATGGCGTAAGTCATGGCACTGGCCCAATTACTGGACCGACCGCAGCTGGGCGACGCGCCCGCAGTCGCGCGCACCCTGCTGGAAGAGGCACGCTCGCGCGCGCTGTACCTGCGCACGTACTCGGCCAACGGCTGCGTACCCGTGATCGACATGGCGGCCGCGGTGCATCCGACCGCCGTGTTGATCGGCGACGTGCACATCGGGCCGGATTGCTGGATCGGGCCGAACGCAACCCTTCGGGCCGACCAGGGCCGCATCATCGTCGGCCCGCGCACCAGCGTCCAGGACAACTGCGTGCTGCACACCGGGCCGGAAGGATCGCTGCGGATCGAGGAAGACGGACAGATCGGGCACGGCGCGATGCTGCACGGATGCGTCATCGGTCGCAACGTGCTGATCGGCATGGGCGCCGTGGTCATGGACGACGCGCTGATCGAGGACGACGTCGTGGTCGGTGCCAAGACGCTGGTGGCCAGCCGGGTGCACGTACCGGCGGGCATTCTGTTCCTCGGCTCGCCCGGCAAGGTCATCCGGCCCCTCACCGAGGCCGACCGCGCGAGCAAGCGGGAGTGCACGCAGCACTACGTCGAGCTCGCGCGCGGCGCGGTCGGAATGAACTGGGCGCCGGCCCAGATCGTCGGAAAGACGCGCTGAGGCTCTGTCAGCCCACCGCAGTGCGTTTTTTCTTGTCGGGGTCGTCGAATGGCAGCGTATGCGCGCTGGCGCCCCCCTTCAATTTCCTGCCCCGGATCTCGAGCTTGGCCCCGTGGACCGCGGCTGAGGGTTCCAGGCGCGCAATCGCCATCGACTTTCCGGTCAGCGGCGACACCATCGCGCACGTGATCACACCGACCTTGCGGCCGCCCGCGTAGACCGGGTCACCCGCGTCGGCCGCGTTGCCGCCCTCGATCAGCACGCCGAAGATCCGGAAGCGTTCCTTGCCCTTGAGCCGGTAGTGCTGGTCGGCGCCGCGGAAATCGGTCTTGCCCGGGCTGACCGTGAAGTCCAGCCCCAGCTCCCAGAGCGAGTCGCCCGGGGGATCCTGGTCGAACGGGTAGGTCTGCGACATGTCGTAGGGGAAGAACAGCAAGTAGCTTTCGACCCGCACCCAGTCGAGCGTCGTGAAGCAGGCCGGCACGATCCCCATGGGCTTGCCCTCCGACAGGATCGTGTCCCAGATCAGGCCGGCATCTTCGCCCTTGCAGAAGATCTCGTAGCCGCGCTCGCCGGTGTACCCGGTGCGCGAGATCGTGACCGGCCGGCCGAACAGCGTGGCGGGCATGTGGTGGAAGTACTTCAGGTCGCGGATGCCGGGAACGTGCTTCGCCAGGAAATCCACCGCGATCGGACCCTGCAGCGACAGGTCGTGCAGGTCGTCGTCGACGATCAGCGCGGCGTTGCGTCCGACCACCAGATTGGTCAGCGTTTCGTGACCGGCGCCGCTGCCGTGCACGAACATCCAGGCGTTGGGCCCCATCCGGAACAGCACGCAGTCGTCGATGAAATGGCCGCTCTCGTTCAGCATGCTGGAGTAGGCGGACTTGCCCGGGTAGATCTTGGTGACATCGCGGGTCGTGGCGTAATGCAGCACGGCCGACGCATGCGGGCCCACCACATACATCTTCTTCAGGCCCGATACGTCCATCAGCGCCGCCTTGGTGCGGATCGCGATGTGATCCTGGTTGATGTCGTGCGAATAAGTCCAGGCGACGCCCATCCCGTTCCAATCCTCGAGCTTGGAGCCGAGGGCACGGTGGCGGTCCTCCAGGACCGTATGTCGCCAGGTCAACGGCATGATGGTTCTCCTGCGGAATCAGTACACGGCCAGCCGGTGCGTCACGTAGACGACGACGGCGCCCAGGACCAGGGCGGCATAGGGCAGCCAACCGGCCCGGCGCGTCAGTCGCGTGCCGTCACCCAGCTCCATTTCCTGCAGCATCGAGTCCGGAAACCGCCCCTTGTCCTGCAGGTAATGGCGATAGCAGAAAATCGGAACGATCAGCGTGGCGAACAGCAGGCCCGTCCTGAGCGTGCCGTCGCCGTACACGTCGGCACCCATTCCCACGAAGGCCAGGTTCACGAACGACAGCACGGTACCCACCGCGATGATCGCGGTGGGCGCCTTCCACGGCCGCTCCTGGTCCGGGCGGTCCATCCGGTGGATCCAACCGGCGTTCAGGTTCAGAAAGTTGAAGATCAGGTAGCCGATGTTCGAGGCGCCCAGGACGAACACGTAGTCCGACATCAGCAGCAGCACCAGGTTGAACCCCAGGTTGGTCAGCATCGCGTTGGTGGGAGCGCCGTGCTCGTTGACCTTGGACAGGTAACGCGGCAGCCAGCCGTCCAGCGAGGCCTGGTACAGCGTGCGCGAAGTCCCCGCCAGCGAGGTCATGATCGACAGCACGATCGCCAGGATCATCATCACGACCACGATGGCTCCCACGATCCGCCCGCCGTGCACCATTTTCGCCATCACGGCCGCGACCCCGGCGCCGCTGTAGATGTCGGGCGCCAGCATGCCGCCGTAGATCGCGGGGGTCACCACGTTGCCGGCCGCATCGAGCTCGGCCGGCTTGACCAGTTCGCCCAGTCCGAGGTAACCCTGGAAGGCGAACGGCACCAGCGTGTAAGCGGCGATGCACAGCAATCCCGAATAGAAAATGGCTTTGAAGGTATCGACCTTCGGATTCTTGAACTCGCCCGTGTAGCACACCGCGGTCTCGAAACCGTAGGTCGACCAGCCCGCCAGGAACATGCCGCCGGCGATCACGGTCCAGCCCGCCAGATTCCAGGAGCCCTCGACCAGGTTGCCGTGCGCGTCGTGCGCGATCGGCACCAGCGGCAGGAAGTTGGCCTTGACCACGTCGCCGGTGATCAGGGGCACGACGCCGATCAGCAGCAAGGGGATCATCGCCGAGATGCTGATGACCTTGGTCGTGTTGGCCGAGCGCAGGATGCCGCCGTCCTGGATCAGCTTGACCGCGATCAGCAGCACGGCGCCCAGTATCGCGGTCGCATTGATCCGGAAGGTCAGGCCGGACTTGACCGCGCCCAGGTCCAGCAGCGTCCACTGCCAGGTATTGATCGCAGCGTCCGGCGCGAACAGCCCGGTCAGTATGTAGCCGGCCGCCAGCCCGGAGCCGATCGCCAGCACCGGCGACCAGGCAAAGCAGTTGCACCAGACCGACAGCGGCGCAACGATCTTGCTGTACCGCACCCAGGCGATCGCCCCGTAGACGGAGGTCCCGCCCGACTTGTGCGGAAAAAGACCGGCGATTTCCGCATAGGTGAACGACTGGATAAAGCCCATCGCGATCGACGCGGCGAACACGATCCAGGTCGGCTTGCCGACGGTGGCGGCCACTGCGCCGATCGAGAAAAGAACCAGCGGGGGAACGCCGCTGGCGACCCAGAAGGCGCCGGTCCAGTCGATGCCCCGCTCCAGGCCGGCCGACGCCTTTTCGCTGGCAACGCCGGGCGCTACCGGATTCGTTTGCACGCCGCTCAACGGACTGCCCCTCTCGGATCCAGCGCGATTATCAAGATGCGTTCACCGCTCGAACAATGCTCACGAGTGGTTACCACCAAAGAGTTATCGGGCCGGGGCGGCCGCTATTGCAGGTCATAGACGAAGTCGTAGGCCGAACCCTTGGCGTCGCGCCAATGCAGCTTCATACTGCCCTTGGCGCCGAAGTACTTGCCGCTGCCGCCGGTCACGACGAACGTCGAGTCGCCGGTGTCGTAGAACGGACCCTCGACCGTGATCAGGCCCTGCTTCAGGATCAGGGTCCAGAAGCACTCCCAGCTCTTGCCGACCACGGTGCGCACGCAGTAGCCCTGGTCGGTTCCGACCTGAACCTTGTTGGCGGCGTCGAACACCGGATTGGCGAAGACCAGCAGATCGCCGATGGCGTCGGGCTTTCCGCTCAGGTTGATCGTCCTCTCGTCGGTCGGGCGCTCGACAACGGTCAGGCGCTCGACGGCCTGCACGGGTGCAGACGGCCACAGCAGCGCGACGGCGGCGGCCGCTGCTGTGAGTGCACACGATTTGGTATTCATCGGACCCCCTCCATGTTCAGAGACAAATTCGGTGCGTCGCCGGCGGGCGCCTGACCCCGGTCATAGGGCCGCGCGACAATCATGTACACAAGACCCAGGCCCAGCACGACGGCGGTCGTGAACAACACCGAATAGTTGCTCCACCAGGGATCCTGGGGACTGCGCGGCCATCCCATGTCGGTGATCGCCAGCACCTGCCAGGCGAACGCGGCGATGTTCACGGCCCAGCCGAACGCGCCCAGCGAGAACGGGCCGGCGGGCTGCCATCCGCGCAGGCGCGCGATCAGCGCGCCCAGCACGATCATCAGGAACGCCACGTAGATGCCGATCGCCGCGAAATTGATGATCGTGGCCACCGCGTTCGGCAACCACAACCCCGATACCGCGATGGCGGCCGGGATCGCCCCGGAAAGCACCAGCGAGAGGGTCGGCACGTGTGTGCGGGGCGACAGGCGCTTGAGCCATTCGCTGCCGGCGATCATGTCGTCGCGCGCATAGGCGAACACAACCCGACTGGCGGCGGCCTGCAGGCTCAGGACGCACGAACCGAAGGACACCAGCACAATCGCGATGACGGCGCGGAACCCCCACTCACCCATCGCCGCGCGCAGCGTCGTGGCAACCGGGTCCTTGTCGTCGCCCTTGAGCACGGCGCCGACGTCGGGCACCGCCATCACCAGCGCCAGGCAGACCAGGATCGCCGCGAACCCGCCGACGTAGATCGTCATCCGCATCGCCTTCGGGATCGTACGGCTGGCGTTGGGCGTCTCCTCGGCGACGTCGCCGCAGGCCTCGAAGCCGTAGTAGCAGAACATCGGGGCCAGCGCCGCCGCGAAGAACGCCGGCCAGTACGCGCCGTCCGGCACCACCCGCCGCGTGTCGAACAGCGCCGACCAGTCCTGGTGCCGCGCGAACAGCAGCAGGTAGATGCCGACCGCGATGGCACCGATCAGCTCGCAGACGAAGCCGAACATCGCAACCCGCGAGAGCAGCCGGGTGCCGCTTAGGTTCATCACCAGCGCCGCTGCGATCATCGCCACTGCGATCGCGGTCGTGACGGCCGGGCTGATGTCGACGCCGATCAGCGTCGCGAAGAACGGCGCCCCGCCGGTCGCCACCGCCGCCACCGTGACCCACAGGGCCCAGACGTAGACCCATCCGGCCATCCAGGCCCAGCGCTTGCCGACCAGGCGCCGCGCCCAGGGATACAAGCCGCCCGAGATCGGGAATTGCGACACGATCTCGCCGAACACCAGGCACACCAGCAGCTGGGCCAGGCCGATCAGCACGTACGACCATACGATCGGCGGCCCGCCGGTGGAAAAGGACATCGCAAACAGCGTGTAGACGCCGACCACCGGGGACAGATACGTGAAGCCCAGCGAGAAGTTCTCCCAGATCGACATCGTGCGGTCGAAGTGGGAGGTGTAGCCGAGCGCCTTGAGCTGTCGGGCGTCCTGCTCCGCGGTCTGGGCGGTTTCGCTCACGCGGCGATCAGCCCAGGTTGATCCAGATCGACTTGGTCTGCATGTGCGCCAGCACCGTTTCGAAGCACTTGTCGCGGCCCTGGCCCGACTGCTTGTAGCCGCCGAACGGCTGCGTCATGTCGCCATGGTCGAAGCAGTTGACCCAGACCACGCCGGCTTCGACGTCGCGCGCCAGGCGATGCGCGGTCGTCAGATCCGAGGTCCAGATGCTGGCGGCCAGCCCGTAGATCGAATCGTTGGCGATCCGGGTCGCATCGGCCACGTCCTTGAACGGAATCACCGCGGCCACCGGTCCGAAGATCTCCTCCTGCGCAATCTTCATCGAGGACTTCACGCCGGTGAACAGCGTCGGCGACACGTAGTTGCCCTGCTGAAACCCGGTCGGAATCGTGCCGCCCATCGCCAGCTTGGCGCCATCGGCCTTGCCCGCCTCGATGTAGCCGAGCACGCGCTTTTGCTGCTCCTGCGTCACCAGGGGCCCCAGGGTGGTCGCCGGGTCGAGCGGATCGCCCGGCTGGAACGATGCGGCCGCCTGCTGCTTGAAGCGTTCGATGAAGGTGTCCGCCAGCGCCTCCTGCACCAGGAGCCGGGAGCCCGCATTGCAGACCTCGCCCTGGTTGCCGTAGATGCCGTTGACCGCGTAGCGCACTGCCACGTCCAGATCGCCCACATCGCGCAGGATGATCTGCGGGGTTTTGCCGCCGCACTCGGTGCTGACCCGCTTCATGTTCGACTGCCCGGCGTAGACCATCATCAGCTTGCCCACCTCGGTCGATCCGGTGAACGCGATCTTGTTCACGTCCATGTGCAGCCCGAGCGCGCGGCCGGTGTCTTCGCCGTAGCCGTTGACCACGTTGAACACGCCGTCCGGAACGCCGGCCTCGGCCAGCAGCTTCGCCAGCAGCAGGGCGCTCAGCGGCGACTGCTCGGCGGGCTTGAGCACGACCGAGTTGCCGGCCGCGAGCGCCGGCGCGCTCTTCCACGACGCCATCATCAAGGGGTAGTTCCAGGGGACCACGCAGCCGACCACGCCCAGGGGTTCGCGCGTGATCAGGTGCAGCGCCGACGGATCGGTGCTGGTGACGGCGCCCTCGATCTTGTCGATCGTCTCGGCAAAATACTGCCAGGTCATTACGCTGCCCGGAAGGTCGATGTTGACGAGCTCCGAGATCGGCTTGCCCATGTCCAGGCAGTCGAGCAGCGCCAGGTCGTCCGCATGCTGCTCGAGCAATCGAGCCACCTTGAACAGGACGTCCATGCGCGCACGCGGAGCGATGCGCGACCAGCGTCCGCTGCGAAAGGCCTTGCGGGCCGCCGCCACCGCCAGATCGACGTCCTTGGCGGCGCCCTGCGCCACTTCGGCCAGCACCTGGCGCGTGGCCGGGTTCAGTGTCTGGAAGCGCGCCCCCGAGGCCGCGTTCACGAACCGCCCGTCGATGAACAATCCGGTCTCGGGCTTGACGTGAGCGGCGCGGTCGTGCCAGTAGCGTGACGAGGTTCGGTCAGTGGCGGTCGCGGTCATTTTCGCTCTCCTGGGTTCGATTTCGGCCGCCCGGCGGGCGGGCCAAGGGAGGTCGGCGGGCGCCCGGCGGTGCAGCGCGCCCGGGCCTGAGCAATCATCCTACGTCATCAGTTGGCACCGACCACGCCATCCTTGGAAAAAAGCAGCGGGGCGGCCTTGCCGTCCAGCAACACCGCCGTCAGCGGGGCGCGGTCGGTCCGCGGGCTGGCGGTGAAGATCGTGCCGTCCTTGCTGTTCACCACGGCGCCCTCCAGCCCGACACCAGTCACGCTGCCGTCGGACCCCAGAGCCAGGTCCGTGATCGAGGCGGTGACGCCGCTGTTCAGTTCGTTCCAGGTCTTGCCCTCGTCGCTACTGCGCCAGATCTTGCCGTTCAGGCCGGCCACCAGTACGGAGTCGTCGGGCAGCTTCAGCCCGGCCCAGAAGGAGCCGCGGTTGCCCGTCTTGATCAGAGTCCAGGTCGTGCCGCTATCGGGCGACCGGTAGACCAGGCCCTGCTCGGCCGCAACGTACAGGATGGCGCCTCGGCCAGGGAAGATCTCGTACAGATTCGGCCCGGCCGTTTCCTTTGCGTTCAGCGCAGGCATCTTGACCTGGGTCCAGCTGGCACCCCCGTCGGTTGTGCGCACCACAAGCGACCACAGGCCGACGGCGATCCCGTTCGAGGCGTCCGAGAAATACACCGAGAACAGCGGCTGGTCGACGGTGGTGTCGGAGCGTTGCAGCTTCCAGGTTTCGCCGCCATCCGCGGTGTGCAGGATCAAGCCCCAGTGGCCAACCGCCCAGCCCAGCTTGTCGCCGGCGAAACTCACCGAGGTCAGCATCACCCGCGTCGGCACCTCGCGCGCCTGGCGCCACGACCTGCCCTGGTCGTCCGACAGCAGCACCGTCCCGTGGTCGCCGACGGCGACCACCCGGGCCCCGGCGCGGGCCGCCGCCAGGATCTGGGCGTGCGTCGGGTGGGCCAGGTGCAACGCCGGAAGGTGCTGCAGTTCCTTCATCAGCTGGGTCGCGTCGCCAGCGACTCCCCCGGCTACTGTCTGCTGGGCCAGGGTCGGCCCGACCAGGGCCATGAGCCACAGCATCACAGGCAGATACTTCATCGATCGACAGAGCGTTGCTTTCATCGCCAATCCAGGTCGAATCTCGGGTTCATGCTCGGCTCAAGGAGGATCGAAACGGCCGGTCCGGGTGGTCCTCAGTGCTGCAGCACGCCCGGGATGTGCACGGGCTTGCGCCTCGGGAAGAGCCGCTCCAGCACGACGGCAAGGGCCGGCAGCGCGGTCATCGCCATCACGAGGTTGATGATGAACATGAACGCCAGCAGCTTGCCCATGTCGGCCTGGAACTTCAGGGCCGAGAAGGACCAGGTCACCACGCCCACCGCCAGCGTGATCGCGGTGAAGATGGTGGCCACCCCGACCTCCATGATCGAGCGTTCGAGCGCCGCCACGATCGGCTCGCCCTGCGCCAGGTGCGACTGCAGCCTGTTGTAGATGTAAAAGGCGTAGTCCACGCCGATCCCGACCGCCAGCACCATCACCGGCAATGTGGCCACGGTGAGGCCGATCTCCAGCTCCTTCATGAACCAGTAGCCGATGAAGGTGGCGACCGTCAGCGGCAGGCAGCAGGCAATGACCGCCCGCAGATCGCGGTAGGCGATCAGCACCAGGATCGCGATGGCCGCGTACACCCACAGCAGCATCGGCAGCTCGCTGCGCGAGACCTCCTCGTTGATGGCGGCCAGCACGCCGGCGTTGCCCGAGGCGAGCCGCACCGTCACGCCATCGAGCTTCTGTTCGGCGCGGAACTGCTTGACGACGTCGATCACCTTCTGGATGGTCGTGGCCTTGTGGTCGGTCAGGTAGGCGTGCACCGCCGTCATGTTGCAGTCGTTGCTGATGAAGCCGCGCACCCGGTTGATCTCGATCGTCAGTCCGGCGTAGTTGACCGGGTCGATCGGCACCACGCTCATCTTCGGATTGTTCTCGTTGTAGCCCTCGCTGTAGGTACGTGTCATCGTGGTGAACGAGGCAACTCCCACCACGCCCGGGGCGTTCTGCAGCGTCCAGACCAGGTCCTCCTCGTAGGGCGCCAGGGCAACGCGCGAGCAGTTGTCCGGCTTGGGTGCCAGTTCCACGACCACCGTCAGCCAGTCCAGGCCGGCGTCGTAGTTGCTGGCGATGTCGACCGCATCGCGGTTGTAGCGGCTGTCGGCGCGCAGCTCGGGCGCGCCGGCCTGCAGCGTGCCGACCACCCGGTCGCGGCTCTGCCAGACCGCCAGCGCCAGCACGACAGCCGTAACAAACACGATGAACACCGCGTTGCCGGGCTCCGAAACGCGCGACAGTTGCCTGAGCCAGCGCGCGCGGCGCTCGCGCTCGAGCATCGCTTTGTCGGCGAAGGCCTTGTCGAAATGGAAGAACGAGGCGGCCACCGGCAGCATCACCAGATTGGTGACGATCTTGTAGGCCACGCCGATCGCCGCCGTGATCGCCAGCTCGCGCACCATCGGGATCGGGATCAGAATCAGCGTGACGAACGAGACAAAGGCGGTCACCAGGGCCAGCGTGCCCGGGACCAGCAGGCCGGAGAAGCTGGCGCGTGCGGCATCGAAGGTGCTCTTGCCGTGCGCGATCTCGCGTACGATGAAATTGATCTGCTGTACGCCGTGCGACACGCCGATCGAGAACACCAGGAAGGGCACCAGGATCGCCAGCGGATCCAGGCCGAAGCCCAGAAGGTGCAGCGTGCCGAACTGCCACACCAGCGAGGTCAGTGAGCAGGCAATCGGCAGGAAGGTGAAGCGCA
>DASZFP010000162.1:0-5583 GCA_035939615.1 Burkholderiaceae bacterium | reverse complement strand
CGGCGAGTCTTTCTGAGCGGCCGAACTTCCGGCCCCTCTGATGGGGTCGGGAGTTCGGAATGGAGCGACCGGTTTCATCGCTCCTTGGAGACTGCAAAGGGTCGACAAGGTGAAAGCAGGTCGGTTTGGGGGGCGCAACGGCGACGTCCGCTGACTCCGCACCTGTACACCGGTCAACATTGCGCACCTCCGCCCTGTACCAAAATGCCCAGGCGCCATTCACCGTCGACGAACGTTGCACGGCTTCGAAGTCGCGAATGGACGCTAAACCCCGCACCCTGCTTCACTTTCCTGCATTGGCCTGCACGTCCGATGGCGGTATCCGGGCGCGACCGGTCCTCTGCACGCAACGCGAGCGGCCGGTAGCGCTCGAGACCTAGCATCGAAAGGCCTCCTCTCGAAGCAAGCCATTCCCATGCCTCGTCGAGCAGCCGTCTCATGCGCGCCACCTGATCCCTCGACAGCTTGATGACGGAAACCCGCTCAGGTCGGTTTCAGAATCGCCCGCAGCAGCACCTTGGCCTTCTTCCAGTCGCGCTGCACCGTGCGCTCGGTGATGTGCAAGGTCTCGGCGATCTCCTTGTCGCTGTAGCCGCCGAAATAACGCATCTGCACCATCTGTGCTGCCCGCACATCGGCCTTCTCCAGATCCTGGAGCGCCTCGTGCACGTGCAGGATCCCTTCCTCGTCCTGACCAAGGTCCTGCTCAAGGTCCGTGGATAGCGCCATCTTCTGGGCATCGCCCCCGCGCCGCTCGGCCATGCGTGCCCGCGCACTGTCCACGATCACCGAGCGCATCACCTGCGAGGCGTAGCCGAAGAAGGCTCGCCGATCTTCGATCTTGAGCTCCCCTGTCTGTACCAAACGCAGGTAGGACTCGTGTACCAGGGCGGTTGGCATCCAGAACGGTGTTACGGCCCCCGTCGTGCAAGCGTGAATGGGCCAAGCGCCGCAGTTCTTGGTAGGCCGCGGAAAAGACTGCATCACGCGCGGCCCGGTCTCCACTTTGCATGCGCGACAAAAGCACGGTGAGCCGCTCGCCCATTGCTCCCCCGATTTCTCCGCTGCATTACAACGCGTCTAAGGTGATTTCGCAATGCGGCATTGCGCGGCCCTGCGAGATCGTCAGGCGTCGGTCCTGTCAGTTTGGGCCGGTTCGATGCGTTCTTACTAGTGAGGCGGAATGAAAAAAGGGAGAACCCGCAGGCCGCCCAGAGGATTCGGAACCAGCCCCGAAAGGATCGATGCCATGAACGCCCACTTCGAGACCCCAAAACGTCTCTCCGCCACCGGTGCGACCACTGCCGCGATACTGATCCTGATGCTGGCGATGGCCGTATCGAACCTCTTCCCATCCGGCTCTCCGGCGCCCAGCGCGACTGCAACAACCGGAGGCCTCCAGCTAGCGCAGCCGCAGAGCCCTAACCAGCTCAAGAAGAGCTAGGCCTGCAGCGGCCAGCGCTCGAAGGTTCTAGACCTACTAACCGCGTCGCCATCGTCGTGAGGAGGTAGCAGCTTGCATCCTTAACCAGTGAGATTCACATGAAGACGTCAAGCAGTCGTGCGACTGAGGCGCCGCTTCCATTGAAATTCAACTCTTTCCTGGAGATGATCATGAATCTTTCAAAAAACGTCATTCTGCTCGGACCAACGTTGATGGCGCTTTCCGGATACGGCATCGCGGCCCCTGTCAGCGATGCGAGCGAAGAAGCGGCTGGAGGAACCCAAGCGGTCGTTGTTACCGGTGTGGGTGACCACGGAGGCGATTCGTGGATCCGCGCCGAAGTCCAGAAACGGATCAACGAACGACCGTCGCTCCGCTTTTTCAATATCGTGGTCTACGCTGCCCAGCAGGAGGTCTATCTTAAAGGCCTTGTGGACACCGCGATGGATCGCGAGTTGGGCGAGGCGATCGCAAAGACGGTCCCGAACGTCAAGAACGTCTACAACGACCTCGCGATCAGCGGAGCCTGATATCCGCCGAAGGCGGTCGTGCCGCGGCGCCGCCTCGGCCAGCAAATAAGTGTGCATCTCTTGGGTCCCGCCGGGGTGATCCCGCCCCGCCGGGGCTGCAACAGAACTACGGCGAGGTCACGCGGCGCCAGCGAGCAGGGCGGCCCGGTTGCGCTATTCGAGGCTCACTCGTGGCCGGATCGACGATGAGTGCCTCAAGCGCTGCCGAAGTCGCTGTGCCCGATCCTGAATCCGCGACGGACCGATCAGCGCCGGTACGGGCGCGTGTCGAGAACGCTTCCGGGTCAAGGGCCAGACTTACGGGTACTCCGTCCCCAGAATATCGTGATGAGCTGCAGGCGCTGCTCCAGAAGCGTCATTTTTGCGCCGGAAAGTAGCTACCCCCGATGGCGTACTGGCCGGGGCCGAGCTTGACGG
Source organism: Burkholderiaceae bacterium (assembly GCA_035939615.1). Classification (GTDB taxonomy): domain Bacteria; phylum Pseudomonadota; class Gammaproteobacteria; order Burkholderiales; family Burkholderiaceae_F; genus VBCK01. The sequence goes on along the minus strand of DASZFP010000162.1, from coordinate 3,192 downwards.
CCGCGCAGGTGCCGTCGGCACGCTCCTGGTAAAAGCGTCAAGACGTTGAGTGGGTAATCGCGGTCAACCCGAGGACCCGTGATTTGCGGTATGCGTTGAGCCCAATGCGATTCACTTCCACATCACCACAGCGTGAAAACCTTGGATTGGCCTTTTCCAATGAGGCGAGCCGGGGTAAATTTACCTAACACCGTCAGGGGAAGCTGACTTGCGATCAGATAGCGGGTGATAGGTGTGGAAGGCGTTGATCCCCCGCCGCTGGTTTTGACGATCCTGCGCGAAGGCGCTTCCGTATCAGTGTGGCTGACCGACGTAGCGCCGGTCGGGCGGCCGGTCCGCATTGAGCTCGGGGACTGGCTGTGCGATTTGCGCGGGCGGGCGCGAGCCCTGTCGGAACCCGTTCCCCTGCCGCCTTTGCAATCGCCGGGCGGGGACGATCAGGCGATCCCCTTGAGGCAGCTGGGCGCGACGATCTTTGCGCGCTTCTTCCCGGAAGCGGTACGCGCGCATCTCGCCCGATCCCCGGGGCGCGATCTATGTTTGCAGATCGACGACGATCTGGCGGATATCCCGTGGGAGCTCGCATTCGATGGAACCGGCTTTTTGGGAGAAAAGTTCCAGGTCTCCAAATTGCCACTGACCGACGGGCGGCCGCACGAGCAGGACAACCTGCGCCAGGTGACGGTGATGTACTGCGATATCGTCGGGTCCTCCCGGCTGCTCGATACTCTGAGGGCCGAGCGCTACAGCGAGCTGGTCGGGCGCTATTACGCTTGCGGAACCAACATCGTATCGGCGTATGGCGGTTCGATCCACAAGCTCGAAGGCGACGGATTCGTGTGCCTCTTCGGCTTTCCGACCGCCCATGAGGACTGCGCCGCCCAGTCGCTCAAGGCCGGACGCGAGATCATCGATGCGGTGGCTGCGCTCGGGTTGAGTGTGCGCATCGGCATCGACACGGGGCAGGTCGCCGTGAAGGAAGGCGACCCGTTCGGCCCCCCTTTGCACATCGCCCGCAGGCTGCAGCAGCTGGCGACCCCGGGCACCATCACCGTAAGCCAATCGACACAGCAACTGCTGCAGGGGCGATTCGCGTTCCGGGCGATCGCAGGGCCCGTAGAACTGAAGGACTACCCCCAGCTCCAGAAGGCCTACGTCGCGCTCGGGGAGATTCGATCCGATCCGGATCCGCGCGAGGCCGCCTGGTCCATGACGCCTTTCCTCGGCCGAACCCGGGAACTTCGGGTGATCCAGGATCACTGGTCCGCCGCGCAGTCCGGGCTTATGACCGCGGTGCTCGTTTCCGGCGAGGCGGGAATCGGCAAGTCCCGCCTGATCAGCGAGTTCAAGCGCCAGCTGCTGGCCGGGGGCAATCAACCGATCCTGGGCCGATGCACGCCGGATCACGTGGCGAGCGCGTTCCACCCGGTGATCGATTTCCTTCGACGCCTGTTTCAAATCCAGGACAGCGACGACGCCAGAACGAAGCTGGGCAAGATCGCCGCGCACATGCCGTCCGCGGGCGACGGGGCGCCTCTGATCGCGGCGCTGCTGTCGATACCTTCCGGCACGCAGGACCCGAGACTGCAGCTCCCGCCCGACAAGCTGCGGCGGCTGACCCTGAACGCGCTGACGAGCTGGGTCCGACACCGGGCGCAGGTCTCACCGCTTTGTATCCTCGTCGAGGACGTCCATTGGATCGATCCCTCGACGGCCGAGCTGCTGGAGCGCCTGATGGCCGAAGGGTCGAGGCTGCGGCTGCTGTTGATCGCCACGATGCGCTCGAGGGCGGGGACGGTCTGGAACCCGGCGGCGCCCATTCACCGGATCGAGCTGGGCGGGCTGTCGCCCGAGTCGGCGCGAACGATGGTCGTGGAGGCCGGCGGCGCATCGCTGCCCGGCGAGATGATCCGATCGCTCGCCGCCCGGGCCGACGGCGTTCCCCTGTTCATCGAGGAATCGACGCGGATGGCCGTCGACCTGCTGCGGACGGGGCACGCAGGCGACGCGGCTTCGGTCCTCGAGCTCAAAATCCCGAGGAAGCTGCAGGATCTGCTGATGGCGCGCCTGGACCGGCTCGAGAGCGCCAAGCCGGTCGCCCAGGTGGGAGGTACGATCGGCCGCGAATTCCCGCTCGCGCTGCTGCAGGCCGTGCTCGCCTCCCCGGATGCGCCGGTGCGGATCGACGATCTCGGCGCCCGGCTGTGCGAGCTGGTGGCTTCGGGCCTGGTGATCGAGAAAGCCGATTCCCCCGGCAGCACGTACTTCTTCAAGCATGCCCTGGTTCGCGATGCCGCCTATCAGTCCCTATGGGAGCGCGACCGCAAGACGCTGCACCGAGCCATCGCGACCGTCATTGCGAAGCAGTTCAGTGACCTGGAGGAGGCCCAGCCCGAGCTGCTCGCGTACCACTTTTCAGAAGCCGGCAACGCGGCCGAAGCGATCGTGTACTGGGAGCGCGCCGCCCGGCGCGCGGCCGCCCGCTCCGCTCACTACGAGTCCATCAGCCACATCAGGAAGGCGCTGGAGCTCCTCCGATCGATGACGCCGTCGCCGGACCTGGCCCGGACCGAGTTGCGGCTTCAGCTGCTGCTGGCCGCGCGGCTGATCGCCACGGAAGGATACGGAGCCGATCAGGTCGAGCGCGTGTACTCGCGCGCCGCGGAGCTCTGCCGCGAAGCCGACGACGAGGGCGCCCTGCTCAAGGCTCAACTCGGGCTGGAGGCGTACCACTTCATGCGCGCCGATTTCGACGAGGCGCACCGGATTGCCGATCAGGTTGCCGCGCTGGCGAATCGGCTTCCGGATGCGACGCGCAGGCTCCAGGCGAGGTGGGCCGACGCCAACATCCTGTTCCACCAGGGCGAGCTGATGTCGGCCGTGGAGCGCATGGACGCCTGCATCTCCGACTACGGCGATTCGCGGCACCATCCGGACGCCGTACAGGACGTTCGCGTGATGTGCCTGTGCTATTCGTCATGGGGCCGGTGGGAACTCGGCTATCCCGACGACGCGCTGCGGCGTGCCAATGCCGTGGTGGCACTGTCCACCCGGCTCGATCACCGCTTCAGCATGGGCGAGGCTTACGGATTTCGCGCGGCCGTGCGCCATTTCCGGGGCGAGAACGAGTGCGCCCTCGAAGACGCCGAGCGCGCGATCGAGATCTGCGAGGACCACGGATTCGCCGTGTGG
>DASZFP010000161.1:0-4469 GCA_035939615.1 Burkholderiaceae bacterium | reverse complement strand
AGGCGAGTCCCACGCCTCCGGTGTGGGGGTGGATCTTCAGAATCAGCGCAACCGTAGTGACGATCGCGATCGCCATCCCGACCATGCCGAAAGCGTTGCCGATGCGCGATGTGGCCGGGTGCGACAGCCCTTTGAGCGCCTGGATGAAGCACACCGAGGCGACCAGGTACAGCAGCACGACCAGTTCCAGGCTGAAATTCATGAATTGCTCCACCGCGCGAGCGAATCGGCAACAGCCAGAAAAAAAGGCTCCCCTCTGCCGCGCCAGCGGGACAGGGGCCGGGGGTGAGGGCCGCGCTTCACTTCTTCGGCTCTTTCTTCTTGAACATCTCCAGCATCCGCTGCGTGACCAGAAAACCCCCGAACACGTTCACTGCGGCCAGCGCCACGGCCAGCACGCCCATCGTGCGCCCCAGCGTCGTCTCGGTCAGCGCCGCCGCCAGCATCGCGCCCACGATGATGATGGCCGAGATCGCGTTGGTCACCGACATCAGCGGCGTGTGCAACGCAGGTGTCACGTTCCACACCACGTGATAGCCCACGTAGATCGCCAGCACGAAGATGATCAGATGGTTCACCAGTTCCATGGCGGGCTCCGTCTTCGTTTATGGTCAGGACTTGCGAACGATTTCGCCCGCGTGGGACAGCAGGCAGGCGGCCACGATGTCGTCGTCGCGGTTCAGCACGAAGCCGCCCTCCTTGTCGAACAGCAGCTTCAGGAAGTCCAGGACGTTGCGGGCGTACAGGGCCGAGCTGTCGGCCGCCACGAGGGCCGCGAGGTTGGTGAGTCCAATGATCTGCACGTTGTGCCGCGTCACGGTCGAGCCCGGCTCGGTCAGCGCGACGTTGCCGCCCTGCTCGGCCGCCATGTCCACGATCACCGAGCCGGGCTTCATCGAGCGCACCATCTCCTCGGTCACCAGCCGCGGCGCGGGCCGGCCTGGAATCAGCGCGGTCGTGATCACGATGTCGGCCAGGGCGATGCGCTTGGCAACCTCGGCCTTCTGTCGCTCCAGCCAGGCCGGCGGCATCGGGCGCGCGTAGCCACCGACGCCCTTGGCGATCTCGCGCTCCTCGTCGGTTTCGAACGGCACATCGATGAACTTGGCGCCGAGCGATTCGATCTGCTCCTTCACGGCCGGCCGCACATCGGAGGCCTCGATCGCCGCGCCCAGCCGCTTGGCGGTGGCGATCGCCTGCAAACCCGCCACCCCCGCGCCCAGGATCACCGCGCGGGCCGCCTTGATGGTGCCGGCGGCCGTCATCATCATCGGCATCAGGCGCTGGTAGGCGTTGGCCGCCAGCAGCACGGCTTTGTACCCCGCGATGTTGGCCTGCGAGGACAGCACGTCCATGCTCTGTGCGCGCGTGGTGCGCGGAGCCGCTTCCAGGGCAAATGCCGTGAGGCCCGCGGCGTTCATGGCCGCAATGCCCTCGGCGTTGAAGGGTTCCAGCATGCCCACCAGCACGGCGCCGCGCGCCATCGAGGCGAGCTCGCTGTCCGACGGGCGCCTCACGCGCAGCACCATCTGGGCCCCCATCGCATCGGAGGCCGAACCGATGGTCGCCCCGGCGGCCACGAAGGCTTGGTCGGGCTGGCTCGAGGGCAGGCCGGCCCCGGCCTGGACCACGATCGCGTGCTTCTGCGCCACCAGCTTCTTGACGGTCTCGGGCGTGCCGGCAACACGAGTTTCTCCCGGCCTGGTCTCGGCCGGAATACCGATGCGCATCAGGAACTCCTCAGGGATTCAGGTCAGCGCCGGCTGGGTACGGGCCGACCGCTAGAATTTAGCATTGTCGCATCGCCGCCTGGGTCGCCACTTCCCCGCGCCAGCAACGTGTCCCGCGTTTGGAAACCCTCCGTCACCGTCGCCGCCGTCGTGGAGCGCGATGGCCGCTTTTTGCTGGTCGAAGAGCACACGGAGGACGGATTGCGAATCAACCAGCCGGCCGGTCACCTGGAACCCGGTGAGACGCTGGAGCAAGCGGTGAGCCGCGAGGCACTCGAAGAAACCGCCCATCCCTTCCGTCCCACCGCGCTGCTGGGCGTTTACCTGTGGCGCAACCCGGGTCCCGCCCGCGGACCCACGTACCTGCGGTTCGCGTTCACCGGTGAGCTGGAGGAACGCGTCGCCGGACAGGCCCTGGACCACGGAATCGTGCGTACCGTCTGGATGTCACGTCAGGAGCTGGCACAGCACAGCGGGCGCTGGCGCAGTCCGCTGGTGGGGCGCTGCATCGACGACTACCTGGGCGGGCAGCGTTACCCGCTGCAGCTGCTGTACGCGCACCCGGATGCGCTGGCGCAAGCGGCCAAGGCGGTATCTGAATGACGATGAACGCGGGTCCCCGAATCGTCGTGGGCATGTCGGGCGGGGTCGACTCGTCGGTGGCTGCCTGGCTGCTCAAGCAGCAGGGCTACCAGGTGATCGGGCTTTTCATGAAGAACTGGGAAGACGATGACGACGACGAGTACTGCTCCACCCGCCAGGACTGGCTCGATGCGGCCAGCGCGGCCGACGTGATCGGGATCGACATCGAGGCAGTGAACTTCGCCGCCGAGTACCGCGAGCGCGTGTTCGCCGAGTTCCTGCGCGAGTACTCGGCCGGCCGCACGCCCAATCCGGATGTGCTATGCAACGCCGAGATCAAGTTCAAGGCGTTCCTGGATCACGCCATGGCCATGGGCGCGCAGCAGATCGCAACCGGGCACTACGCCCGCATCCGCACCGTCGGTGGTCAACGCGAGCTGCTGCGCGCGCTCGATGCCAGCAAGGATCAGAGCTACTTCCTGCACCGCTTGACCCAGCATCAGCTCGGACGGACCCTTTTCCCGCTGGGCGAGCTGCGCAAGACCGAGGTGCGCGCGCTGGCGCGCAAGATCGGCCTTTCCAACGCGGGCAAGCGCGATTCGACCGGCATCTGCTTCATCGGCGAGCGCCCATTCCGGGCGTTCCTGGCCCGCTATCTTCCAACCCGGCCCGGCCCGATCCGCGCGTCCGACGGGCGGGTGCTCGGCGAGCACGTCGGCTTGAGCTTCTACACGCTGGGCCAGCGCAGGGGCATCGGCGTGGGGGGAACGCAGGACGGCACCGGCGAGCCCTGGTTCGTGGCCCGCAAGGACCTGGCCGCCAACACGCTGTGGGTGGTGCAGGGTCACGACCATCCCTGGCTGCTGACGGACCGGCTGGTGGCGACCCTGCCGGCCTGGGTCGGCCCTGTGCCGCAAGCCGGCTCGGGCCTCTCGGCCAGAACCCGTTACCGCCAGGCTGATGCGGCCTGCCGGGTGATCGCAGCCGCTCCCGATCGGCTCGAGCTGAGTTTCGAAGAGCCTCAGTGGGCTGTGACCCCCGGGCAGTCGGCGGTGCTGTACGACGGCGAGGTATGCCTCGGCGGGGCCATTATCGAGTCGACCAGCGCCGCGAGTGCGCTCCAGAAAGGTGCTGTTTCGGCCGATTCCTCGGCGCTGATTTGACCAAACTGGCGCCTCGGCGCGCGGGGCCCGCGCCGAGGGTGAAAGCAGTTCCGGATGGGAAACAGGGGCCGTCGATGAGTCTTCGGATCGGTTCACGCTTTTCCGCGCTGTACATCTGCGCCACGCTGGCGCTGGCGGGCGTTGCCATGCTGGCCGGCGGCATGCCGCACGTCGGCTGGGTTGCCTGGCCGGCGCTGGCGCTGACGCTGCTGGGACTGCGCGACTACCTGCAGACGCGCCATTCGATCCGTCGCAACTACCCGATTCTGGGCAACCTGCGCTTCTTTTTCGAGTTCATCCGCCCCGAGCTGCGCCAGTACATCGTCGAGAGCGACACCGAGGCGCGGCCGTTTTCGCGCAACCAGCGCAGCGTCGTGTACCAGCGCGCCAAGGGTGAACTGGACAAGGTTCCGTTCGGCACGCAGCTCGACCTGTACGAAGCCGGCACTGAGTGGATCACCCACTCGATGGCGCCAGCCCCGGTGCAGGCCTACGATTTCCGGGTGGCGGTGGGCGGGCCGGCCTGCACCGCACCCTACCCCGCTTCGGTCTTCAACATTTCGGCGCTGAGTTTCGGGGCCCTATCGGCCAACGCGATCCTGGCGCTGAACCGCGGCGCACTCGACGGCCGCTTCGCGCACGACACCGGCGAAGGCGGCATCAGCCGCTACCACCGCGAGCACGGGGGTGATTTGATCTGGGAGGTCGGCAGCGGCTACTTCGGCTGCCGCACGCGCGAAGGCCGCTTCGATCCGCAGCGCTTCGCCGAGGAGGCGCGCCGACCTCAGGTGAAGATGATCGAAATCAAGCTGTCGCAGGGCGCCAAGCCGGGCCACGGCGGCGTGCTGCCCGCGGCCAAGGTATCGCCCGAAATCGCGCAGGCGCGCGGGGTGCCCGCCCGCGTGGATTGCATCTCGCCCGCCTCGCACAGCGAGTTTTCGACTCCGACCGGCCTGCTGGAGTTCGTGGCGCGGCTGCGCGAGCTGTGCGGCGG
>DASZFP010000160.1:0-10478 GCA_035939615.1 Burkholderiaceae bacterium | reverse complement strand
GTCGTGAACTACGCGACTACGGCTGCAGCGCCTCGTTCGGATCGACGTACTTGTGTCCGAGTGCCGCGGCCACGGCGCGATTGGTCACGCGGCCGCGGTGCACGTTCAGCCCGTTTCTCAGGTGCCGGTCCTCCAGCAGCGCCCGGCGGTAGCCTTTGTCGGCCAGCGCCAGCACGAACGGCAGGGTGGCGTTGTTCAGCGCGAACGTCGAGGTGCGCGGCACCGCTCCCGGCATGTTGGTCACGCAGTAGTGGATCACGCCGTCGACCACGTAGGTCGGATCGTCGTGCGTGGTCGGGCGCGACGTTTCGCAACAGCCGCCCTGGTCGATGGCGACATCGACGATCACCGAGCCGGGCTTCATCCGGCGCACGATTTCGGCCGTGACCAGCTTGGGCGCGGCCGCGCCGGGCAGCAGCACGCCGCCGATCACCAGGTCGGCCGAGACGCAGTGCTGCTCGATCGCGGCGCGGGTGGAGAACACCGTATTCAACGGCCGCCCGAACTGGCGCCACAGCGCGCGCAGCGCGTCCACGTTGCGGTCGAGCACCCACACTTCCGCCGCCATCCCGAGCGCGATGTGCACCGCGTGCGTGCCGACCACGCCGCCGCCCAGCACGACCACCTTGGCCGGATCGACGCCCGGAACGCCGCCCAGCAGCACGCCCAGTCCCCCGTGCGCCTTCTCCAGGAAATACGCGCCGGCCTGGATCGACATGCGGCCGGCGACCTCCGACATCGGCGCCAGCAGCGGAAGCCCGCCGGTGTCCGACGTGACCGTTTCGTAGGCGATGCAGATGGCGCTGCTCTGGATCAGGTCGCTGGCCTGCTCCGGGTCGGGCGCCAGGTGCAGATAGGTGAACAGCACCTGGTCGGGGCGCAGCAGCTTGCGCTCCTCCGGTTGAGGCTCCTTGACCTTCACGATCATCTGCGCCTGCGCGTACACCTGCTGGCCGTTGCTCACCACGCTGGCGCCGGCCGTCTCGTAGTTGGCGTCGCTCAGCCCGACGCCGGCGCCGCAGCCGGCCTGGACGATCACCTGGTGTCCGCGTTCGGTGAGCTCGCGCACGTTGGCCGGCGTCAACCCGACCCGGTATTCGCGAATCTTGATCTCGGTCGGCACTCCGATCAGCATCGTCATCCCCTCGAAAAGAGTCTTCAGTCGAGCCGTATCCAGGTCGTTTTCAGCTCGGTGTACTTGTCGAACGCGTGCAGCGACTTGTCGCGTCCGTTGCCGCTCTGCCGGTAGCCGCCGAACGGAACGGTGATGTCGTCCTCATCGTACTGGTTCACGTGGACGGTGCCGGCGCGCAGCTGCCGGGCCACCCGGTGGGCACGGTTGAGGTCGCTGCTCCAGACCCCGGCCTGCAGGCCGTACGAGGTGTCGTTGGCGACCGCGACCGCCTGCTGTTCGTTCTCGAAGCGGATCACCGACAGCACCGGTCCGAAGATTTCCTCGCGCGCGATTTGCATCGAGCTGCCCACCCGGTCGAACACGGTGGGCGCGACATAAAATCCGCCCGTCTCGGCGCGAACACGCGTGCCGCCGGCCAGGCGCTGCGCGCCCTCGCGCTCGCCGGATTCGATGTAACCGAGCACGGTGGCGAGTTGCGCCTGGTCGACCAGCGCTCCCATCAACGTGTCGGACGCCAGCGGGTCGGCCGGGGCGTAATCCTGCGAGCGGGCCACCACGCGGGCGACGAAATCGTCAGCGATCGACGCCTGCACCAGCAGCCGGGACGGAGCGTTGCACGACTCGCCCTGGTTGAAGAACATGCACGCGGCAGCGGTGGTGGCGGCGCGGTCCAGGTCCTGGAAGTCGGCAAACACGATGTTGGCCGACTTGCCGCCCAGTTCGTTGAACACCCGCTTCAGATTCGAGCGCGCCGCGTATTCGAGCATGCGCCGCCCCACGCGCGTGGAGCCGGTGAACGAGATCGCATCGACGTGCGGGTGCAGCGCCAGGGCCTCGCCGGCCTCGCTGCCGAAGCCAGGCGCCACGTTCAGCACGGATTCGGGCAGCCCGGCCTGCAGGGCCAGCTCGGCCATCCGAAGGGCGGTGAGCGGAGATTTTTCCGAGGGCTTCAACACCACGCTGTTGCCGGCCGCCAGCGCCGGCCCGAGTTTCCAGGCAGCCATGATCATCGGGTAGTTCCACGGAACGATGGCTCCGACCACGCCCATCGGCTCGCGCCGGATCAGGGCCAGGGCTTCGTCGCGGGTCGGCGCGATCTCGTCGTAGATCTTATCGACCGCTTCGGCGTACCAGCCGATGCAGCGCGCCGCCGCCGGCACGTCCACCTTCAGGCTGAACTGCACGGGCTTGCCCATGTCCAGCGTCTCCAGCAGCGCGAGCTCATCGCGCGCTGCCAGCAGCAGCTCGGCGAATTTCAAAAGGACCTTTTTGCGCGCCGCCGGCGGCTGCCCGCTCCAGCGCCGGTCCTCGAAGGCGCGCCGGGCCCCGGCCACCGCGCGGTCGACGTCGGCGGGGCCGCAGCGCGCCACCTGCGCCAGCACCCGCGCGTCGATCGGCGAGATGCACGAGAAGGTCTGCCCGTCGGCGGCGGCCACCCGCTGCCCGTCGATCAGCGCCCGTCCGTCCGGGTGCACGGCGGCGGCGCGGGCATGCCAATCCATGTGCTCGCTCATCTTCATTCAGGCCCCCGCTTTCGAAATCCCCAGTTCGATGCCCTGCATGCCCTCACGATAGGCCGCCGCCTGCTCCTGGGCGCGCCGTCGCTCGTTGCGCGCCATCCACAGCGAGCCGGCCAGCACGCCGATCGAAACGACCACCACCGACAGCGTGGCCACGGCGTTGACCGTCGGGTTCAAGCCGAGCCGGGCGCGCGCGAAGATCACGATGGGCAGCGTGCTCACGCCCGGGCCGTTCAGGAAGGAGCTCGTGACCACGTCGTCCAGCGAGATCGTGAACGTCAGCAGCCAGGCCGACACCAGCGACTGCATGATCAGCGGCAGCGTGACCAGCAGGAACACCTGCAACGGCTGGCACCCCAGGTCCATGGCCGCTTCCTCCAGGGACTTATCCATCGTGAGAAGTCGGGATTGGATCACCACGGCCGCATAGCAGGTGCAGATCGAAGTATGGCCGATCCAGATCGTCACAATGCCGCGCTCGCTGAACATGCCGAACGCTTTTTCGCAGGCAACGAAAAACAGCAGCAGCGAAAGCCCGGTGATCACCTCGGGCACGACCAGGGGCGCGTTGATGTGCGCGACGAAGACGGTCCGGCCGAAGAAGCTGCGGTAGCGCACCAGTGCGAAAGCCGCCATCGTCCCCAGCACCACCGACGCGGTGGCTGTCATCAGCGCGATCTTCAGCGAAGTGAGGAAGGCGTCGATCAGCTCGGCGTCGTGCAGGATCTCGTGGTACCAGTGGGTCGAGAAACCGCCCCACAGCGTCACCATCCTGGATTCGTTGAACGAAAACACGATCAGCGTTGCGATCGGGATGTACAGGAAGGCGTAGCCGAACGCGAGCCACACGCGACCGAATACGCTGTTCATGCGCCGCCGCTCCGGCCCGCTCCGCGGGTCTGGTAGTGGTTGAACACAGCCAGCGGAATCAGGATCAGCACGACCATCGAGACCGCAACCGCCGAGGCCATCGACCAGTCGACGTTCCTGAAGAACTCGTCCCACAGCACGCGGCCGATCATCAAGGTCGACGGCCCGCCCAGCAGCTCCGGAATCACGTACTCGCCGATGCTGGGAATCAGCACCAGCATCGAGCCGGCGATGATGCCGGGCATCGACAGCGGCACCGTCACCCGCCAGAACGTGGTCAAGGGTCCAGCGCCCAGGTCCGCCGCCGCTTCCAGCAGCCGCGTGTCCATCTTCACCAGGTTCGCGTAGACCGGCAGGATCATGAACGGCAGGTAGGTGTACACCATGCCGACCATCATCGAGCGAGCGGTGTGCATCATCCGGATCGGTGTGTCGATCAGGTGCAGCCACAGCAGCAGGTTGTTGATGATCCCATCGTCGTCCAGCAGACCTTTCCAGGCGTATACGCGCAGCAGGTACGAAGTCCAGAACGGCAGCGACACCAGCATCAGCAGCGCCGGCCGCCAGGCGGCGGGCGACCGCGCCATGAAGTACGCGAACGGGTAACCGATGATCAGGCAGATGATCGTGTTCAGGCCGGCGAACCCGATCGAGGACATGTAGGTGAGGATGTAGACCGGATCGGAGGTCAGGAACAGGTAGTTGGCGAATTTCAGGCGCAGCGTCAGCGTCCCGTCGGTCCAGGCCAGCAGGTCCTGAAAGCGCACGCCGATCGAGTCCGAAACGCTGATCCTGAAAACGACCAGAAACGGCGCCGAGAAAAACAGCACCAGGAAAAGGAATGGCACGCCGATCACGACGCGGCGTCCCCAGCCGTGCCGCCAGCGCTGTTTGAACGCGATCATTACTGCGTCAGCACCACCATCGAATCGGGCGCGCAGGTCGCGTACACCTCGGACCCGACCGCCATCAGCCCGCTGTGGCGTTCGGTGTTCGGAACCGATACCTGCAGCCGCATGCCGGTGTCGAGCTGGATCCGGTACAGCGAAGAGGCGCCGAAATAGGCCCGTTCGGCCACTCGTCCGTGCAGGCAGTTGACGCTGGTGTCGGCCGGTGGCTCGATCTGCAGCTCGATCTTTTCGGGGCGCAGCGCAACGGTGAGCGACTGGCCGAGCACGCCGGTGATGCCATGGCCGATGTAGAAGCGTCCGTGCGGCGTAGCGACAATGCAATGGTCGGTCTCGTCTTCTTCGAGCGTGCCGTCGAACAGGTTCACGTTTCCGATGAAATCGGCCACGAAGCGGCAGTTCGGCGTCTCGTAGATTTCGTTGGGGCGTCCGACCTGCAGCACCTGCCCGCTGCTCATCACCGCCATCCGGTCGGCCATCGTCATGGCCTCTTCCTGATCGTGCGTGACCATCACGCAGGTGACGCCCACCCGTTTGATGATGTTGGACAGCTCGAACTGGGTCTGCTCGCGCAGCTTGCGGTCCAGCGCCGCCAGCGGCTCGTCCAGCAGCAGCAGCTTGGGCTCCAGCGCCAGGCTGCGCGCCAGGGCGACGCGCTGCTGCTGGCCGCCGGAGAGCTGGTGCGGCTTGCGTCGCGCGCAGGGCTTCAGCTGCACCAGCGTGAGCATGCGCTCGACCTGTTCGGCAATGCGCGCGCGCGGCAGCCCGTGCCGCTTCAAGCCGAAGGCGATGTTCTCCGTCACCGTCAGGTGCGGAAACAGCGCATAGGACTGGAACATCATGTTGATCGGGCGGTCGTACGGCCGCAGGCCCGAGATCTCCACGCCCTGCAGGAAGATGCTGCCGGAGTCGGGCGCCTCGAAACCGGCCAGCATCCGAAGCAGCGTGGACTTGCCGCTGCCGGATGAACCGAGCAGTGCGAAGATCTCGCCGCGCGCAATCGAAAGCGTCACCTCGTCGACCGCCGTGACCTCGTCGAAGCGCTTGGTCAGCCGTTCGACCCGCAAGAAATTCGCATCGCCCGCCGCGTTCGGCTGCATGCGCGCATCTCCCCCCGGCCGGGCGCGGTTGGCGTCCGCGTTCACTGGCCCTACAGCCCCGTTTTGAATGTCGTGTAAAGGCGCGTCCGCAGCCGCCGGATCTCGTTGCTGACCGCGTCAGGCGGCACCAGCTTGTCCAGGTCCTCGCCCCGCGCCAGCAAAGCCCGGTTGGCCAGCACGTCGGGGCGCATGTATTTGCTGGCAGCCGGGACGGCGGATGCGGCGAACACCTTGTTGACGATCCCGGCCTGCACCTGCGGCCGGTAGATGTAACTGAACCACTTGTAGGCATTGTCCACGTGCGGCGCATCGACCGGGATGGCCATCGTGTCGAAGTACAGGACCGCGCCGGACTTCGGAAACAATACCTGGATGTTCTGCCCGTTCCTGGCTTCCCGGGCGCGCGCGGCGGCGATGGCGATGTCGCCATTCCATCCCAGCGCGACGCACACCGCTCCGGAAGCCAGCTCGTTGATGTAGCCGGAGGAGGAAAACAGCGTCACGTACGGCCGGATCTGGTTCATCATCCGGGCCGCCTCCTGGTAGTCGGCGGCGGTGCCGCTGTAGGGAAGCTTGCCGACGTAGCGCAGCGCCGCCGGGAACACTTCGTCGGCCGAGTCCAGGAACGACACGCCGCACGATTTCAGCCGGCTCGCGTATTCGGGCTTGAACACCAGGTCCCAGGCATCCTGCGGCATCGGCACATTGCCCAGCGCGGCCTTGACCTTGGCCACATTGATTCCGACCGTGGTAAATCCCCACAGCCACGGCACCAGGAACCGGTTGCCGGGGTCGACCTTGGCGAGCTGCTGCAGGATCCATGGATCGATGTTCGAATACGTGCTGATCCGGCTCTTGTCCACGGGTTTGAGCAGCCCGCCTTCCAGCTGCAGCTTGGCCCAGTGCGACGAGGGCACGACCACGTCATAGCCGGTGTGGCCGGCCACCAGCTTGGCGTACAGGGTCTCGTTGGCGTCGAACGTGTCATAGCGCACCTTGATGCCGGTTTCCTTTTCGAAATCCGCAACCGTGGTGTCGCCGATGTAATCGGACCAGTTGTAGACGTTCAGGAAGTTGTCGTCCCCGGCCCGCGCCGGGGCCCCCAACAGCGCGGCCGCCAGCGCGACCGCTAGCGCGGCGGCGCCCAGCAGCGCGCGAGCACGCATCGAAACGGTATGACGCATCGGGCGCCGGCCCCCGGGGTGGTCAGACGTGCAGCAGCAGATGTTCGCGCTCCCACGAGCTGATCACTTGCATGAACTCGTCGTACTCCAGTTCCTTCACCAGCCGGTAGATCGTGACAAAGCGTTCGCCCAGCACGCTGGCGAGCTCCGGAGTGCCGGCGAGCAGATTCAGAGCCTCCGACATCGTGCGTGGCAGATCGTACGGGGCCCCGTACGCATTGCCGATGGCCTCTTCGCTGGGTTCGAGGCATTCCTTCATGCCCAGGTAGCCGCACGCGAGCGTCACGGCCATGGCCACGTAGGGATTGGCGTCGGCGCCGATCACGCGGTTCTCCACGCGGCGCGCCTCCGGCTGCGAGCGCGGCACGCGGATACCGACCGTGCGGTTGTCGCGGCCCCAGCGGATGTTGATCGGCGCCGCGGCGTGCCGCACCAGGCGCCGGTAGGAATTAACGTACGGGGCCAGGAACGCCATCGCCGCCGGCAGGTACTTTTGCAGCCCGCCGATGTAGTGACGGAACTTGTCGGACGGGGAGCCGTCGACGTTGGAGAAGATGTTGCGGCCGGTGCGGCGATCGACGATGCTCTGGTGGATGTGCATGGCGCTGCCCGGCTCGTTGGCCATCGGCTTGGCCATGAAGGTCGCATACATCTTGTGCCGCAGCGCCGCCTCGCGCAGCGTGCGCTTGAAGTAGAACACCCGGTCGGCCAGGTCGAGCGGATCGCCGTGCAGGAAATTGACCTCCATCTGGCCGGCGCCCATCTCGTGGATCAGCGTGTCCAGCTCCAGGCCCATCTCCTCGCACCACTTGTAGATGTCCTCGAACAGCGGGTCGAATTCGTTGACGGCGTCGATGCTGTAATGCTGCCGGCTGGTCTCGGAGCGGCCGCTGCGCCCCAGCGGCGGCGTCAGCGGAAAATCCGGATCGGTGTTCTGCCCAATCAGGTAGAACTCCACCTCCGGCGCCACCACCGGCTGCAGACCCTCCTGCGCATACAGCTCGCGCACCCGGCGCAGCACCGAGCGGGGCGCGAAGTCGACCAGGCGGCCGTCGGCAAAATAGCAGTCGTGGATGATCTGCGCGGTGCGGCTCGGCGCCGGCACCCACGGCACCACGCACACGGTGGTCGGGTCGGCCAGCAGTTCCATGTCGAAATCGCTGGGCGAGATGATGGCGTCGTACTCTTCGCTGTCCGGCGCCTCGCCGGTCACCGTCATCGCCAGCACCGATTCGGCCAGGCGCATGCCGCGATCCTGCGTGAACTTGGCTCGCGGCAGGATCTTGCCGCGCGCCACGCCCGTCAAGTCCGGCACCAGGCACTCGACTTCGTCGACCTGATTCTCGTCGAAGAAGCGCTCCAGGTCCGACTGGGTGAAATCCGCGCGCAGCCCCATGATCCTGAATCAGGCGGCGCGCGAAAGGCCGGTCGCGGCAGGGGCGCCAAAACGGCGCGCTTGCGCGGCACGGCAGGCGTCCCCGAACGCGCGGAACAACATCCTGGACTCCAGGTTGTCCAGCACCTTCCACTCGGGGTGCCACTGCACCGCCAGCGCGAAGCCGGGATGGGCGCTGATATGAACCGCCTCGACCGTGCCGTCGCGTGCGCGGGCTTCAACCCGCAGGCCCGGGGCCAGGCGGTCGATCGCCTGTCCATGCAGCGAATTGACCTGCAGCTGGCGCACGCCCAGGATCCGGTCCAGCTCGCCGCCCGCGACGATGTCGACCGCGTGCGACGGCCCGTACTGCGCTTCGGCGTCGGATCGAGGATCGGCGCGATGATCGAACCGTCCCGGCTCCTCGTGGACCGCCTGCAACAGCGTGCCTCCCAGCGCGACGTTGGCCTCCTGCAGCCCGCGGCAGATCGCGAACAGCGGCAGCTCCCGCTCGATCGCAAGGCGCACCAGCGCCAGCGTTGCGTCGTCACGCTCCTGATCGAGCGGCAACCCGGCGTCGCGAACGCTCTGGCCGAAGTGCCTCGGATGAACGTTTGCCGGGGAGCCGGTCAGCAAAATGCCGTCGGCCAGGTCCAGGTAAGCAGCAAGATCGGGGTCGCCGCCGGTCGGCAGCAGCAGCGGATGGCACCCGGCGGCATCGTGCACGGCGTCGGAGTACTTGCGTCCCAGCACGTGAAAAGAGTGGCCGTCCAGGGTGCGGTTGTCGCACGGAATCAATACGAAGGGCGCGCGCCCGGGCTCTGAAGCCATGCCTGATGAATGCTCGTCGATTGCCATGAAGCGGGTATTCTAGGCCGGCGCGACGCAGGGGGCTCCGGCCAGTACGCTTGACCCCAGTCTATCGAATCCGGCGCCGGGCCGGATAGACTGCCTTAAATCTAGGCTTCGCAGAACTCGGCTGATGTGAGCTACAAGTACGAGCGAGGCTTCCTGCTCGGTTCCGACGATCCGCTGGTGCGCCACTCGTACTACGAGGCCACCGTGGATCGAGGCGATCCCTACCCGGCGCTGCTGGACGACATCGCGTGCGATGTGTGCGTGGTCGGCTCCGGTCTGGCCGGCCTGTCGGCCGCGATCGATCTGGCCGATGCCGGCTTCACGGTTGCCGTGGTGGAGGCCCGGCGGGTCGGATGGGGAGCCTCGGGCCGCAACGGCGGGCAGGCGCTGGTGGGCCTGGCGTGCGACATGCAGGTGATCGAGCACCAAGTGGGCCGAGAAGCTGCGCGCCAGATCTGGGACGCGACGGTAGAAGCGGTCGAGTTGATCCATGCGCGCTGCCGGCGCTTCAACATCGACTGCGAATGGCAGGACGGCTACCTGGCGGCCGCGGTCACGCCGCGCCGGGCCGCCGAGCTGGCAGCGTGGGTCGAAGCGCTGGCTCGCCACTACGGCTACGAGCGGATCCGCAGCATCGATCAGGCCGAACTGCCCCAGTGGATCGCGAGTTCCCGCTACCGGGCCGCAGCCTTCGACGCCGGCAGCGGACACCTGCATCCTCTGAAGTACACGCTGGGGCTGGCGCGCGCCGCCGCTGCACTGGGTGTGAAGATCTTCGAGCAGACGCGGGCGGTGCAGGTCCTGCCAGGCCGGTTGGCGCAAGTGCGCACGCCGCGCGGCAGCGTGCACTGCTCGCACGTGCTGCTGGCGGGCAACGTCTACCTTGGGGACCTGCAGCCGCGCCTTGCGACCCGCATCATGCCGGTCGGGACCTTCATCGCGGCCAGCCGGCCGCTCGGCCTCGAGCGGGCCGCGCAACTGCTGCCGCGCGGAGCGGCCGTGGCCGACACGCAGTGGGTGCTCGACTATTTCCGCCTGTCGCGCGATCACCGGATGATCTTCGGCGGCCGCGTCAGCTACAGCACGCTGCTGCCGCGGCGCCTGCCCGAGGCGATGCGGCGACGCATGGTGGGGGTGTTTCCGCAGCTCGCCGACGTGCCGATCGAATTCGCCTGGGGCGGATACATCGACATCACGATGAACCGCGCGCCCGACTTCGGGCGTGTGGACCCCAACGTCTACTATTTGCAAGGCTTTTCGGGGCACGGGCTGGCGCTGACCGGACTGGCGGGGCGCATCGTCGCCGAAGCGATCGGCGGCACGGCGCGCCGTTTCGATCTGTTCGCAGCGATCCGGCACCGCGAATTTCCCGGCGGGCGCTGGCTTCGCACGCCGCTGCTGGTTGCGGCGATGGCGTGGTACCGGATCCGGGACTTGGCAGGGTGAGATTCAAACTGTCAAGCCCTCACCCCCTCCCCTCTC
This sequence comes from Burkholderiaceae bacterium, assembly GCA_035939615.1. GTDB lineage: Bacteria > Pseudomonadota > Gammaproteobacteria > Burkholderiales > Burkholderiaceae_F > VBCK01. Next base: position 46 of record DASZFP010000160.1, on the reverse strand, counting down.
CCGCTGCGCAGGCGAGGGGCGACCGGGCACCGCAAGCGCGTAGGCA
>DASZFP010000159.1:0-4860 GCA_035939615.1 Burkholderiaceae bacterium | reverse complement strand
CCTGGACAGCCGGTGCGGGAGCCGCAGCCGGCCCGGGGCTGCGCCGGGCGCCAGCGTCGATGCGAACGGCTTGCAGCGGCGGCGGAGTGCCGCGCCCCACGCCGGATCGCCTGGCGGGCGTGGTGCGTGCAACGGCGCGGCGAGCCGGCAGCGCGACGGGCGCCTGCGCCGGCGGCAACAGGGCCGCTTCAATGACCGGTCGGGTGTGCTCGCGCCCCGGCAGCAGGATACGGACCCCCGCCAGCGTCGACCAGGCCACCGCGTGCATCATCAAGGCCAGTGCGAGCGCGATCGCCGCGCGCAGTGCCAGATCGGAGCGGCCGACCGTCACAGGGATCGAAGACACGACCGGAAGAATAAGATATCGGTTGCAGCGTTCCGCTGTACTTGGAGGCGCATTCCGATGCCCGACCCGAATCCCCTGGCTGGGGTGCCGCTTGCCGAGTCGCTCGCCAGCAACATGAACGAGTCGCTGCAGTGGATGTCCCGCATGTGGGGCGGTGCGCCAGGCGCTCCGGCGGCGGGCGCCGAATCGCTGTTCGGCGCGCAGCCGCTGCCGCCCGGACTGCCCTCGATGTTGATGCCGACGCTCGATCCGAAGGAGCTCGAAAAGCGGATCAACGATCTGAAAACGGTCGAGCACTGGCTGGACATGAACCGCGCGCTGCTGCACTCGACGATCCAGACGCTGGAGATGCAGCGCAACGCGATCGTCGCGCTGCAGGCGATGGCGCAGTCGGCTTCGGCCGCGCCGGGCTTCGGCGGCACCGCTGCATCCGCGTCCGCGAGCGCCGCCAGCCCGGCGCACGAGGCAGCTGCGCCGTCGGGGCAGCCGCTGCCCTTCAACCCGGCACTCTGGTGGAACGCATTGCAGGAGCAGTTTGCACGCGTTGCGTCAGCCGCCGCGACCGGAGCGCAGCGCGCCGCCGATCCGGGGCAGCCGCAGGCCGAACCCCCTGCCGACGAGCATCCATCGAGCTAGTCAGGTCAGGCGGACCGATGCGTGCTGCGCCAGGTGGCCAGCGCGGCGGCAATGTCGTTCAGCGACCGCAGTGCCAGCACATCGGCGGGCGCCCGTCGGACCAGCGCGGAGCACGCTCCGCCCACCCAGATCGCGGTGCCGGGCGGAAGCTTGGCGCGCAGTTCCGTGATTCCGTCGATCACCTGATTCGGATTCAACGCCTCGCTGAAGGACAGCGCGACGATATCCACGCGCTGGGCTGCTGCGGCCCGGATGATGTCCAGCAGCGGCGTCTGGACTCCGAGGGATACGCACCGGCAGCCTTCCAGGGCGAAGAAGGCCTCGGCCATCAGCAGACCGAGTCCATGGGATTCCTGAGGAAACGTGGTCAGCAGCACGACGGGCGGCCGGCTGCCCGGGCGCGGAATCGTGCTGATCGCGTTGCGCAGCACCACCTGGATCGATTCGGTGTACAGGTGCTCCTCGTACACCTCCAGGCGACCCCGGGCCCAGGAATCGCCGACCAGGTCGTTCAATGGCGCCACCACCTCCGACACGAAGCGCGCCAGTCCGATCCGTAACAGGGACTGGGACAGCTGGCGGCGCAGCTCCTCGACCCGATGCTGCCGGATCAGTTCGAGGTACACGTCCAGGCCACCGTGCAGCCGTGCGACCTCCGCCCGCCGGGCTGCGTGGGGGGCCGTCGCGTCGGCGAGGCGCTCCAGCTGCTCGACAGCGAGCGCGATCACCTTTCCGGGCCGGTGGCCTTGATCGAGTAACCGCTTCAGCACCCGCAGCTTCTGGACGTCCTGCCGCGTGTAGACGCGCTCGCCCGAGGCGTCGCGCGCAGGCAGCGGAAACCGGTAGCGGCGCTCCCAGACGCGCAGCGTGTCCTTGCTCAGCCCGGTGTCGCGTTCGACTGCGGCGATCCCGAATGCACCGCCGACAGAGTCGGAAACCACATCATTCATCGCGCAGCCAGCGTTCTGCTGTCCACGACAATCCATGGGCAGTTAGCGTAGCACGGCCGAACGGCCCCCTTTGACATTTGTCCAAGTCAACTGGGGCAGGCCGCAGTTGGAGGCCATGGGGCGCCAGGGCGGTGCATTTGCGAAAACCCGGTGCGTGCGGCACACTCGACCGTCGAATTGCTGCGGCGCGGCCGCGAACGCGGTGACGGCGCTGGTTGATATTCGGGCGGGTCCACCCCGGGACGCCTGATGAGGGTTTTTGTCAGTTGATGAATGCTCCGGACTCGCTGTTTCTGCCCGATGTGCAGTCGTCCGCCGATCTGCGGCAGCTGGCCATCCAGCAGGTCGGGGTGCGGTCGATCCGTCACCCGGTAACCGTCGCCGGCCCCGGTGGGCCGCAGCCGGCGGTGGCATCGATCGACCTGACGGTCGCCCTGCCGGCGCACCAGAAGGGCACCCACATGTCGCGCTTCATCGCGCTGCTGCAGGAAAACCGCGAGCCGCTGTCCTCCGGCACGATGGGGTCCCTGGTGCGGGCCATGCTGGAGCGGCTCGAGGCTTCCAGCGGGTCGATCGAGGCGCGCTTTCCCTACTTCGTCAACAAGACCGCACCGGTGAGCGGCGTCCAGAGCCTGATGGACTACGACGTCACGCTGGGCGCGCGCATCGTCGGCGGCGCGTTGACGCTGAAGCAGAAAGTCGTCGTGCCGGTCACCAGCGCGTGCCCCTGCAGCAAGCGCATCTCAGACTACGGCGCGCACAACCAGCGCTCGCACGTCACCGTGCAGATCGAGCTGGCCGCGTCGTTTCCGATCGACCAGCTGATCCGCGTGGCCGAGACGTCGGGCTCGTGCGAGGTGTGGGCCCTGTTGAAGCGGCCCGACGAAAAGTACGTGACCGAGCGCGCGTACGACAACCCGAAGTTCGTCGAGGACGTGGTGCGCGACGTGGCCCTCGAGCTGAACCAGGACGCTCGGGTGATCGCCTATACGGTCGAATGCGAAAATTTCGAATCGATCCACAATCATTCGGCGTATGCCTTGATCACGCGTGACAAGCGCGTGGCCGCATAGGCACAATCTGCGCCTGCTGTTCGAGCGCACCTTCGAAACCGTGCAGGACCTGAACCGCTATCGCAAGGAAATCGCCGCGATCCTGGCCGTCTCGTCCGCTCCGGCCTGACGTCGGGCATGGGCGAGCTGCCGGGCCATGTGCCTTTGCTGGCGACCGTGCGGGGACGCGCGGTCGAGTGCGTGCACTACGGCAGCATTGCGGTGTGCGACCGCGATGGCGAGCTGCTGCACGGTCTGGGCGACGTTCAGGCGCTGAACTTCGCCCGCTCGGCGCTCAAGCCGCTGCAGGCGTTGCCGTTCGTCCAGGATGAGGGCCCGGCCCGCTTCGGCTTCGGATCGCATGAAGTGGCGCTGATGTGCGCCAGCCACAGCGGCGAGGCGGTTCACGTGGGCATCGTGCGCCGGATGCTGCAGCGGATCGGCGCCCGTGAGGGCGATCTGCAGTGCGGCTGCCACCCGCCGCTTTACTACGCGGCCACCGGCGAGCCGGTGCCACCGCGGGCGCACTTCGGGACCCTGTACCACAACTGCTCCGGCAAGCACGCCGGCTTTCTCGCCTATTGCCGGCTGCACGGACACGGGCTGACGGAATACCTGGCGCCGGAATCGCCTCTGCAGGTGCGGATCCGCAACGCCGTGCAGGGCTTCGCGGGGGGCAGCACGCCCGAACCCGGGATCGACGGCTGCAGCGCTCCGAATTATGCGTTGCCGCTGCTGAGGCTGGCGCAGACCTACGCACGCCTCGCCTCCGCGCCCGATCCGGCGCTGGCCGCGCTGCGCTTTGCGATGCTGCGCCACCCGGACCTGGTGTCGGGCACGGGGCGCGTCGACCTGGCTCTGGCCGAGGCCGGCCGCGGAGACTGGATCGCGAAGGCCGGGGCGGACGGCGTGCAGGCGATCGGCGTGTGCTCGCGGGCATTGGGCATCGCGGTGCGGATCGCCGACGGCAACGCCCGGGCCCTGCACGCGGTCACGGCCGAGGTGCTGTACCAGATCGGGCTGCTGGCCGACCCCGCCGAGAGCCCGCTGGCCCACAGCTTTCGGCCATCGCTGACCAATTACCGCGGCCTCGTGGTCGGATCGTCGCAGCCGCTGTTCGAGCTGTCCCGCCTCTAGTGTGCGGGCGCCGGCGCGCTGACGGGCGAAGGGCGCTCAAGGCCCGCTGCCTTCAGTGCGCCGGCCGCCTGCGCACCGGCCATCAGGTCCAGCAGCGCGCGTGCAGCGGCCGGATCGGAGGCGGAAGCGCCGGCCACGCCGGCGTACGCGGTGTAGGTCTGGATCGGGGCGGGCAACGGTCCAACCAGCGCGACCCCCTTGACCCCGGTGAGTTCGCTGATCATCTGGATCCCGATCTCGGCCTCTCCGCTGGCTACCCGCTGCGCCACGCTTCCACCCGGAACCAGCAACGCCTTGGGTCGGACCGAGTCGGCGATTCCAAGCCGCTCCAGCAGGCGGGAGAAATAGATGCCGCTGGTGCCGCCCGCGGCCGGGTCGACGTAGGCAACCGAGCGCGCCTGCCGCAGCGACCGCTTGAACGCCTCTACGCTGCCGATATCCGGACGCGGCGCGTTCTCGCGCACCGCTACGCCGATGCCGACGCGCGCCAGCTCGACCGGTGGACCGGCCTTGAAGCGAGGCGCAACCCGCTCCAGGGCGCCCGGCGTCAGCAAAGCCACGTCGAACCGCTCGCCCGCATTGATCCGTTGTACCAGGCGGCCGACTGTGTCTTCCTTCACCGAAACCGCCTGGCCGCGTTGCTTCTCGAACCGCGCGGCCATCGCGGCGGCGAAGCGCTGGCAGGCTCCCGCGCTGAGCACCTTGAGCTCGCCCGCCTTCGCGCTGCGCGCTTCGGCGG
>DASZFP010000158.1:0-3080 GCA_035939615.1 Burkholderiaceae bacterium | reverse complement strand
TCGCTTGACAAACGCATAGCTGAGGGGTTATAGGTAGTGACGAATAGCCGACGGGTTATGCATTTCAATGTCGAAGGCTCACGATGTGCTCTTCAGAACGCTCGCCGATCCGACTCGGCGGGCTCTCTTCGAGCGGCTGTGCCGCGAAGGAGAGCAGACGGTCGGGGCACTGACGGCGCGGGCCGGGGTCTCGCAACCGGCCGTCTCAAAGCATCTCGGGGTCCTAAAGCAGGCCGGGCTGGTGCGCGACCGCCACGAAGGCCGCCAGACGCACTACAGCGCGCAGCTCGGTGCCTTGGCCCCGCTGATCGACTGGACGAGCCAAATGGCCGGCTTCTGGCAAAGCCGGTTCGACCACCTCGAAGATCTACTCAAAAGGATGGACCAGTGAACGAAACGTCGACCGAAACACTCGCCGTCGTTGTCGAACGGGAGGTGCCTTTTCCGCCGGAAAAGATCTGGCGCGCGCTCACGCAGCCACAGCTGATCGAGGAGTGGCTGATGAAGAACGACTTCAAGCCTGTCGTCGACCACCGTTTCAATCTTCGCGCAGACTGGGGCACTGTCGACGGTCAGGTCCTGGCCGTCGAGCCGAACAAAACGCTGTCTTACACGTGGGCGGCCTATGGTCTCGCGAGTGTCGTCACCTGGACTCTCACCCCGACGAGCAAGGGGACCCACCTGCGCATGGAGCAGTCGGGCTTCCGGCCGGATCAGAAGCAGGCCTACCACGGCGCCAAGGGCGGCTGGCAGCAGTTCTTTGCGGCCCTGGAGCAGCTGCTGGCGCGGATAGATTGAGGTCGGCGTATCCGGAACTTTCAGGGTGAGAACATGAAAAAGTCGGGCGCGAGCCAAAGCCAGCCGGCATCGGAGCTCATCTCGAAAAGAATCGCAGAACTCGGGGACTGGCGCGGGGAAACCCTCGGCAGAATGCGCAAGCTCATCCAGGAAGCAGACCCGCACGTCGTCGAGGAGTGGAAGTGGATGGGCACTCCGATCTGGTCGCACGACGGCATCATCTGCACGGGGGAATCCTACAAGAGTGTCGTGAAGCTGACCTTCGCCAAGGGCGCGTCTCTGAAGGATCCGGCCCGCCTGTTCAACTCGAGTCTGGACGGAAACGCACGCCGCGCGATCGACATCCACCAAGGGGAAGAAGTTGACGAGTCCGCCTTCAAGGCGCTGGTTCGCCAGGCGGTCGCCCTGAACCGTTCTGGCAAGTCGAAACCTTCGAAGAAAGCGTAACCGGGTCCCGCGAGCCGTCACGACACCCACGGCAGATCCGGCTGCCTGGCCCTGAGCCGCAGCATCCGCTCGAACCGGGCCGGATCGTGGGGCCTGAGCAGCGCGGCGGGCCGCGGCAGGTGCAGGTCGTACAGCCGCGAGATCCAGAAGCGCAGCGCCGCCGCGCGCAGCGCGGTGCGCCAAACCTTGTGCTCCGCGTCGGTCAGCGGGCGCACCGCGTGGTAGGCCTTCAGCATGGCGAGCGCGCGCGGCCGATCGAACTCGCCACTCACGGGATCGACGCACCAGTCGTTGATGGTGACGGCCAGGTCGAACAGCCAGGCCGTGCAGGCGGCAAAGTAGAAGTCGATCACGCCGCCGATGTGGTCGCCGTCGAACAGCACGTTGTCGCGGAACAGGTCCGCGTGCACGGGCCCGGCCGGCAGCCGCTCGAATTGCGGGCTGCGCACGAAGCTGTCCTGGAACACGACCTCCTCGGCCAGCTCCTGGAACTGGTCGGCCGCAATCAGCGGCTCCAGCTTCGGCAGCGTGCTCTTCCACCAGCCGATGCCGCGCAGGTTCGGCTGGAACGGCGCGAAGTCGCGCCCCTGCTGGTGCAGGTCGGCCAGAAAGTGGCCGACCTGGGCGCACTGCGCGGCGGTCGGAGTCAGCACCGCGCGGCCGGGCAGGCGGGTGACGATCGCCACCGGCTTGCGGCGCGCCTGGCTGATCAGGCTCCCCTCGGCGGTGGCGGCCGGCTCAGGCACGGGCAGCCCGCGCACGGCCAGGTGCTTCATCAGGCCCAGGTAAAAGGGCAGTTGCGCAGCCCCGAGCCGCTCGAACACGGTCAGGACGAACTCGCCCCGGGTGGTCGAGACGAAGAAATTCGTATTCTCGATGCCGGACGGGATGCCCTCGAAGCCCACCAGCTCGCCGATGGAATAGCCGCCGAGCAGCACAACGATTTCATCGCGCGTCAGCGCGGTAAAGACGGCCATGGCGTGGTGCTGGCGAAAGTCCGGACGGGTCAGAAATCGATCCGGAAAAAGCGCGGCACCGACAGCTCGGTATGCGGCTGCAGCGGCGATGTTCCCCGATCCTGATCGTCCAGATGAATCATCGTGTAGTGAAACGTGAACCCCGCCGGGGTCACGATCAGCTCGGATACGCGCCGGCCGACGTGCTTTTGCTCGATCTTCGCATCGCGCTCCGGCCTGGCCGCCTTCGCCGAGGCTTCGGCGGCCGAGGGCGGCGCCGGCTCGGCCGGCGGGGCTGAGGCGGACGTGGCCGGCTGCGCCTCCGCAGGCGCCGCTGCCGGCTCGCCCGCCGAAGCGCCTGGCCCCGGCTGCGCGCTGCCCGCTTCGGCAGGCAGGGGCGGCGGAAGATCGTCGGCGCCATGGCCCGGCGCGCTTGCCAGCATGGCGGCAGCGGCAAGCCAGCACGGCGCCAGTGCCCGCATCGCAGGCACTCCGGCGCGCCAAAGCAGCGAGCAGGTCAGGCCCATGGCGCTATTGTACGTGCCGGCCGCGCAAATGTTGATCCGTGCCGCCGCGAGGCGGCGACGCCTACAGATACAGCAGCTGTTCGCGTTCGGCGGCCGTCTGCAGGAACCCGCGGGCCTCGTAAAAGTCGAAAATGGCGTCCACCACCTGGTCGGCGTTTTCGGCCACCTGCATCAGGTCCATGTCGTGCGCGTCGATCATTCCGTCGGGGATCATCCGCTCGCGCATCCAATCGAGCAGGCCCTTCCAGTAGGCTGCGTCCACCAGCACGATCGGAATCCTGCGGCCGGTGCCGGTCTGGATCAGCGTCAGCGCCTCGCTGAGCTCGTCCAGCGTGCCGAAACCGCCCGGCAT
>DASZFP010000157.1:0-10979 GCA_035939615.1 Burkholderiaceae bacterium | reverse complement strand
CCTCACCCCCGGCCCCTCTCCCCAAGGGGAGAGGGGTGGGCGACCATCGCAGCTGGCTACTCCCTTCGTGGAGGAGACGAGTCTTGATGCGCGTCTTGGCCCTCGTGCGCACCGGTGGATGGCTGGCCCTCGGCCTGGCGGCCGCGCTGGCGGTCTGCGCGCCGGCTCTGGCGAAGCCGCCGCGGCATGTGGTCAAGGATCCCTATTACGGCGACAGCCTGTTCTACTTCTTTCAGCAGCGCTACTTCACGTCGGTCACGGACCTGATGGTGTCGCAGCACTTCGAGCGCCTGAAGCATCACGCCGATGAGGCCGAGCTGCTGCGCGGGGGGCTGTACCTGTCGTACGGGATGCACCGCGAAGCCGGCGACATCTTTGCGCAGCTGATTCAAAAAGGCGCCAAGCCCGAGGTGCGCGATCGCGCCTGGTATTACCTGGCCAAGATCCGATACCAGCGCGATCTGCCGGGCCAGGCCGAGGAGGCGCTCAGCCACATCGGCGACCGCCTGCCGCCCGAGCTCGAAGAGGACCGGATCCTGCTGCAGGCCAATTTGCTGATGGCGCGCCACGACTACGCCGATGCGGCGCGCTATCTGAGAAAGCTGGCCGACGACCCGGACGCCGACGTCTACATCCGTTACAACCTGGGCGTTGCGCTGATCAAGAACGGCGACGTCGATCCGGGCACGGCGCTGCTGGACCAGATCGGGCAGGCGCCGGCCGAAACTGAAGAGCTGCTCAGCCTGCGTGACAAGGCCAATGTCGCTCTCGGGTTCACGGCGCTGCAGAACAGCGAACCGGAGCGCGCCAGGACGTACCTGGAGCGGGTCCGGCTGTCGGGCATGCTGGCGAACAAGGCGCTGCTGGGGTTTGGCTGGGCGGCCGCATCGCTGAAGCAGCCGAAGGATGCGCTGGTGCCCTGGACCGAGCTGGCCAAGCGCGACACGGCCGATGCGGCCGTGCTGGAGGCGAAGCTCGCGGTGCCGTACGCGATGAGCGAGCTGGGCGCGTACGCGCAGTCGCTCGAGCTGTACAACGATGCGATCGGCGTGTTCGGGCGCGAGCGCGTGCGGCTGGATGAGTCGATTGCCGCGATTCGCGCCGGCAAGCTGGTCGAAGGCCTGCTCGAGCGCAACCCGGGCGAGGAGATGGGCTGGTTCTGGAGCATCGACCGGCTGCCGGCTTTGCCGCACCCGCAGCACCTGACGGCTGTGCTGGCGCAGCACGATTTCCAGGAGGCCTTCAAGAACTATCGCGACCTGCTGTTCCTGTCGAAGAATCTGCAGCAGTGGCAGGACAACCTGGGCATTTACGCAGACATGCTGGCCAATCGGGCGCAGGCCTACTCTGCGCGAGTGCCCCGCGTCCGTGCGCGGGCGAGCGCCCTGGGGCTGGATGCGCTGGAACAGCACCGGATGGATCTGACGCGCGAGCTGACCTGGGCCGAAGCGCAGTCCAATGTGTACGCGCTCGCGGACCCGAAGGAGCACGCACTGGGCGAGCGCCTGGCGCGGGTGCGCTCGGCGCTGGATCAGGCGGGCGACGACCCGCAGCTGGATCCCGAGCGCGAGCGCTACCGCCGCGCGGCGGGGCTGCTCACCTGGCGGCTGACGCAGGAGTTTCCGGTGCATCTGTGGGAGGCCAAGAAGCGCCTCAGGGAACTGGACGGGGAACTGGGCCAGGCGCGTGACCGCGACAACGCGCTGGCGCAGGCGCAGCGCGAGGAGCCGGCCCACTTCCAGCAGTTCTCCCAGCGGATCGCCCAGCTCGACTGGCGCATCCGCTCGCTGCAGCCGCACCTGGCGGAACTGGTCCGCGACCAGCAGCAATATATCCAGGAGCTGGCCGTGGCGGAGCTGCAGCGCCAGAAGGATCGGCTGGCAAATTACTCCACGCAGGCGCGCTTTGCGGTGGCGCGGATCTACGATCGCGCCAACGTGGGAAAGGCGGCGAACGTTCAGCCGGGTGAAACCGGGCACGCGCCATGAACCTTCATTCTCGCCGCCAGCGCGATTGCATGCGATGGTCCAACCGGCTGGCCTGGGTGCTCGCCGGTGCGCTGTGCGGATGCGCCGCGCCGCAGAAGCCGGAGCCGGCGACGTTGAAGAGCCTGCAGAGCCGGCAGATCGAGGTGGTTCCGGATCAGAACGTCGAGGGCAGCCAGGAGCGCACCATTGCGGCCTATCAGGAGTTCCTGAAGTCGGCGCCGAACGATCCGCAGCGGCCCGAGGCGATGCGCCGCCTGGGCGACCTGGAGATGGATCTGGCCGACGTGAGAGGCGCGGCGCCCCAGACGAGCGACCGCGCTCCCGACTACCAGGGCGCGGTCAAGTTGTACCAGGAGTACTTGAAGAATTTCCCGAAGGACTCGGGCAACGACAAGGTGCTCTACCAGATGGCGCGCGCCTACGAGCAGATCGGCGACCTGGAGACCGCGCTGAAGACGCTGGACCGTCTCGTCAAGCAGTACCCGAATACGCGCTATCGCGACGAGGCGCAGTTCCGCCGCGGCGAGACGCTGTTCACCATGCGCGACTACGCCAGTGCCGAAATCGCGTACGAGACGGTATTGCGCGGCGATCCGTCCTCGCCCTACTACGAGCGTTCGCTGTACATGCAGGGCTGGTCGATCTACAAGCAGGGCCGGCTGGAGGAGGCGCTGAGGTCGTTTTTCGGCGTGCTCGATCTGAAATTGGCGGGACGCGGCGACGCCGCGAGCCTGCAGGACATCTCCGGCCTGACCCGCGGCGACCGCGAGCTGGTGGAGGACACGTTCCGCGTGACCAGCCTGAGCCTGGAGAGCCTGCAGGGCGCCGAGTCGATTCCCGCCTACATGACCACCCCGGTGCGGCATGAATACGAGTTCCGCGTCTACGAGCAGCTCGCCGAGCTGTATATCAAGCAGCAGCGCTTCAAGGACGCCGCCGACGCGTTCAGCGCGTTCACACACCGCTACCCGCTGCATCCGCAGGCGCCGCTGCTGCAGGCCCGCGTGATCGAGGTCTACCAGAAGACGGGCTTCGCCACGCTGGCGGTGGCGGCCAAGAAGGACTACGTGGCGCAGTATGGCGCGCGCAGCCAGTTCCGCCAGGCCAACCCGAGGGACTGGGAGCAGCGCGTGCAGCCGATCGTGAAGGCGGACCTGGCGGAGTTGGCGCGCCAGTATCACGCCAGCGCGCAGAAGAGCAAGAAGAGCGAGGACTACCAGGAGGCGGTGCGCTGGTACCGCGACTACCTCGAATCGTTCCCGTCCGATCCGCAGGCGGCGCAGAACAACTTCCTGCTGGCCGAGTTGCTGTTCGAGGACAAGCGTTTTGCGGAGGCGGCGCCGGAATACGAAAAAGCCGCCTACCAGTACCCGCACCACGAGAAGAGCGCCGACGCCGGATACGCCGCGCTGCTCGCCTATGTGGAGCTGGAGAAAACGACGGCGCCGGGCGAGGCGCTCAAAAGGATGCAGCTGGCCCGGATCGACAGCGCGCTGCGGTTCGCGCGCACCTTTCCGGACGACGCGCGCGCCGGCGCGGTGCTCGCCGATGCGGCCGACAAGTTGTACACGCTGCATGACCTGGACCGGGCGCAATCGGTCGCGCAGCAGGTGGTGGCACTGAAGCCGCCGGCGGCGCCGGCCCAGCGCCGCGTCGCCTGGACCGTGATCGCTCACAGCGCCTTCGAGCGGGGCGAGTTCGACCACGCGGAACAGGCCTATGGCGAGGTGCTGGCGGTGACCCCGGACGGCGATCCGGCCCGCAAGGAGCTCACCGAGCGGATGGCGGCCTCGATCTACAAGCAGGCCGAGCAGTCGCGCGACAAGGGTGACCTGAAAGCGGCGGTACTGCTTTTCGAGCGCGTCGGCACGGCCGCCCCGCAGTCGCCGGTGCGGACCACCGCCCAGTACGACGCGGCGGCGGCGCAGATCGCCCTGAAGGATTGGGACGCGGCGGCCCACACGCTGGAGGATTTCCGCCGGCGCTATCCCGACCACCCGCTGCAGCCGGAAGTCACCGGCAAGCTGGCGGCCGTTTACACGGAACAGGGCAAGTGGGCGCTGGCGGCCGCCGAATTCGAGCGCATTTCGGTCGCGAAGAAGGATCCGCAGCTGGCGCGCGGGGCGCTGTGGCAGGCGGCGGAGCTGTACGAAAAAGCCGGGGCGCGCGAGCCGGCAGCAAAGGCCTACGAGCGCTACGTGCAGCTCAATCCGCAGCCGCTGGAGGCTGCGGTGGAGGCACGCTATCGGCTGGGGCGGATCGCGCGGCAGGACGGCAACGGCGCACGCGAGCTCGCGTGGATGAAGGAGCTGCTGCAGGCCGACCAGGGCGGCGGCAGCGCCCGCACCGACCGCACGCGCTACCTGGCTGCCACAGCGGCGCTGGCCCTGGCTGCGCCGGTCTACGACGAGTATCACAAGGTCGCACTGGTGGAGCCGCTGAAGGCGCAATTGAAGCTGAAGAAGGCGAAGCTGGAGGAAGCGCTGAAGGCCTACACCCTAGCGGCCGACTACGGCGTGGCCGACGTGGCGACCCAGTCGACCTATCGCATCGCCGAGCTCTACCACGATTTCGGCCGTGCTCTGCTGGCCTCGCAGCGGCCCAAAGGCCTGTCCAAGGACGAGCTCGAGCAGTACGACGTGCTGCTGGAGGAGCAGGCCTACCCGTTCGAGGAAAAGGCGATCGCGCTGCACGAGGTCAACGCGCATCACAGCACCGACGGCATCTACGACGAGTGGGTCAGGAAGAGTTATGGTGCGCTGGGCGAGTTGCGCCCGGTGCGCTACGGCAAGACCGAGCGCAGCGAGGTTGCCATCGATGCGATTCGCTGACCGGATTCGACGTTGCGGCCTGGCTGCGCTGTGCGCGGCGGTCTCCGGCTGTGCGAGCGTGGCCCCGAAGCCGGTCGCCCAGCCCGCGGCCGGCCCCACCGCGGGCTCGGCCGCCACTGCGGCGGGCAGGGGCGGCGGCGCCTCGGCGGAGGCGGCCGCAAGGAGGCAGAAGGAGACCCCGACCGGCATCACTGCGGCCGTGCAGCAACAGTTCGACGATGCGATCGAACAGCTCAATGCGGGGCGGGCCGAAGAGGCCGCGCGCGCTTTCCTGGCGCTGACCCGCACCAATGCGGAGCTGGGTGGCCCTCACGCGAATCTGGGAATCATCTATCGGCAGACTGGCAAGCAGGCCGAAGCGGTGGCCGAGCTCGAACAGGCCGTACGATTGAATCCGCAGCAGCCGGTATTCTTGAACCAGCTCGGCATCGCGTACCGGCAGCAGGGGCAGTTCGCGAAAGCCCGCGAGGCGTACGAAAAGGCCATCGAGCTCGATCCGAGCTACTCGGCCCCCTATTTGAATTTGGGGATACTTTTCGACCTGTATTTCTGGGACAGCAAGCGAGCGCTCGAGCTCTACGATCGGTATCTCGCGCTGACCCCGGGCGGCGATGACAAGGTGGTCAAATGGGTCGCCGACATCAAAAATCGCCAGCAGGGCGGCAAGCTGAGCCGCCAGGAGCAGCCATGAAACAGCCACCATTCGTTGCGCCGGCCGCGATCGCGGCCGCGGCGCTGCTGTATGCCACGGCCGCCCTGGCCGACGACCGCGCCGTGATCGATCGCACCCAGATCATCGGCAATCGCGAGCTGCCAAAGGTGCTTTATATCGTGCCGTGGAAAAAGCCGGCCCCGGGGGACCTTTCCGGGGTGCCGTCCGAGAGCGTCCTGGACGAGGCGCTGGCGCCGATCGATCGCGACGTGTTTCGCCGCCAGGTGCAGTACAACGCGCTGACGCAGCCCGGCGGGGCCGGGCCGGCGCAATCATCCAGTCCGGTGGTTGCAGTACCGTCCCCGAAGTAAATCGATTTTTTTCACAGCGAGCCAGAATCGCAATTGGAGACCAGGCGATGAGCACGTTCGATACGGCCGTCAAGTTTTTCCAGGACTGCGGCTTTTTCATTTATCCGAGCCTTTTGATCTTGGCGTTGGGTTTGTCGATCGCGATCGAGCGATTCATCGTGTTGAGTCGCGCCCGCATCGAAAACCGGAAAATGTGGGACCGTATTTTGCCGCTGCTGCAGGGCGGCAAGTTCCAGCAGGTATTCGGCTACACCTCCAAGTCCGACACCGCGATCGGCAAGATCGTCAGCAACGGGCTCAACCGCCTGGGCAGCGCGCGGCGCCGCGAGGACATCGACGCGGCGATGGAAGAGGGGATGATGGAGATCGTGCCGAGGCTGGAAAAGCGCACCCACTACATCGCCACCTTCGCCAACGTGATCACGCTGGTGGGTCTGCTGGGCACGATCTCCGGCCTGATCCGGGCGTTCACCGCCGTGTCCCAGGTGAACCCGGCGGAGAAGGCCGAGATGCTGTCGGCCAGTATCTCGATCGCCATGAACAACACCGCGTTCGCGCTGGCGGTGGCGATCCCGTTCCTGCTGATCCATTCGTTCCTGAGTGCGCGCGCCAGTGAAATCGTCGACAGCCTGGAGGCGGCCAAGATCAGCTTTCTGAACCTGGTTCAGCGGCACTCGCACGAAGCGAAAGAGGCGCACTGACCATGCCGATCCGACGACTGCACAAGCGGCCGGCGCAGCTCGAGGTCAGCGCGTTCATCAACCTGATCGTGGTGCTGGTGCCGTTCCTGCTGTCGACGGCGGTGTTTTCGCGCCTGGCGGTGCTCGACCTGACGTTGCCGCCGGCCCAGTCGAGCGGCCTCGAGAAGGTCAAAGGCGACCTGCAGCTCGAAGTGGTGATCCGCCCCGAGAAGCTGTCCGTCCAGGATCGGATCGGCGGCAACATCATGGACATCCCCAAAACCGCGTCCGGATATGATTTCCGCGCGCTCTCGCAGGTGATGGAAGAGCTGAAGACGCGCTTCCCGGACAAGACCGAAGCGTCGATCCTGGCCGAGCCCGACACATCCTACGACGTGCTGGTCCGTGTGATGGACGCGGTCCGCGAGGGCAACGTGGCGCAGGGGGCCAACGTCGTGCGCGCCGATTTCTTTCCGGACATTTCGATCGGCGATGCGCCGATCCGAACGACGGGGGCCGGATCATGAACTACATGTCGCCGCTGCAAAAACGCGCCGAGCGGCGCACCCGCAATTTATCGCTGGTGGACCTGAACCTGGTCTCGCTGATCGATATTTTCACGATCCTGATCTTCTTTCTGCTGTCGAATTCGCTCGACGTGGAAATCCTGCCGAGCAACAAGGCCGTGAAGCTGCCGGAGTCAACCGCGGACAAGAAGCCGCGCGAGACCGTGGTCGTTGTCGTCACCGACAGCGATATCCTTGTCCAGGGGCGCAAAGTGGCCGAGGTGGCTGACGTGATGAAGGTTGAGACCGATCTGATCGAGTCACTGAAGTCGGAGCTCGACCTGCAGGCTGGCCGCCAGGTGATCCGCCAGGAGAACCAGGCGCAGACGAAGGCCATCACGATCATGGGCGACAAGCAGATCCCGTACCGTCTGCTGCGCAAGGTGATGGTCACATGTGCGCGCGCGAACTTCAGCGAAGTTTCGTTCGCGGTGCTGAGAAAGAACGAAGTGTGATGACTGCCAGACTCGCTGCCCACCACGCCGTCACGGTGCTGCCGTGGACGCTCTCGTCGGACGACGAGTCGCGTTTCCGCCGGATCCTTGCCGCGGTGTTGCTGCTGTGCGTGATATTCGCGGTGGCGATCCGGGTGCTGCCGGCGCCGAAAGAGGACCTTGCGAAGCCGGAAGAGCTGCCGCCGCGCCTGGCCAAGCTGCTGCTGGAGCACCAGCCGCTGCCGCCGCCCCCGGTCATCAAGCAGCAGCCGGTGCCCCAGACGCCGACCAAGACCGAGGTGCCCACACCGCGCACGGCCAAGAAGGTGCCGCCCAAGATCCCGGTGCCCGAAGCACGCCAGCCCATTCCCGAAAAGCCGCCCGGCGAAGTGCTGGAAGCGGCGCGCAAGAAGGCTGCCGGCGTGGGTCTGCTGGCGATGAAGGACGAGTTGCAGGAACTGCACGGAGCGCCTCTGGCGCTGCAGCTCAAAAGCGGCATCAAGCAGGGCCCCGGCGTCGGCACCGGGGTTGGCGCGGGCGTCGGTCCGGGTCAGGGACTCGGCATTCCGACCCGATCGATGATCACGTCCAACGCCACGCGCGGCAGCGGGGGCATCAACACGGCGGCCTACAGCCGCGACACGGGCGGCGGCGGACTGGCCGGACGCTCGACCACGCTGGTCCAGGGTGTTGCCGCAGGCGGGGGCGGTGGCGGTCCGGGCGGTGGCGCCGGCGGCCTGATGCAGCGCGGCGGCGACGGCAAGGCGTCGCGTTCGATCGAAGAGATCCGGCTGGTGTTCGAGCGCAACAAGGGCGCCATTTACGCGATCTACAGCCGTGCCCTGCGCGAGGATCCGACCCTTCAGGGCAAGATCGTGCTCGAACTGAAAATCGCGCCTTCGGGCCAGGTACTGGAGTGCAAGATCGTCTCCAGCGAGCTGAAGGACACCGAGCTCGAGCGCAAGCTCCTGGCCCGCATCCGGCAGCTGGATTTCGGTGCCAAGGACGTGGCGCTGATGGTCGTCACTTATCCGATAGACTTCCTTCCCTCATGAAGCTGCGGGCATTCTGCGCAACCATGCTGCTGGCGTTGTCAGCCGGCGGCGCGCTTGCGCAGGAGCGGGCGACGCCCGATACGAAGGCGGCCGGCAGCGTCGTGCCGTATTGCATCGAGCCGATGGAGTCGATGCCGCCGAAGATCGTGGCGCTGATCGATCCGCAGTTCCGCTGCGAAGCGGGCACCCATCTGAAGCGCGACAGCCGCCCGGCCGTGGTCGTCCCGACCGGGGAGGAGTCGTCGGGACGGCCGTTCGTTCTGCGCTTCAGCCCGGCGGACAAGGTCAACGCCTGGTACGTGCGCGGATACACGACAGAGTCTAAGTAGTAGACGTCACCCGCGAGGGGCAGAGCCGGATCAACGCTGCGACTTGCGCGCGGCGATCCACTCGTCGATCCGGGCCTCCAGTACGTCCAGCGGCAGACCGCCGTCGTCGATCACCGCGTTGTGGAAGCGCCGCAGATCGAACCGGTCGCCCAGGGCTGACTTGGCCCTGGCCCGCAGCGACTTGATTTTCAGCTCGCCGATCTTGTATCCCAGCGCCTGCGCCGGCGTCACGAGGTAGCGGTCGACCTCGGCGGTGGCGAAATCCTCGTTCAGTGCGGCGTTCTCCGTCATGTACGCGATGGCGCGCTCCCGAGTCCATCCAAAAGCGTGCAGCCCGGTGTCAACGACCAGCCGGCAGGCACGCATCATCTCGGCCGACAGCTGGCCGAACTTCGAATACGGGTCCTGGTAGAAGCCCATCTCTTCACCCAGACTCTCGGAGTACAGCGCCCAGCCTTCGGCGTACGCGGTGAAATTCGTGAAGCGCCGGAAAGCGGGCAGGTCTTTCAGTTCCTGCGCACGCGCGATCTGCAGGTGATGGCCGGGCACAGCCTCGTGCAACAGCAGGTCCTCCATCTTGAACTTCGGCCGCGTACGCAGGTGGTTCACGTTGGCTTCAAAGTATCCTGCGCGCGAGCCGTCGGCGCTGCCCGCGGTGTAGTGCTCCGCGTTGTCGCCCTCGTAGTCCTGCATGGCGCGTATGCCGTAGGGCAGTCGCGGCAGCTCCGCGAACAACGCGGGAAGCTGCGCATCGGCGCGCTTGGCGATATCGCGGTATCCGGCCAGCATGTCTTCGCGCTGGTCGTAGTAGAACTGCGGTGAATCGTTCAGGAATTTCAGGAATTCGGCCCGAGTTCCCTTGAATCCGGTCCGGGCCATTACGGCTTCCATCTCGGCCAGGACCCGCGCGACCTCACTCAGGCCGAGATCGTGAATCTGGCGCGCGCTCATCGACGTGGTGGTGCTCGCAGTGATCAGCGCCTGGTAGAAGTCCGTTCCGCCCGGCAGCTCGGTGACCCCCAGGCCCTTGCGCCGCGCTGCGGCCGGAAGGTAGGTCGACTGATAGAACTCCTTCAACGCCCGAAACGCCGGAACGATCTGCTCCGCGATCACCGTGCGCGCCGCATCCGTCAGGCGCTGTTGATCGGCCTGCGCGATGTCATCCGGAAACTTCGAGAACGGCAGATAGAGCGACGACTTGGTCGCGTCCGTCACGATCTGGGAATCGAGCTGGCCGGGCACCCGCTGGATGGCGATCGAAGGGGGTACCCATCCGGCGTCGACGGCGGCCTGCATCTGGTACTGGTACTGGCTCAACAGCCGCGGGACCGAGGCGAGACGCTTCAAATAGGCGTCGTAATCGGCCACGGTTCGAAACGACGTGGACCGGGCGAGCAACGGCAGCACGAATTGCGGACCGTAAAACTGGGTGACCGGCGACCAGCCCATTGCCAGGAAGGCGTCCGACGCCCCGTACGGGGCATCGGGAAAGAAACCGTCGATGCGCATCCGGTTGGTCGCCACCGTGGTCAGGACCTCCAGGGATACGCGGTTCTGAACCGACAGTGCCGACGGATCGAAGGATCGGAGCTGTTTGACGAGCTCCGCCCAGTGGGACTTGCGAGTTTTGACCTCGGCCGGCGACTGGCCGATCAGGCGGTCGTTGTAGCGGTTGTCGCCGCGCAGCGTCGAGGACTCGGGCACCTCGCGCGAGTACCACTCCCAGTGATCTACCGCCAGAGCCGTGAAGCGTTGGTCGGCAGCGCTGTCCGAGAGCGCGGGCTGCGAAGTGAAAACGGCGGCGGCAGATATCGCGATCGATGCAAAGCGAGCCTTCATGTGGTCTCCGTTTGCCTTTCTTCCATCACCGCCCTCACCCCCTCCCCTCTCCCGCTTGCGCAGGCGAGGGGCGATCGGGCGCGGCAAATGCGGTGCAGTTCGCAGGGGCACTCGGTATCGCCCCTCGCCCGCGCAGCGGGAGAGGGGAGGGGGTGAGGGTGAGCGCCCTCACCGCTGGCTCTGCCGCAGCAGCTCGACCAGGTGTTCCTTCCACACCACGGCCTTGGTATGCGT
>DASZFP010000156.1:0-7563 GCA_035939615.1 Burkholderiaceae bacterium | reverse complement strand
CACGACGCCACGCACGCGATGTTCATCGACTACAGCAGTGCCGGTCCCACGACCTGGGGTGGCTGCCATCCGATCGGAGTCTCGACGGGTCTCAATTTCAAGTTCTGATATGCCGGCGATACGGGTAAGCAGCGCGGCATGGCGGGGTCCAGACACTACCCGGGCGGCCTGCTCCTGGCGGCGACGCTGGGGGCGGCCGTTCTCGGGGCCCCGCCGCCTCTGCCGGCGCAGGCAAGCCCCGGCGGGACCAAGCTGGAAGAGGTGGTCATCACTGCGAGGAAGGAGGCGGACGCGGTACTGACCGCCAGGGTGCTGAAGGTGCTGCAGGATGATCCGTACGTGTATGCCGATCACATCGAGGTCGTGACGGAGAATGGCATCGTGAGGCTGCAGGGAATCGCACTCGACTACGGCGACCTGCAGCGCACGTGGCTGCTGGCGCGCCGGGTGGCGGGCAGGCGGCGCGTCGTCAACGAGATCGAGGTGATTGCGGGCCTGGATCAATGACTGAGTGGTGCGTAAGGCGCGGGCCGCAGCAGGAGCTCGGAGCTGCCGCGGCTGCCGCATACATCATCGCGATGACCGCGATCAGGAGGACGATTTGTCTGCAATCATGAACCGCGCCGCGTGCACGGGATTCGCGCTGGCGTTGCTGGGCTGCGTGGCCGCGTGTGCGACGGGTCCCGCAAAGAGCGACGCTCAACGTCAGGCCGACCGGGAAACCGCCGAGCGCGTGCAGGCCGCACTGGATGCGGACAAGCATCTGTACGCCAAACACATCTACGTTCGCGCCGATAACGGCGTGGTGCGTCTGACCGGCTTTGTCTGGGATCCACCGGAACTCTACGAGGCGAAGAGCGTGGCTGAGCTGGTGCCGGGCGTCTCGAGCGTCGTGAACGACCTGGAACTGAACCGCAACGGGATGGATAACTCGGGCGTGACGCGCTAGCCCCTGACCTCCGTGGCGCGCGGCGTTCCTGCGGGGAACCCGCGAGCGCCAGCGTGAGCCCGAATCCGGCCGGGCAGATCGTGCGGAACGGCGCGGAGGTGCTTGTGCCGGTCGCGTGGAAGTGGGGTGCGCGCTGTAGCGTGCTCGCCGATCAGCGCGAGGGGCACGCCAACGGCCCTGCCAGATAGTGTGAAGCTCAGGCGAAGATCAATAACGAACCGCCGAACAGAACCAGGCCGATGACGAGGGCGATCACGCAATAGCCCATGATGTCCTTGATGCCGAGGCGCGCAATCGCCAGGATCGGCAGCGCCCAGAACGGCTGGATCATGTTCGCCGTCTGCTCGCCCATCGCGGTTGCCATTGCCGTTATCGCCGGAGCGACGTGCAGTTTCACCGCTGCCGGAACCATGAAGGGGCCCTGCACCGCCCAGTGCCCGCCGCCCGAGGGCACGAACAGGCTGATGATGTTGGAGGAAATGAACGACCAGAACGGCAGCGTATGCTGGGTTGAGAAGGTGACGAAGCTCTGCGCGATGATCCCGGCCAGTCCCGTGCCGGTCATGATGCCCATGATGCCGCCGTAGAGGGGAAACTGCAGCAGGATCGGGCCTACGGTTTTGGCCCCCGACTCGAACGAGCGCACGTAGCGGATCGGACGCCAGTGGAAGATCAGCCCCAGCATCAGGACGATGAAAATGAATCCGTTGATGTCCAGGTGGAACCCCTTGGTCGCGATCGCGTGCCACTCGTACACCGCGCCCATGAGCACCAGCAGCACGGTGAGGATCCACGAATCCTCCAGCACGGTCGCGAAGCTGCGCGGGCGCATGTCTGGCTCCGCGATCTCGTCCTGGCGGATGAGCACCTGCGGATCGACCTTCTTCATCTCCTTTTCGTCCGGAGCCATGAAGTAGAGGGCGACGGGCACCAGGATCACGAGCAGAACGACCGGCACCAGGTTATAGGGGGTAAAGATCGTCTCGTCGAAGCCGGCGACCTTGCCGGTCACCTTCTCCACGATGTTCAGCGCGCTGCCGTGCGTGGCGGTGGCGAGCGCGATCGAGCTCGACAGACCCGAGGCCCACACCATGAAGCCCATGTAGGCGGCGGCGACCAGAAAGGCGAAGTCCACATCGCGCAGGCGCTTGGCGATCTCGCGCGCCACCAGGGCGCCGACCACCAGACCGAAGCCCCAATTGAGCCACGAGCCGAGGGCCGCGACCAGGAACACCGTGATCGCGGCGCCGGCCTGATGGGTGGGGAGCGATGCGAGTTTGCGGAGCAGCCGCTTGACCAGCGGTGCGTCCGCGAGCGTTACTCCGGTGACCAGAATCAGAGCCATCTGCAGCGCGAACGCCAGAATGTTCCAGATGCCGTCGTACCAGGAATCGACGACCTTGAGCAGGTCGCTCGGGGTCCAGATCAGCGCCGCCACCACCGTAATGAACGTGAGGATGACGGCGTACAGGTAGGGGTTCGGTATGTATCGTTCGGCGTAGCGAACGCACAGGCGGGTGAGTGGCCGCAACATGATTTTTGCCCCTTATTGATCTTGATCGTCAGGCCTGAAGGGTCGCCCGCAGGCGTGGCTGCGCCGCGGCGGCCTGGAGTCTCCCTCAGGTCAGCGCGCTGCAATTCTGTGCGTGTTGCCGTGGTCCGTGCAACCTGACCGCCTCAGCACGAGGCGGCCTGCCTGCGCTTCGCCGAGCGCAGGAATTGCTCGCAGTCCTCCAGGCGCGGGCAACGGCACTGGAAGCTCGTCTCCAGGAGTAACTTCATCCGCTGTGCCCGGTCCATCAGGGCGTTGACTTCTTTCAGCTTGCGCGCGGCCAGGGCGCGCCAGCGCGCCGCCGGAGGCGTCTGCTCGGAAAAGCCGGACAGGAAGAGCCGGGTCTCGCCGATCGTGAAGCCCGCTTCGAGCGCGAGCCTGATGAGATAGATCCGCCCGAAGATCGCCTCGCTGTAGCGGCGCTGCCTGGATTTGCGCGGTGGCGCCGGCAGCAAGCCCGCCTTTTCATAGTATCGCAGCGTCGAGGCCGCCAGTCCCGCCTCCCGCGCGACCTCACCGATCGAAAACTCGCGCATCTTCCGCTCCCGCCCGCTTGACTTAAAGCGTACTTTAACTCGTAGAGTGGCACGACTGAAAGGGCATGGCGCCCGCGGGAGATGCCACATGACTCGTGTAACAAGCTGCGCCAGCGTGCTGCTGGCGGCGTTGGCAATGCTGGGAACGGTCGCGGGCCGTGCTGCGGCAGTCGTTCCGGACTACGTGACGAGCGCGATCGCGGATCCTGCCCGCCCGGCGGCGCAGGTAGCGCGCGACGCGCAGCGCCAGCCGGCCGCGGTGCTGGCATTCGCAGGCGTAAGGCCCGGGGACCGGGTGGCGGATTTCATGTCAGGAGGCGCTTACTTCACGCGGCTGTTCAGCCGCATCGTCGGCAACACCGGACATGTGTACGCCTTCCTGCCCGAGGAGCAACTGAAGAACTGCGCGCCCGAGGAGACCGCCGGGACCCGTGCCGTCGAGCACGACGGCAGCTACGCCAACGTGAGCGTCATGACCGGGCCGGTGGGTCGGTTCCGGCCGCCCGAGCCGGTCGACCTCATCTGGACGTCACTCAATTTCCACGACCTGTACGATTCCTTCATGGGGCCGGCGGACGTGGGGCAGGTCACGCAGGCGCTGTTCGACGCGCTCAAGCCCGGTGGCGAGCTGCTGGTGATCGACCACGTCGCGCAAGCCGGATCGGAGGTGCGTGACACCGAAACACTGCATCGCATAGACCCCGAAGTCATCATCCGGCGCGCGCAAGCGGCGGGATTCCGGCTCGAAGCGCACAGCGATGTGCTGCGCAATCCGCACGACACACACCAGCTGCGCGTGTTCGATGCGGCAGTTCGCGGACAAACCGACCAGGTGATCCTGAAATTCAGGAGGCCGCTCGCCCCGACGCCGGCGCGGGCGGCGCCGTGCGATTCCTCGCGCGACCGGCACGCCGGCACGCGACCCGCCTGGTTGTAGCCTTCAGGGGTGACCTGAGGTTACGCCTTGGGCGAGAGAATTGTAGGCGCCCGCCTCCGACCCCTGACCACGAACCAATTCGCACACGCGGCGGCGAGCGTGGCGAGCAGGATGAGCGATTTGCTGAAATCCACCCGCGTGAGGAGCACGGCGCAGATCACTACGCCCAGGATCGGAAGGGTCACGCCGCCTGGAAGGCGCAAGACAGCGGCTGCGGGTTGCCTGCGGCGCAGAACCGGAACCGCGAGGCACACCGCGGCGTAGAAGAACAGCCGTGCGACCGCCGAGAGCGTGACGTTCCAGGAAAAGCTCGCGAACTGGGAGAAAGCCCACAGCAGCAACGCAAACACCACGATCGCACAATGGGGCGTGCGGAATCGCCGGTGTACGGCGGCGAACCAGGCCGGAAATTCGCCCCGCTCGGCGAGCGCGAAGATCCCGCGCGGCCCGGTCAGCATGTTCGCGCTGATGTAGCCGTAAACTGAAATCAGTGCTCCGGCGGAAATGAGCGCGGCTCCTGCAGGACCCATCAGCACCCGGGCGGCATCGGCCAGCGGTCGAGCGCTGTGGGCGGCGTCCGCCAGCACGCCGACCACGATGAGCTGCAGGAGCGCATACAGCGCAATAAGAATAAGGAGTGCCACGAACAAGGCGAAGGCCGCATCCCGTCGTGGATCGCGCGCCTCGCCCATCGGGTTGAGCGCGGCTTCGTAGCCGCCGTAGGCAAACAGCAGCAACAGCATCGCCTGCAGCCAGCCGTCCACAGATGCGGCCACCGGCGTTGCCGCGACTCGCGGATGGACCGACAGGTACAGCACCCCGGCCACACAAACCAGTCCCAGCGCCAGCAGCTTCGCCACCACCGTCGTATTGCTGACGAGCGTACCGGCCCCCACGCCGCGATAGTTCACCGCCGCCAGGGTCCCGAGAAACAAGGTGATGACCGCCAGTCTCGGCAGCGGCTGGGTCGCCGCCGGCCAGAATTCCCCGAGGTAGACGACGAGCAGATTCACCCCGGCGGCGCATGCCGTGAGGCGGCTGAGGAGCATCAGCCAGCCCACCTGCAATCCCGCGAAGCGGCCGAAGGCGTGGCGCACATAGAGATAAGTTCCACCGGTCGCGGTGAACTGGGACGCGACCTCGGCGTAGCAGGCGATGATCACGGCCATGCCGGCGCCGGCGATCAGCACGGCCGCGGGACTCGCGCTCCCGACCAGTCCCGCCACCACCGAGGGCAATCCGAAGATGCCGCTGCCGAGAATGCTGTTGACCACGAGTGCTACCATGCTCCAGCGGCCAATTGCGCGGACCAGTTCCGGCTGCGAGGTGCGCGGCGGCTCCTGCGTCATCGCGCCCTTGTATCACAAAGCATGCGATCAGGACCGCCGTGCCTGACTCGAGGAGCCCTAAGTGCGCTATTCGTATGCGACGCACCTGGAGTGCAGTGTCAGCGCGCAAACGTACGACATCGCGAGGCTGCACGGTCTGTCGGCGGCTAACAAGCCTCTGCTGGCGCGCTATGACCTGGATGCCCTGAGACGCACGGTGCCGCGGGAAGAGATCGCGGCACGGCCGGCGGGCCTGTGGCGCTGGCGCGAACTGCTGCCGGTGGCGGACCCTGCTCACATCGTGAGTCTGGGTGAAGTGGAAACACCGCTGGTGTCCCTGTCCAACAGCCGACGCCCCGCCGGCTTCATGCCTCCCATGGTCAAGGACGAGGGTCGTCTGCCCACCGGTTCGTTCAAGGCGCGCGGCCTGTGTGTCGCGGTATCGATGGCGAAGGCGCACGGCGTGCGGCGCATTGCGATTCCGACCAATGGCAACGCCGGCGCGGCGCTCGCCGCCTATGCCGCGCGCGCCGGCATCGGGGCTTACTGCTTCTGCCCGGACGACACCCCCGAAATCAACCTCAGCGAGATCGCCCTGCAGGGCGCGGCGGTGTGGCGTGTCAACGGCCTGATCAACGATTGCGCCCGGCTGGTCGAGTTGGGCAAACCGCAGTTCGGCTGGTTCGACATGTCGACGCTGAAGGAGCCGTATCGGATCGAAGGCAAGAAGACCATGGGACTGGAGCTGGCAGCGCAGATGGAGTGGCGCCTGCCGGATGTTGTGTTCTACCCAACCGGTGGCGGCACCGGCCTGATCGGCATGTGGAAGGCGTGGCAGGAACTGCTCGCCCTGGGGTGGATTTCAGGGCCGCTGCCGCGTCTGGTCGCCGTTCAATCCACCGGCTGCGCGCCGATCGTGCGCGCATTCGAGGCCGGAGCAGACGCGGCGACGCCCTGGGAGAATCCGCGCACCATCGCCGCGGGTATCCGCGTGCCCACGGCGCTGGGGGATTTCCTGATCCTGCGCGCGCTGCGCGACAGCGGCGGCTTCGCGCTGGCGGTGCCGGATTCGGCCATCGAGTCCGCCCGGCAGCACGTGGGATCGCAGGATGGCCTGCTCCTCAGCCCCGAGGGCGCGGCGACCTACGCCGCGTACCAGCGGGCGGCCGCAAGCGGCCTGGTCCGGGCGACCGAGCGGGTGGTGCTGTTCAATTGCGCCAGCGGCCTCAAGTATCCGATGCCGGCGGTGACCGAGCACATGGACGTGCGTCGGCCGTTCGCGGCCCCTTGAGTTGATCGCCGATCGGAAGACGGCGGATGCGCTGGCCGCTCGCGGCAAAAATGGCGTTGACCAGCGCGGGGGCGACTGTGGGCATTCCCATCTCGCCGGCTCCGGAGGGCGGGAATTCCGAGCCGACGAGCTGCACTTCGACGTCCGGTGCCGCCGCCATGCGCAGCAACGGATAGTCGGGGAAGTTAGATTGTTCGACGCGGCCGTCCTTCACCGTGATCTGCAGATTGAGGGCGGTCGAGAGTCCGTCGATGGTCGCCCCCATCATCTGCGCTTCGACCCCGAGCGGGTTGACGATCTCGCCGACGTCCACGGCACAGACGCACCGGACCACCTCGAGCTCGCCCGCTGCCGACACGGCCACTTCGAACGCATGCGCGGCATATCCGCCATGGGTGAAATGACTTGCCACACCGATCCCGTGCCCCGCGGGCAGCTTGCGCCCGTAGCCGACCTGCTGTGCGGCGCTCCTCAACACGCCTGCCAGGCGTCCGGTATGCAGCTTCGGTCCGCCGTGGTCCCGGTACGCCAGCTCGCGCGGCGCGCCCAGCAGCTCGAGCCGCAGCGCTAACGGATCCGCGCGGGCGGCGAACGCGACCTCGTCCACGAAGCTCTGCACCGCAAACGCCGAGAACGTCGGCAGTGGCCCCCGCAACCAGCCCCGCGCGAGACCGAACTCGACCGGCAGAAACTCTGACAGGTAGTTCGCAACGCAGCCGGCCGGGAAGCCATCGGGATCGGCGCAGCCGATCCAGTCGGACTCCTCCTCCATGCCCGCCGCCCGAGACTTTCGCGGCGTGGCGGCGACCCGATGCGCCCAACTGCTGACCCGACCTTGGCGCTCGAGCGTCGCCGTCAGTTGATGCAGGCCGAACGGCCGGTAGAAATCGTTCTGCAGATCATCCTCGCGCGTCCAGATGACTTTCACCGGCGCCTTGAGCGCCTGAGCCACGAGCACCGCTTCCGCGAC
>DASZFP010000155.1:0-27473 GCA_035939615.1 Burkholderiaceae bacterium | reverse complement strand
GCCGCCACCGCCTTCGATTCGGTCATCAGCACGTCGCGCGCCAGCGCCAGCGCAGACGACCGCGACTGCGGCGCAGCATCGGCGGCTTTCACTGGTTCGACCCGATCCAAGCGATGGTTCCCAGATTGGTTGGCCTGCCGCCCGTGCACGGGCGTTCGCTGTGCACCGGTCGCCGCGACGGGCTTTCGGCCGATGATACTCTGCGGCCTGTCCGCTGGCACAGGACTTGCTGCGCGATGCCCTCCGCACTGCAGTTGACGCTGGTGCTGCTGGCCGCTTCCGTTCTGGCGGTGGCTGCGTTGCGCTTCTTGAACCTGCCGCCGGTGTTGGGCTATCTGCTGGTCGGAATCGCGGTCGGGCCGCACGCGCTGGCCCTGACGCCGGACAGCGCTGACACCTATCAGCTCGCCGAGTTCGGCATCGTGTTCCTGATGTTTTCGATCGGCATCGAATTTTCGCTGCCGCGTCTGCGCAGCATGCGCTCCGTAGTGTTCCGCATCGGATTGCCTCAGGTGCTGGTCACGCTGGCCGCGCCGCTGGCCCTGGCGGCGCTGATCGGCCCTCGCATCGGCATCGGCAGCGCGGGCGCGTTCGCGCTGGGTGCGGCCCTCGCGATGTCGTCGACGGCGATCGTGCTCAGGCTGCTGGCCGAGCGGCTGGAACTGGACAGCGACCACGGCCGCGTGGTGGTGGGCGTGCTGTTGTTCCAGGACCTGGCCGTGGTTCCCCTGCTCGTCATCCTGCCGGCGCTGGCCAACCCGGCGAGCGACCTCGCCGTGCAGCTGGCCTGGGCCGGCGCGAAAGCGATCGTGCTGCTCGGATTGCTGCTGGCGGGCGGCCAGTGGCTGCTGCGCAGGTGGCTCACGGCGGTGGCGCGCCTGCGCTCCAACGAGCTGTTCATGCTGAACCTGCTGCTGATCACGCTCGGGCTGGCCTGGCTCACATCACGGGCCGGCCTGTCGATGGCCCTGGGTTCGTTCATCGCCGGCATGCTGATCTCGGAAACCGAATTCCGGCACCAGGTCGAGGAGGACATCAAGCCGTTTCGCGACGTGCTGCTGGGACTTTTCTTCGTGACGATCGGCATGCTGCTCGATCTGCGCGTGCTGGCCGCCCAGTTCGGCTGGGTGCTGGCGGCGCTGGTCGTTCCGGTCGGATTGAAGTTCGCGCTGATCGCGCAGCTGGTGCGGCGGCGCGGGGCCACCGCGGGTACGGCCATCAAGGTCGCCGTGCCGCTGGCCACCGCCGGCGAGTTCGCGTTCGTGATCCTGAACCAGGCCGGCAAGCTGCATCTGGTTCCGACCGTATGGATGCAGATCGTATTGGCGGCCATGGTGCTGTCGATGCTGGCCACGCCGCTGCTGATCCAGTACAGCCACCGCATCGCGCTGCGGCTGGCCGGTTCCGAATGGATACAGCAGGCCCTGCAGCTTCACCGGATCGCAGCCCGCTCGATCGCCAACGAGAACCACGTCGTGATATGCGGCTTCGGACGCAGCGGCCAGCACCTGGCGCAGATGCTGGAACGGGAGGGCATCGCTTACGTGGCGCTGGACCTGGATCCGGACCGGGTGCGCGAGGCGGCCGCCGCCGGCAGCTCGGTCGTCTATGGCGACGCGGCGCGGCGCGAGACGCTGGCTGCGGCCGGCGTGTCTCGCGCCGCTGCGCTGGTGATCACTTACAACAATCTGCCGTCGGCGCTGCGCGTGATCCATTTTGCGCACGAGCTGCGCCCGCACCTGCCCATCATCGTCAGGACGCAGGACGATTCCGACCTGGAGCGGCTGCTGCGCGCCGGGGCAACCGAGGTCGTGCCGGAAGTGTTCGAGGGCAGCCTGATGCTCGGTTCCCACGCGCTGGTGCTGCTCGGGGTTCCGCTGTCGCGGGTGGTGCGGCACGTGCGCGAGGCGCGCGACGCCCGTTACCGCCTGCTGCGCGGGTATTTCCACGGGGCTGACGATCTGCAGGATGCGACCGACGAGGCGCAGCACGTGCGGCTGCACTCGGTGCCGATCGAGGCCGGCTCGGCGGCGATCGGCCGGGACCTGGAATCGCTGGACCTGGGCGCCATCGGCGCCGAGGTCAGAGCGGTGCGGCGGCGCGGCATCCGCGGCGACGATCCGAGCGATACGCTGGTGCTGGAACCCGGCGATGTGGTCGTGTTGCGCGGCACCTCCGAAGCGATCGAGCTGGCCGAAGCGCGCCTGCTCGGAGACTAGGCCAATCCGCCGCGATTGACCGCGGCCGACGGCTCTGAGAGCATCGGCGTACGCAGGCTGGGTTCGTCATCCGGAGGTGTCCAATGCAGGAGCCGTCACCGCAGGTCTCGATGCCCTCCTTCCGGCGGGTGGACTCGGGCCATGGCGTGCAGTGGTGGAGCAGCTCGTGGCAGTTGCTGTTCAATCGCGGCGCCGCCCTGATCTGGATCGTGATGTGCTTCGTCGCGGCCGTGATCTACGTCCTGCTGCACCTGGTTCCGCTGCTCGGATGGATCGCGGCGCACATCGCCTTGTTCATGTTCACCGGCGGGCTGATGCTGGCGGCGCGCAAGACGGACCAGGGAGCACCCCCGGCCTTCGGCGATCTGTTCGCCGGCTTCGGGCCGCCGCTGGGGTCGCTCGTGATCGCCGCGACGCTGCTGACGATCGTGGTGCTGGTGGTCGTCGGGGGGCTGGCCGTGGCCGGTGCCGGCGCAGCGTTTGGCGCCGCGTACGGTGGAATGACCGGAAACATCGGCCTGCTGGCGGGGCTGGGCGCGACCTCGGTGCTGCTGTTGCTGGCGGTGCTGGTGCTGCTGGTTCCGGTCGGTATGGCCGCCTGGCTGGCCCCGGCAATGATCGTTCTGCGGCAGCAGCCGCCGGTTGAAGCGTTGAGGGAGAGCCTGGCCGCCTGCTGGGCCAACGCGGGCGCTCTGGCCGTCTACGGACTGCTGTGGATCGCGTTCGCGATCCTGGTGACGATAGCAGGTCTGCTCGGGTGGCTGGTGCTGATGCCGTTGATGGCGCTGTCGGCGTACGCGGCCTACCGCGACCTGTTCGAGTCAGCCGCCCCGCTGGCCCCGTCTGCCTGAAGGCGCAGGGGGACCATTCACCCCGGCTGCGGCATCGCCCGTTCGATGATGCGAGCGCATTCGACTCCGGACGGTAGCGCCCCGTACTGGTGATGGCCGCTCGCCTCGAGTCGCGAGGCACAGAAGGCATCGGCGACCCAGCCTGGCGCGTGCTGCACCAGCAGCGCCGCCTGCAGGATGGTCGCCATCCGGTCGACCAGGGCGCGAGCCCGGTACTCGAGGTCGGCGCTGCCGTGCAGTTCGCTGCGTGGCCTCAGTTCCTTCTGTAGCTGCGCGACCTGGCGGTCCAGCAGCGCTGACCCGCCGCGCGCCCGCGCGACCTCGTCGAAATACGCCTGGACCACGGGCGGCGTCCTGCCGATGGCCCGCAGGGCATCCAGGCACTGGATGTTGCCGCTGCCTTCCCAGATCGCGTTCACCGGCGCCTCGCGGTAAAGGCGCGGCATCGGCGAGTCTTCCATCACACCGCTGCCGCCGATGCACTCCATCGCCTCGGCGGCGTGATGGGCCGAGCGCTTGCAGATCCAGTACTTTCCGACGGCGGTGCACAGGCGCACCAGCAGATCCTCGGGCTCCTGCGCTCGGCGATCCAGAGCGCCCGCCATCCGCATCGTCAACGCCAGCGCGGCTTCGGCTTCGAGCGCCAGATCGGCCAGAACGTTCGTCATCAGCGGCTGCTCGACCAGCCGGCGGCCGAACGCGCTGCGCTGGCTGCAATGGTGCAGTGCCTGGGACGCGGCCATCCGCATCCCGGCGCTCGACCCGATCATGCAATCGAAGCGGGTCATCGCGACCATCTCGATGATGGTGCGCACTCCGCGCCCTTCCTCCCCGACCATCCAGGCGAGCGCGCCGCGCAGCTCCGTCTCGGCCGAAGCGTTCGAGACGTTGCCCATCTTGCGTTTCAAACGCTGGATCTGCATCGAGTTCTTGGAGCCGTCGGGCCGCCAGCGAGGCAGCAGGAAGCAGGTCAACCCGCCCGGCGCCTGCGCCAGCACCAGGAACAGGTCGCACATCGGGGCTGAAACGAAGAACTTGTGGCCGACCAGTTCGTACGGCTGCCCCGGCCCCGGCGCGCCGGCCGGGTGGGCGCGTGTCGTGTTGGCGCGCACATCGGAGCCGCCCTGTTTCTCGGTCATTGCCATGCCGACCGTGACCCCGACCTTTTCGTGCGCCGGCCGATTGCCCGGGTCGTACTCGCGCGAGGTGATCCTGGACTCCCACTGCGCCGCCAGATCCGGTTGCAGCCGCAGGCTCGGGAGCGCGGCGAACGTCATCGTGATCGGGCAGCCGTGACCGGCCTCGACCTGCGCGTGCAGGTAATACCGCGCCGCGCGCGCCGCGTGAGCTCCCGCTCCAGCCTCGGTCCACGGCGAGGCGTGCAGACCCTCCGAGATCGCCGTGCGCATCAACGCGTGATAGGCGGGGTGGAACCGGACCAGGTCGGTGCGGTGCCCGAAGCGGTCGCTCGGCTCGAATTCCGGCGGATACTGGTTGGCCAGACGGCCGAGCTCCAGGTATTCGGGCGTGCCGATCCTGCGGCCGAATTCGAGCAGGCCGGCCTCGGCACTGCCGGCACCCTCGCGCAGCACCGCCTCGCGCAACGCCCGGTCGGCCGCGTACAGGTTGTAGCCAGCCAGCTCGGTCGGCTGGTTAATGACTTCGTGCGTCACCGCCAGGAAACGTTCTGGCAACGCTTGATCGACGGCTTCCGGATTCGCTGCTTTCATCTTCAGACCATTGTGCTCCAGTGGGATTTCGCTGACTCAAGTAGGCTCGGATGGATGCCGATTGATTCGTAAGGAGTTTTCTTAGCCCCGCGGGATCCATGCCGTCAACCCTCTTAAGATTCGCGACCGGCGCCAGACGGCCACCGCCAACGGCGCCGCTTGCGCGCGCCGCGTTATCTGGATCGGCCCCTCACCTGCAAGGTAAGGGGTCGCGCGGCCTGACGATCGTCGAGCTGATGTTCGTCGTCGCCATCCTGGCCATCCTGACCAGCATCGCGGTGCCGGCGTACAACATGTACTTCTACAAGACGCAGGTCGCACAAGCTACCACCGACATACGGGCGCTCGCCGCCAAGATCGACCTTTACTACATCGACGCCAACCAGTATCCGCTGGATCTGACCTACGTCGGTTGCAGCGCGACCACGTGCGTCGACCCTTGGGGCTATCCATACCAGTA
Organism: Burkholderiaceae bacterium; assembly: GCA_035939615.1. Classification (GTDB taxonomy): domain Bacteria; phylum Pseudomonadota; class Gammaproteobacteria; order Burkholderiales; family Burkholderiaceae_F; genus VBCK01. The sequence goes on along the minus strand of DASZFP010000155.1, from coordinate 22,213 downwards.
CATCAACCACGCGTTGCTGCACGGCAATGGCCATGTCCGCCGGGACCGGAGCTTGAATCCGCTGAACAACGATTACGACCTGTACAGCGTTGGCCAGGACGGACAGACGGCGCTGCCGATCACGCAGAGCGTGAGCCAGGACGACGTGATCCGGGCCGCCAACGGCGCCTACTACGGGCTGGCCAGCAATTTCTGAGGACGGGGAACCGTGCGGATCAAAGGGACCTTCCTGAGCAGCGCCGTCGGGCGCCGGATCTTCGCTCTGTTCCTGGTCGCCACGACGGTCCCGATCGCACTGCTGTCCCTGGGGACCTACCGCGGCATTTCGGATCTGTTGAACCGCCACGCGCGCGCCGAACTGTCGGCCTACAGCAAGACCTATGGGATGGAGGTCGTCGGTCGCCTGAAAGCCGCGCAGGTGGCGCTCGAGCGGTTCGCCGTCGAAATCCCGCGCCTGCCCGTGGGCAGCAGTGCGTCGACGGCGGACGATAGCCCGATGTTTCGATCGCTCGCCGTCTTCGGCGCCGACGCCGGCCCGATGCGATCAGGCGCCGGCGCCGCCGTTCCGGCTCAGGTCCTGGCGGAACTGTCGGCAAAAACCGCGCGCGAGGCTCCGTTGGCCGGCGACGAGGCCATCATCGCCGTCCCGGGCGGAGCTGCTGCCGATAACGTGCTGGCGATGGTCGGGTACGTTCACCCCAAGGGTGCCGCCGTGCAGAAGGTCGTCGCCGTGCTCGATCCGTCTTACGTCTTCGGCAACGGCGACGGTCTGGCGGCGCAGACCGACGCGTGCGTGTTCGCGGGCCCCGGCTCGATTCCGCTGTACTGCTCCAACTGGCGGGCGCTGGCACCGGCGCAGGCAGCCGCGGCGGGGCGGCTCGCGCATGACGCGGCGGCCGAAACGATGGACGTTGGGCGTTGGACACTGCTGGCGTCGCCCCGCCTGAACACCGAGGCCTGGGCCTTCATTTCGATGCGCGCGGTCGAATACGGCGCGCTCGCGGATCGCGGAATCGGGGCAACCTACATCAAGGTTGCGCTCGCCTGCGTCGTGCTGGTCGCGTTGATGAGCCTGGTCCAGATCCGCCGCATCCTGGTGCCGCTGGAACGTCTGATGGATGCTACGCGGCGCCTGGCCGCGTGGGACTTCTCTCACCCGATCCCGATCGAGGGCCGGGATGAATTCAGCCGGCTCGCGGCCTCGTTCAACGACATGGCAAAGACCGTGGAAAACCAGATCGGCGCGCTGAAAACGCTGTCGACGATCGACAGCCTGACCGGTCTGCCGAACCGGCTGCAAGCCCACGAGGTCATCGAGAAGATGCTCGCGGGCGGCGCGCAACAAGCCGAACCGTTCGCGGTTCTGTTCATCGACCTGGACCGGTTCAAGGGTGTCAATGACGGGATGGGCCACGATGCTGGCGACGCGCTTCTGATCCAGGCGGCCCGCAGGATCCGGGGCTGCCTGCGCGACGAAGACCTCGCGGCGCGCCTCGGGGGCGACGAATTCGTCGTCCTGACGACGCGGATCACGCCCGCCGGCGCGCCGGAGCGGCTGGCCCGGGACCTCATCGCCGCCGTGTCGGCGCCGTTCCGGATCGGGGTCGCCGAGGTCTACCTCAGCGCCAGCATCGGAATCGCACTCGCGCCGAAGGACGGCGCCAGCCGCGAGGCCCTGATCCGCAATGCCGATACCGCGATGTACCGCGCCAAAGCGCAGGGACGCGGCCGCCCGGTCCTCTTCGATGAATCGATGAGCCGCGCCGCTATCGAGATCCTGTCTCTGGAGAAGGACCTGCGGTCGGCGGTGCACCGCAGCGAAATCGCCGTCCACTACCAGCCGAGGGTGAAACTGTCCGACGGCAGCGTTGTCGGCGCGGAGGCGCTGGCCCGCTGGCAGCACGCCTCGCGCGGCGCGGTGCCCCCGGCGCAGTTCATCGCGCTCGCCGAGGACATCGGGCTGATCGAGACGCTCGGCGAGAGCGTACTGAGCGAGGCCTGCGCGCTGCTGGCCGCGCGCGCCCGTCGGGCAAACGCAAGCTGCCCGCTCTCGGTCAATCTCTCGGCCCTGCAGCTGCGAAACCCGGAAGTCTGCCGGCGCCTGCTGCGCATCGTCGAATCCTTCGGCCAGAAGCCCGAGCTCATCGAGCTCGAAGTCACCGAGAGCGTGCTGGTCGAGGACATGCAGACCACCTGCGCCACGCTGGAGCGCCTGCGCAGCGCCGGGTTTCGCATCGCGCTGGACGATTTCGGCACCGGCCAATCGTCGCTGTCCTACCTGCATAATCTTCCGATCGACGTGATGAAGATCGACCAGAGTTTCGTCTGCAACATCGTTTCCTCGCCCAGCTCGCGTGCGATCGCAGTCGCCATCATCGCAATGGCGCGCACGTTGGGCATACGCGTCGTCGCAGAAGGCGTTGAGACCGATGACCAGGCGTTGATGCTGAGAGAGTGGGGGTGTGAAGAGGCTCAGGGTTTCTTATACTCGCGTCCGCTGCAGGTCGAGGACTTTGACCGGTTCATGGCCGCCCATACCTCCGACGTGGCCTGCGCAACCTGACGTCATTCATCGCGAAAGGTCCACATGAGCGTGCGCATCGTGCGGCTGGGTTCGCCCCGTGCCCGCGACGAAGGCGTTCGCATCGGAACGGTGCGGCGACCGCCCCGTGGCGTGCCGAAGAACGAGTTCGCAAGCCGCGGCTATTACGATATCTGGATGCCGCTGCTGTCGCCCGCCGCCGAGCTGATGGCTCAAGCCAAGGCAGCCGGCACGCCGGCGCAGTGGGACAGCTTCCTGCGCAGGTTCCGGACGCAGATGAACCGCGACGAGGCTGCCCGGCTGTTGGACCTTCTGGCGCTGCTGTCCCGGACGTCGAACTTTTCGGTGGGCTGCTACTGCGAGGACGAGAGTCGTTGCCACCGGTCCGTGCTGCGGCAGCTGCTGAAGGAACGTGGCGCCGATATCCGGTGAGGCGTTCGAATCCGGCTTGACGGACATCGGCCGGTGGGCTGCGATGGGCCGCCTCAAGCCGCCTTGGCCGCCCCGGAACTGGGCGCCAGCACCGCGCGCAGGCAGCGGCCCGTATAGCTGCCCTCGATCGCGGCCAGCTGCTCGGGCGTGCCCTCCGCCACGATGCGGCCGCCCTCCTGGCCGCCCTCCGGGCCCAGGTCGATCAGCCAGTCGGCCGTCTTGATCACTTCCAGGTTGTGCTCGATCACGATCACGGTGTTGCCGGCGGCGCGCAGGCGGTGCAGCACCTTCAGCAGCAGCGCGACGTCGTGGAAGTGCAATCCGGTGGTGGGCTCGTCCAGCACGTACAGCGTGCGTCCCGTGTCGCGCTTGGAAAGCTCCAGCGCCAGCTTGATCCGTTGCGCCTCTCCCCCGGACAGCGTGGTGGCGCTCTGGCCCAGGCGCACGTAGCCGAGGCCGACCTCGGACAGCGTCTGCAGCCGCCGGTGCAGCGACGGCACCGCCCCGAACATCTGGCCGGCCTGTTCGACCGTCAGGTCCAGCACCTCGGCGATATTGAGCCCGCGGTACAGCACCTCCAGCGTCTCGCGGTTGTAGCGCCGCCCGCGGCACACGTCGCAGGGTACGTACACATCGGGCAGGAAGTGCATCTCGACGCGGATCAGCCCGTCGCCTTCGCACGCTTCGCAGCGGCCGCCTTTGACGTTGAACGAGAAGCGCCCGGCTTCGTAGCCGCGCTCGCGCGCTGTCGGAGTCGAGGCGAACAGCTCGCGGATCGGCGCGAACAGTCCCGTGTAGGTGGCCGGGTTGCTGCGCGGGGTGCGTCCGATCGGCGCCTGGTCGACGCTGACCAGCTTGTCGAAGTGTTCCAGCCCGGCCAGCGCGCCGTACGGCGCCGGCTGGGCGCTGGCGCCGTACAGATGGCGCGCCATGGCCACCGCCAGCGTGTCGTTGATCAGCGTGGATTTGCCGGACCCGGATACGCCGGTCACGCAGATGAAGAGTCCCACCGGAATGCGCAGGTCCACCTGCTGCAGGTTGTTGCCGCGGGCGCCGGAAAGCTCCAGCCAGTGCAGCCCCGGCGGCACCCGCGCCGCCGGCACGTCGATCCGCATCCGCCCCGACAGGTACGCGCCGGTCAGCGACGCCGCCTGCAGCGCGATCTGCTCCGGCGTGCCCTGCGCCACCACCTCGCCGCCGTGCTCGCCGGCGCCCGGCCCCATGTCGACCACGTGATCGGCGCTGTGGATCGTCTCCTCGTCGTGTTCGACCACGATCAGCGAGTTGCCCAGGTCGCGCAGGCGCTTGAGCGTGTCGATCAGCCGGCGGTTGTCGCGCGGATGCAGTCCGATCGAAGGCTCGTCCAGCACGTACAGCACGCCCGTCAGTCCCGATCCGATCTGCGAGGCCAGGCGGATCCGCTGCGCCTCGCCGCCCGACAGCGTGTCGGCGGCGCGCTCCAGCGCCAGGTAGCTCAGGCCCACGTCGTTCAGGAAGCGCAGCCGCGCGACGATCTCCTCGACGATGCGACGTCCCACTTCGCGCCGCGCGCCGTCCAGCTGCAAACGCTCCAGGTAGCGCTGAGCCTGCGCCAGGTTCTGCCGCTCGATCTCGAAGATCGCGCGCCGCTCGGCGCCTTCGCCGATGAACACGTGGCGCGCCTCGCGCCGCAGGCGCGTGCCGGCGCAGGCCGGGCACGGGTGCACGCCCCGCAGTTTGGCCAGCTCCTCCCGCACGGCCGGCGAATCGGTTTCGCGCCAGCGCCGCTCCAGATTCGGAATCACGCCCTCGAACGGGTGGTGGCGCACGACGCGGCGACCGCGCTCGTTGGTGGTGGAAAACGCGATCGACTCGGTCCCGGTGCCGTACAGCACCTCGCGCCGGAACGCTGCATCCAGACTCTCCCAGGCAACCTCGATGTCCACGCCGCGATGGCGCGCCAGGGCCTCGACCAGCTGGAACGTCGCGCGGTTGCGGCCATCCCAGCCGCGCACCGCGCCCGCCTGCAGCGTCAGGTCGGGATGGGCCACCACCAGCGTCTCGTCGAAGAACTCCCGGGTGCCCAGTCCGTCGCAGGCCGGGCACGCGCCGAGCGGGTTGTTGAACGAGAAAAGGCGCGGCTCCAGCTCCGGGGCCGCGTAGCCGCACACCGGGCAGGCGAACCGGCTCGAGAACTGCGTTTCCTCGCCGTTGTCCAGATCCAGCAGCAGCGCGCGCCCGTCGGCGAGGCGCAGCGCGGTCTCGAACGATTCGGCCAGCCGCGTGCGGGCGTCCGGCCGCACCTTCAGGCGGTCGACCACCACATCGATCGAATGGTGCCCGCCGCGGGCGAGCGTGCTGACCTGGTCGGCTTCCACGATGGCGCCGTCGATCCGGAACCGCACGAAGCCGCGCGCCCGCAGATCGTCCAGCAGGTCGGCGAATTCGCCCTTGCGCTCGCGTACCAGCGGCGCCAGCACGATCACCCGGGTATCGGCCGGCAGCGTCAGCGTCCAGTCGACCATCTGCGCCACGCTGTGCGCTCCCAGCGCCTGGTCCGGATGGTCGGGGCAATGGGGCCGGCCCGCGCGCGCGAACAGCAGCCGCAGGTAGTCGTGGATCTCGGTCACGGTCCCCACGGTCGAGCGCGGGTTGTGCCCGCCCGATTTCTGGTCGATCGCGATCGCCGGCGACAGGCCCTCGATCCGATCCACGTCGGGCTTCTGCATCAACTGCAGGAACTGGCGCGCGTACGCCGACAGCGACTCCACGTAGCGGCGCTGCCCCTCCGCGTACAGCGTGTCGAACGCGAGCGAGCTCTTGCCCGAGCCCGAAAGCCCGGTGATCACGACCAGCCGGTTGCGCGGCAGATCAAGATCGATGTTCTTCAGGTTGTGGGTGCGCGCGCCGCGCACCCGGATGCGGTCCATTGGCGAGATGGAAGCGGCCGACTTGCGGCAAACCAGACACTATAGCCGTCTGAAGCTTGTTCCGCTGGCACCGGGTCCCGCAGCCCCCTGACCGGCGCATTTCCCAGGCTTGGGCGGTCACCGAGCCAGTGGCGGACGCCGCCTGATTCCAGTGGGCCTTCGAGAATCCGTCTTCGACCGCTAATTAGCTAGTCGCCCAGGGGTTCGTTGTCGTGATCGCGCCCGGGCGCGGGCGCGCGCTCCCCGCCGGTGGCCCGTTCCGGCCGGCGCCCGCCGCGGGCGAGTTCCACGCCGAGCTGCTTGAGCTTGCGGTACAAATGGGTGCGTTCGAGCCCGGCGCGGTCGGCCACGCGCGTCATGCTGAAGTTCTCGCGGGCCAGGTGATACTCGAAATAGACGCGCTCGAACTGGTCGCGCGCGTCGCGCAGAGGCTGATCCAGGCTGACCGCCACGCCGGCCACCGCCGCCGAACCGAACGCGGCCTGCGGCTTGGCGTCGACCACCGGGTGGGCGTCGTCCTCCGGCATCGAGGCGATCGCGGCCCCGAGGCTCTGCGCGTTGCGCACCAGGCGGCCATGCTGCAGGCCGCTTCTGACCGAGGACAGCAACCGGGTCATCGCGATCGGCTTTTCCAGGAAATCCAGCGCGCCGTAGCGGGCCGCCTCGCTGGCCGTATCGATGGTCGCGTGCCCGGACATCATGATCACCGGCATCGTCAGCTGGCCGCTGGCGGCCCACTCCTTCAGCAGCGTGACTCCGTCCGTGTCCGGCATCCAGATATCGAGCAATACCAGATCGGGCGGCTCGGCCTGCCGCATCGCGCGCGCCTGGGCGGCGCTGTCGGCGGTCAGCACCACGTGCCCCTCGTCGGCCAGGATCTCCGAGAGCAGCTCCCGAATGCCGATTTCATCATCGACGACCAGAATGTTGGCCATGGCGATCGTGTCGAGGCGTCGGCCTGAAGGCTAACCGGCGGCTTCCGCCATGCGCCGGAACACGACCGTCACAGTCGCGCCGCCGCCTCCGCGGCGATTGATCAGTTCGATCCTGGCATCGTGCTCGTCGACGATTTTCTTCACCATGGCAAGTCCGAGGCCCGTTCCACGCGGCTTGGTGGTCACGTAGGGCTCGAAAGCGCGCCTAAGTATATTCGCCGGGAATCCCGGACCATTGTCCTCCACGGAAAGGCGCACCGCCCGGGAGGCCGAATCCGATCCGGCCTCCCCGTCCTCGATGGCCACGTCCTCGGTCCGTATCACGATGCGGCCGCCGTTGGCCCGGGCGCCGCCGGATGACTGCGCGGCCACGATCGACTCCTGCGCGTTGACCACCAGGTTGTGGACCAGCTGGCGCAGGTGCGATGCGTCTGCGTCGATCATCGGCAGCGCGCGCGCCAGCTGCAGTTCGATCCGGGCCGGGCCGGCCCGACCCGCGTCGGGCGCTGCCGCGCGTGCGGGCGGCGCGTCCACGCCGTACAGCGACCCGATCTCCTCCAGCAGCGCATTCAGATCGAGCGGTGCCAGTTGCGCCGGCGGCAGGCGGGCATACTCGCGGAATTCGTCGACCATCCGCTTCATCGCCGCGACCTGATTGACGATGGTCGCGGCCCCGCGCACCAGCACGTCGGCCTGGTCGGCCGGCAGGGCCCCGGCGAGCTTCATCTGCAGCCGCTCGGCTGCCAGCTGGATCGGTGTCAGCGGATTCTTGATCTCGTGCGCCAGGCGGCGCGCCACTTCGCCCCAGGCCACCGCGCGCTGGGCCGAGATCACCTGGGTGATGTCGTCGAACACGATCACGTACCCGGGCCGCGCGTCGAGGGGCAGGCGCGAGCCGCGCGCCAGCAGGGACAGCGGCTCCGATCCGGTCGGCGCCCCGACCCGGTCCAGCTTCATCTGGCGCTGCCACGAATCCTTGGGTGTGGCCGCCAGTGAATGGTCGCGGAACGCGCTCGATACCTGCTCGGCGAGCTGCGGGTGAACCTCGGACAGGCGCCGGCCGACCTGGTCGTCCAGCGACATGCCCAGGATGCGGCCGGCACCGAGGTTTGCCGTCACGATGCGCGATTCGGAGTCGAGCACGATCACTCCGGCCGACAGGTTGGACAGAACGCGCTCCAGGAAGCCCCGCGCCGTTTCCAGCTCGCGCGAGCGCGCCTCCACCGTTTCGCGCGCGTCCGACAGCTGGCGCGTCATCTCGTTGAACGATCGCGTCAGCACGTTCAGCTCGTCGTTGCCGCGGAACTCGCGCACCGGCCGATAGTCGCCGCCGGCCACGGCGCGCGTGCCCGCCGCCAGCTCGATCAACGGCGCCGTCATCGAGCCGGCCAGCATCACCCCGGAGGCGATCGCCGCGAAGATCGCCAGCAGCAGCGTCAGCGTCAGCGTCAGCCGGTACATCTTCTGCAGCCCCACGCGCGACAGCGACAGCTGCTGGTATTCGCCGTAACCGGCCCGCAGCGCCTGCGCGTTGGCGGCCACGTCCGGGGCAACCGCGCGCGTCAACTGCAGCAGGCTCGGCTCCTCGAATCGCATCGCGGGCTCGGCCTCGCGCAGGCCCGTTCCCTCCGAGGCAGTCGACGGCGAGGCCGGACGCAGCGCGGGCGGCGACGGCGAGGGCACCGGAACGATGACCCGGGTGCGCAGGCCTCCGCCCGGCTCGGTGGACAGCTCGTCACCCTCGATCACAGCCAGGCCCCGCGCGGCCTGTGCCGCGCGCAGCGTGCTGGCGGTGGGCAGCACCGGCATGAATCGCCCGGTGCGGCTGCTGCTGGACCCGATCAGTGCGCCGCTGGCCGTCACCCACAACGCCTCATCGGCCCCGGCGCGTTCCCGCAGCTGATCGAGCCGCCGGATCTGCTCCGACGGCGCGGTGTCGGCCAGCTCGGCCGCCATCGCGCGCGCGCGGTTCTTCAGTTCGTCGCGCTGGGTCTCGAGCACCGCGCGGCCGAGCTCGAGGCCGGAATTCAATGCGCCTTCGACCTGGACATTGAACCAGGATTCGATCGAGCGCGAAATGAACAGGGACGAGACCAGGTACACCAGCACCCCGGGCGCCACGCCGATCAAGGCGAACGCGAGCGCAAAACGCGTCATCAGCCGGGCGCCGAACCGTCCCCTGCGGACCCGGTGCGCCAGGCGCAGCGACAGGGCGGTGACGACCGCGAACAGCACCAGCGCGATCACGCCGTTCAGCGCCAGCAGCAGCGGATAATTGCGTTCGAAGGCGCGGCTGTTGCCGCTGGCCAGCGCCAGCACCAGCAGCAGCACCCCGGCCAGTGCGAGCGCGCCGATCAGCCCATAGCGAAGGATGCGCGGCACGGCCGTGGCGATCAGCGCTGCGACAGCGGGCCGATCCGCACCGGCTGCCAGTCCGACGCCAGTGCCCAGTCGCGATTGGTCAGCGAATCGACCTGGAACGGCTTGGGCAGCATCGTCGTGTCCAGCCTGAGGCGAACGTGCGCCAGCAGGTGTTCGCGCGACGCGGCCGTGCCGGGACCTGCGACCTTCCACCCGCGCACCGTTCGCACCGTGGCGAGCGCCTCGTCCAGCGTATCGAACGGCTGGGCCAGCGCTCCGCGCGACAGCCGGAACTGACGGGTGAGCGGGCTGTAGCTGAGCCGGTAGGCCAGCGTGGCCGACGCCAGCTTCTTGTCGAACCAGTACCAGCGCGACCGCACCAGCTCGAAATCGATCGCGAAATACACCGGTATGCCGCGCCGCACGGCGTCCTCGATCGCGGGCGACGGCTCGAACGAGAACTGCGCGTTCAGGTACAGGCCGGGCTCGGGGTCCTCGCGCACCTGCAGCTCGGCCGACTCGACCGAAACGGACGGCTGCGCGTGCGCGCGCTGCGCAAGCGCCAGTGACAGGCCGGCCAGGAGCAAGGCGGCCAGCCAGACCCTGCGCGCCAACGGCGCGTCGTTGCCCACGCAGTCCGGCCGGTGCGTTTCGTTCAGCAAGGCCTAAACCTTCTCGAACAGCGCAAAGAAGAAGCCGTCATGCTCGGTCGGCAGGCCGACAATCGGACCAGGCTCAACGCGATCCGCGGCGGCAGGAAGCAACTGCAGCGAGCCGAGATCTGTGCCCGGCAGCGGAGTCAGTCGAGCGTCCGGGTGGCGTCCGAGAAAGGAGGTGGCTTGCCGCTCCGCCTCCTCGTCAAAGACCGAACAGACCACATAAAGCAATCTACCAGTCGGTGCCAGCAGCGGCCACAAAGCGTCGAGCAATCCCGCCTGAATCGTTGCTAATTGCGCAACATCGGCCTCGCGGCGCAGCCATGGGATGTCGGGGTGGCGCCGCACGATGCCGGAACCGGTGCAGGGCGCATCGAGCAGAATGCGCTGGTACGGCTCCTGGTCCGGGAAGTCGGTCACATGGCGCGCATCCGCGGTCAACACGCGCACGCGCGATGTCATCAAGCCGAGGCGCTTCAGATTGTCGGCAATCATCCGGGCCCGGCCCGGATCGAGCTCGACCGCGTCGATGCGCGCGTCCGACAGTTCGGCCAGGTGGCCGGTCTTTCCGCCCGGGGCCGCGCACGCATCCAGCACGCGCATGCCGTCGCCCGCCTGCAGCCATGGGGCGGCCAGTTGCGCGCCGGCGTCCTGTACCGAGACCAGCCCCTCGAGGAAGCCCGGGATGCGCTCGACCGGGCGCGGCCGTTGCAGCCGCACCGCGGCGGTGCCGACGCGGCCGGCCACGATCGCCTCGGACTGGAGCAGGTCCAGGTACTGATCGACGCCGCAGCGCCGCGCGTTGACCCGCAGCACCAGAGACGGCGCACGCGCCGCGCAGGCGAGCGCGCCTTCCCACCCGTCCGGATGATCGCGCCGGACCCGGCGCAGCCACCAGGGTGGCACGTTCAGGCGAGTCGCATCGTCGCGCAGCAACTGGGGCACGAGCGCGGCGCGCCGCCGCAGGAACGAGCGCAACACGGCGTTCACAAATCCGGCCGCACCGCGCGAGGGCGCATCCGCCTGCGCGGCCGCGACCGCCTGGTCGACCAGCACGTGATCGCGATACGTTCCTTCGATCAGCTGGGACAGGGCCACCGCGAGCAGGGCGCCAATGGGCGGCGCCGGCGCGCGCGCAACGAGGCGCTTCAGCACCGCCTCGATCAGCGCCCGGTGTCGAAACGCTCCGTGGCACACGTCGCGCACGGCGGCGGCAACCGGGGTCGCTCCACCCAGCCGCAGCGCCTGCTGCTGCAGCGCACGGTCGAGCGCCTGGCCCTGGCACACCTGCATCCAGACCGGCGCCGCAGCGCGCAACACGTCGACCAGCGCCGCGCCGGTGCCCACCGCCCACCTCAGTGCGGGTCTCGGTCCGGCATCGACCAGCGCGTGCCGGTCGGCATCGAAGTGCCGGCCAGGAACTCACGCGCCCGCAGGCGCCGTGCCCCGGCCCGTTGCAGCTCGTCTATCGCCAGCACGCCCTGGCCGCACGCCACGCGGATCGCGTCCGCGCCCGACGAAATCACGGTGCCGGGTTCGGCGTCGCTGGCCCCGGTTTCCGCGCTGGCCGACCAGATCTTCACGACGGCCTCGCCCAGGCGCCCACAGGTGCCCGGGTCGGGATCGAACGCACGCACCCGGCGCGCCAGCAGGCCCGCCGCTTCGGACCAGTCGAGCCACGCCTCACGCTTGTCGATCTTGCGGGCGTAGCTGACCCCTTCGGACGGCTGAGGAACCGGATCCCAGCGGCCGTGGGCCGCCTCGGCCAGCCAGGACACCATCAGCCGCGCGCCCAGCTGCGCCAGTTTGTCGGTCAAGGTGCCGGTGGTGTCGGTGGCCGCGATCGGGATCGCCTCGGCCCGCAGGATCGGGCCGGTGTCCAGGCCCGCTTGCATCTGCATCAGCGTGATGCCGGTCGCAGCATCGCCCGCCTCGATCGCGCGCGCGATGGGCGCGGCTCCGCGCCACCGGGGCAACAGCGACGCGTGGATGTTGATCGCGCGCACCGGCGCGCCGCGCCCGGCGACGCCGCCCGGCGCATCGAGCACGGCCTGCGGCAGGATCAGTCCGTAGGCAGCCACCACCAGCAGATCGGGCGCGGCCGAGTGCAGACGTTCGAGCGCCTCGCGAGCGCCGTCAGCGCCGCGCAGCGACGGCGGCGACAGCGTCGGCAGGCCCCGGGCCCTGGCCAGTTCGCCCACAGCGCTCGCGCGCGGCTTCAGCCCCCGGCCGGCGGGCCGATCCGGCTGCGTCAGTACCAGCGAGACCGGGTAACCGGCATCGAGGATCGCCCCCAGGGCGACCGCCGCGAATCGGGGAGTGCCGGCGAAGGCGATTCGCATCGAGGCGCAGGCAGCCGGGGGGGCGCGGTCGAAGGCGCGCCGGCTAGGCGAGCCGCGCGTGGCGCTTTCGCATCCGGCTGCGGATCCGGGTCTGCTTCAGCGGCGACAGGTACTCGACGAAGACGCGCCCCTCCAGATGGTCCATTTCGTGCTGCACGCAAACCGCCAGCGCGCCCTCGCAGTCGAGCTCGAACGGCCGGCCGCGCGCATCCATCGCGCCCACGCGCACACGGGCGGGCCTTCGCACCATGTCGAACACGCCCGGAACGGACAGGCAACCCTCCTCGCACAGCGCCGTCTCCTCGGACGCCCACAGCACCTCGGGATTGACGAACACGTGCAGCGCGTCCTTGTTCTCGGACACGTCGATCACGATCAGCCGCTCGTGCACGTCGACCTGGGTGGCCGCCAGTCCCACGCCCGGGGCCGCGTACATGGTCTCGGCCATGTCGGCGGCGAGCTGGACCACCCGCTGATCGAAAACGGTCACGGGCCGCGCGACCCGCTTCAGGCGCGGATCGGGGTATTCAAGGATCGCAAGTCGACTCAACCGGGCTCTCCAAAACGGAATATCGGGGCGAGTGCCGTCTTTTTCATCGTTTCCCCGGCCGCCATAGCGCGATACTGACGCCGATCACGTCCGGCCGGTAGGGATCCATCCGGCCGGATCCGTTGCGATATCAAGGGTTTGGGCGGACAATTTTAAGCTTTAACGACCTATCACCGAACCCTGTTCCGCCGGCGGGACAGGCCCGTCACGGCCAACGCCGGAAGCAGACCGAGGCCACAGCATGATCGAATCTTCGTTTTTCGCGCGCGCCCACCTTCGCCCTTTGGGTTTCGGCGGGCATGCCCGCCGTAGCTCGCGCAGCGAGCGAAGGCGGGTCCTGGTTGCACTGCTGGCCGTTTCGCTGGCGGGCCCGGCCTGGAGCCAGCAACGCTCCCCCTTCCCGGTCACCGATGAGCAGCGCACCACGGCCGACAAGATCGCACAGGCCGGCGTGCCGCTGTCGGAGCTCGCCCCGAACGCGCCCGAGCGCTACACGATCAAGAAAGGCGACACGCTGTGGGCGATTTCCGTGCTGTTCCTGAAGTCGCCGTGGCGCTGGCCGGAACTTTGGGGCATGAACAAGACGGCGATCGCCAATCCGCACCTGATCTATCCGGGGCAGATGCTGGTGCTGGTGAAAAGCGAGGGCCGGGCCCAGCTCAAACTGGTCGGCGCCGGCGATACGGTCCCGCCGTCTGCGCCGGCTCCGGCGGCCGCCCCGGCTGCGCCGGCGGCGCCCGCTGCTGCGCCCATTCCGGTGGTCAGACTGGAGCCGCGCGTGCGCGATCTGGGAGACATCAGCTCGGAACCGATCCCCAGCATCCCGAACCGGCTGATCGAACCGTTCCTGTCGCAGCCGATGATCATTGCCGCGGAGGAGCTGGCGAAGTACCCCCGCATCGTCGCCACCCCCGAGGATCGCGTGTACCTGGGCCGCCACGACATGGCCTATGCGCGCGGCATCGGGGACCGGTCGCAGACCGACTTTCACGTGTTCCGTCCGAGCCGGCCGCTGTTCGACCCGGACAACCCGGGCGCCAAACCGATCGCCTACGAGGCGCTGTTCCTGGGCAGCGCGCGGGTGGTCAAGCGCGGCGAGATCACGACGCTGACGATCATCGACAGCAAGCGCGAAATCGGCGTCGAGGACCGGCTGGTGCCGATCCAGCATGAGCCGCTGATCACCTATGCGCCGCACCGGCCGCAGCGTGCGGTCGAAGGCCGTCTGATATCGGTGTACGGCTCGATCGACGACGTCGGCGCACAAAGCATCGTGACGCTGAACCGGGGCGAGCGCGACGGTCTGAACATCGGAACCGTGCTGGCGGTGAACCGCAGCGGCCAGACGGTGCGGGACCGTACCGCCTCCAGCAGCGAGTTCATCAAGCTGCCGGACGAGCGCATCGGCGAGATGTTCGTGTTTCGCGTGTTCGACAACATCGCCTACGCGCTGGTGCTGACGGCCACCGGTCCGATCAAGGTCGGCGACCGCTTCGGCGCGCCCGACGCGCCGGTCGACAGTGCCGCGTCCCGCGACAGCGGCTCGCCCGACGGCGCGCTGGCGGCGGCACACTGAGGCGACATCCTGCTGCGACTGGCGGTTGGACGAGGCCGAACAGCGCGCCTGGCTGCGGCTGACCCTGACCGAGGGTGTCGGAGCGTGCGCCGTGCGTGGCCTGTTGTCGACCTTCGGCCTGCCCGGGGCGATCTTCGAGGCAGGGCGCGCCGCCCTGGCGGGCGCCGCCGGTGCGGCGGTCGCTGACAGACTGCTGGCGCCGCAACCCGCCCGGGCGATCGAGGGGGCGCTGGCGTGGCTTGCGACTGGCGCCGACCGCTCGCTGATCACGCTGGCCGACCCGGACTACCCGGCCGCCCTGCTGCAACTGGCCGATGCGCCGCCGCTGCTGTACTTGCGGGGCCGCCGCGAGCTGCTGGGCCGCCCGGCGCTGGCGATGGTCGGAAGCCGCAGCGCCACCCGCCAGGGCCAGGCCAATGCCGAGGCCTTCGCGGCGCACCTGGCCGGCTGCGGGCTGACGATCGTCAGCGGGCTGGCGCGCGGCATCGACGCGGCCGCGCATCGCGGCGCGCTCGACCACGAGGCGGCCACGATCGCGGTGCTCGGCACCGGGGCCGATCGGGTGTACCCGTCCTGCAACCGCGAGCTGGCCGACGGCATCGCGCAGCAGGGACTGCTGCTGTCCGAGTACCCGCTGGCGACGCCGGCCCTGGAGCACAACTTCCCTCGCCGCAACCGCCTGATCGCTGCGCTCGCGCGCGGTGTGCTGGTGGTCGAAGCGGCGCTGCATTCGGGCTCGCTGATCACGGCGCGCCTGGCCGCGGAGCTCGGACGCGACGTGATGGCGATTCCCGGGTCGATTCATTCGCCGCTCGCGCGTGGGTGCCACCGTCTGATCCGCGAAGGCGCGCGCCTGATCGAATCGGCGCGCGACGTGCTGGAGGAGCTGCGCTTCGAAGTCGCGCAGGGCCCGACGGTCGAGGCTGCGCCGCACCCCGAGGGCGGAGCCGACCGGGCGCTGTTGCAGGCGATCGGCTATGACCCGGTCGATCTGGATACGCTCGCCCGGCGCACGGGCCTTGCGCCGGGCCTGCTGTCGGCGCGGCTGCTGGAGCTCGAGCTGGCACAAGATATTGAGCGCCTGCCGGGCAACTGCTACCAGCGGTTGAGGCGTCATTAGAATGGTCCTATTGCGCCGGCACCGGTGGCTGCGTTACAGTGCGGGCGCCCATGTTCGACGTGCTGGTCTTCCTGTACGAGAACTACAGTGCGCTGTCCGCCTGTCCGGACGTGGAGGCACTGACCCGACGGCTCGCCGACGCCGGCTTCGACGAGGAAGAGATCGCCGATGCGATGGTGTGGCTGCACGGACTGGCCAGCGTGACGTTGTCGTCGTGCGCGCCCAGTCCAGCCGACCCAAGGACGTTCCGCGTCTACACGAGCCAGGAGTACGCTTCGCTCGGCGCGCCGGCGATCGGGTTCATCGCCTCGCTCGACCGCGACGGACAGGTGAGCCCGGTGCAGCGCGAAATCGTGATCGAGCGCGCGGCCGCTCTGGCCGAGACACCGATCGCGCTCGAGCGCCTGAAGATCATCGTGCTGATGGTGCTATGGAGCCAGGCGGTCGACGTCGACCTGATGCTGCTGCGGGATCTGCTGGACGACGATCCGAGGCCGGCATTGCACTGAAGCGTCCGGGCCGCGACCCGGTTGAGCGGGACAGGTTCAGGCCGCGAGCCGCCGCGGCCAGGTGCGACCGCCTCAATTCGTTGTTATTCTGAAAAAGGGGCGCCGGCTTCGGCGCCGGTTTGACCTTACTGGTGCAATGTCCAAGAAAACCCTGATTCTCGCCGAGAAACCATCGGTCGCCGCCGACATCGCGCGCGCGCTGGGCGGTTTCGACAAGGTTCATGATTATTTCGAGAACGACGAGTACGTGCTGTCGTCCGCCGTCGGCCACCTGCTCGAGCTGCACGAGCCGGAAGAGTACGAAGTCAAGCGCGGCAAATGGAGCTTCGCGCACCTTCCAGTGATTCCACCGCACTTCGACTTGCGGCCGATCGAGAGATCGCACGCCCGCCTGAAAGTGCTCGAGAAGCTGATCAAGCGCAAGGACGTGGGCCAGCTGATCAACGCCTGCGACGCCGGGCGCGAGGGCGAGCTGATTTTCCGCTACATCGTCCAGCACACCGACGCGCGCCAGCCGATCTCGCGCCTGTGGCTGCAGTCGATGACGCCGGCGTCGATACGCGAGGCGTTCGAATCGCTGCGCACCGACGGCGACATGCAGCCGCTGGCCGACGCGGCGCGCTGCCGCTCGGAAGCCGACTGGCTGGTCGGCATCAACGGCACGCGCGCGATGACCGCATTCAACAGCCGCGACGGTGGCTTTTTCCTGACGACCGTGGGGCGGGTGCAGACCCCGACGCTGACCATCGTGGTCGAGCGCGAGGAGCAGATCCGCAAGTTCCTCGCGCGCGACTACTGGGAGGTGCGGGCCAGTTTCGTGTGCGAAGCCGGAGCCTACGAGGGCCGCTGGTTCGACCCGGACTTCAAGCGCAGCGACGAGGATCCCGAGGCGCGCGCCGAGCGGCTGTGGGACGCGCAGCGGGCGCACGCCATCGTGGCGGCGTGCGCGGGCCAGCCGGGCACCGTCAGCGAGGAGTCCAAGCCGAGCACGCAGCTCTCGCCCCTGCTGTTCGATCTGACCTCGCTGCAGCGCGAAGCGAACTCGCGATTCGGCTTTTCGGCCAAGACGACCCTGTCGCTGGCGCAAGCGCTGTACGAACGGCACAAGGTGCTGACCTATCCGCGCACCGATTCGCGCGCGCTGCCCGAGGACTATGTGAGCGTGGTGGTCAAGACCATGCAGATGCTCGCCGGCAAGGGGCGCGGCAAGGTGGCGACCCACGAATCGCCCGCGCTGCAGCCGCTGGCCCCGCATGCGCGGCGCGTGCTCGACCAGGGCTGGGTCAAGCCGAATCGGCGCATCTTCGACAACTCGAAAATCTCCGACCACTTTGCGATCGTCCCGACGCTGCAGACGCCCGGCCATTTGTCGGAGATCGAACAGAAACTGTACGACCTCGTGGTGCGCCGCTTCCTGGCGGTGTTCTTTCCGGCGGCCGAGTACCTGGTGACCACCCGCATCACCGAGGTGAAGCAGCATCAGTTCAAGACGGACGGACGGATCCTGGTCGAGCCGGGCTGGCTCGCCGTTTACGGTCGCGAGGCCCAGGAGGGTCAGACGTCGCTGGTGCCGGTCAAGCCGGGCGAGACGGTCAGGACCGACTCGATCGAGGCGACCGCGCTGCAGACGCGGCCGCCCGCCCGCTACACGGAGGCGACGCTGCTGTCGGCGATGGAAGGAGCGGGCAAGCTGCTCGACGACGACGAGCTGCGCGCCGCCATGGCCGGCAAGGGTCTGGGAACGCCGGCCACGCGCGCGGCCATCATCGAAGGGCTGATCACCGAGCGCTACCTGGTGCGCGACGGTCGCGACCTGCATCCGACCGCCAAGGCGTTCCAGCTGCTCACGCTGCTGCGCGGGCTGGGCGTGGCCGAGCTCACCGCGCCGGAGTTGACCGGCGAGTGGGAACACAAGCTGGCCCAGATGGAGCGCGGCGCGCTCAAGCGGACCGCCTTCATGCGCGAGATCGCGCAGATCGCACGCAGGATCGTCGAGCGAGCCAAGAGCTACGAATCCGACACGGTGCCGGGCGACTATGCGACGCTGAAGACGCCGTGCCCGAAGTGCGGCGGCACGGTGCAGGAGAACTACCGCCGCTTCGCCTGCCTCAAGTGCGAATTTTCGCTGCCCAAGCACCCGGCCAGCCGGACCTTCGAATACGAGGAAGTCGAGCAGCTGCTGCGCGATCGGCAGATCGGGCCGCTGACCGGGTTCCGCAGCAAAATGGGCCGGCCTTTCGCAGCGGTGCTTAAGATTTCGCCGGAATTCAAGCTCGAATTCGATTTCGGCAACGCCAGCGGCTCGGACGATGATGCGGCGCAGCCCGACTTCAGCGACCAGACGCCGCTGGGCGCATGTCCGAAGTGCGGCGCGCGGGTGTTCGAGCTGCCGATGGCGTACGTGTGCGAGCGCGCGGTCGGCCCATCGAAGAGCTGCGATTTCCGCTCGGGACGGGTGATCCTGCAGCAGACCGTGGCGCCGGAGCAGATGCGCAAGCTGCTGGCCGAAGGTCGCACCGACCTGTTGCGCGAGTTCGTCTCGAACCGCACGCGGCGCAAGTTCGCCGCGCGCTTGGTTCGCAAGCCCGACGGCACGATCGGGTTCGAATTCGAGCCCCGGCCCGCGCGTCGCACCAAGGACGGCGCCGAAGCGGCCTCCTCCGCGGCAGGCGCCGCTACGAAGGGCAGGCCCTCCGTGGCCGCGAAAGCGGCGAAGGAGGGCAAACTCGCCAAGGCCGCAAAAGGCGCGAAGGCGAGCAAACCCTCCGTAGCCGCGATAGCCGCGCAGGAGGGCGCGCCGGAGCCCACCCCGCCCCCCCTTAAGGCCGCCGTCAAGGCTGCACCGGCACGCCGGAGGGCCGCTGCCCCGCGTTCGGTCGTGGTATCGGGGCCAGACCATAGCGGAGGTAGGGCCGCCACGAAAGCAGCGCCGGCCGCACGAAAAAGTGCGAGTCGTAAAAGTGCGAAGAAACCCGACACGAACAAGACCCCGATTTCAAAAAAAAGGGCCGGTCGGCGTGCTTCTTGATTTTTCGTTAGTACTTTTACCAACCAGGGATTGCTTGTTATCACGCGAAGCGTGAGAATGGGGGACGCTCATAGTCGATCCGCAATCATCCGAACCGGCTAGCGCGTGCGCAACGAGGGAGCGCGGTGCGAGTCCGGACCAGACGGTCCGCAGGACGCGCGAGTCGCAGAAGAGCGATGTCTCAGACAATGCAGGATTCGAACGTCGTCACGGCCGGTCCGTCACCAACGGACAGCGGACCCGTGGCCGTCTTGATAGAAACGCCCCCGTTCGTGATGACGCTGGAGGAATTTGCGCGACGCATGCCGCTGCTGCAGCCGCCTTGCGCGTACCGGCTGAGCCTGGACAGCGGAGTCGAATTCAACAACGTCAAGCACGCCTTCGAGCAGCCTCTGGCCGTACGGCTGGATACGTGGCTGCGGCTGCTCAGGAGCCTGGGAGTCAGCCTGGTCGCGGCCGAGCGGGGCGCAGACGTCACATCGGACGATGCCACCTTGGCGCGTGTAGTGATCGGCGCCGCCAAGGATGATGCGGGGCCGCGGCTGGCCCCGTCCCGGCAGTCGTCGCTGCAGGAGTGCCGGCGCGCGCGCGGTCTGAGCATGGCGACGCTGGCGCACCAGGTCGGCGTGTCGATCGACACGGTCACGTCGGTCGAACGCGGCCGGGGGCTGTTGCGCAACGTGGCGCGGGTGTGCCAGCAGTACGGCATGGAGCTGTTCGTTGCACTTCCGGGGCGCTTCAACTCGGTCGAGCAGCTGTGGGCGGCGCACGCGGAGCGTTACCTGCTGGCGCCTTCTCAGTTTCCGTTGCGTCGACCGACGCGCAAGTTCGAGGCCCAGCCGGCCGGCCCCGATGCGCCGCCGCGCCGGCGCACCGGTCCGCCCCGCAAGGCCCCCCGGGACGACGTTTGAACTAGCGCTGCGGGTACGGATTCGACAGGTCGTCGACCAGCCGGTGCAGTGCTTCGCGCACCTGCTGCTCGCTGCACCCCATGATCAGCGCATCTTCGAGTGCATCCTGCGCGATCTGCTGCAGCTCCGCGTAATTCTCGTTCAGCACTTTCAGCTTTTCGAGGCAGGACACCGGAGAGCCGTCGCTCTGGCGCCAGAGCGGCGCGTCAATGTCTTTGGCCTTGTTGACCTTGTCCACGGCAGGGGGGAGAACACAGTTGGCGAGGTGATCCGATTATGCCAAGACCGGGCAGCGCCCGCTGGCCGATCCGCCCCGCGCTATTGAATCAGCGACTGCAACGAATCGGCTGCCGCCAGCGCGAGCAGCAAGGCGCGATTGGCGTCGGACGCATCGACGTTCAGGTCGACTTTGGCGCGCACCAGCGCCTGCGGATCGGCCGCCTCGAAGCCGCGTGCGATGTCGAGCAGTGGCGCATAGGGACCCGTGCCTGCGAGCAGCGCGTCGCTGACCGCGCCGGGAAGATGGATGTCCTGCAGCAGGTCGCCCAGGGTCTGGCCGGTGATCGCGTCCAGCAGCGAGAAGGCTCCCACGATGAATGCGTCGTCCCGCTGTGCCGCGGGTCGCTTGCCCGCCGCCAGCAGGTTCTCCAGCAGATGTCCGCGCGCCACCGCAACGAACATCAGCGGGGCCGTGCCCGGCTCCTTGCCGGCAATTGCCAGCAGCAGCACCAGCCACTTGGTCAAGCGCTGGTAACCGAGCAGCGCGATCGCGTGTCCCAGCGACGAGACGGGCGTTGAACGCCGGAAGGCTGCGCTGTTGGCGAGCGTCAACAACAGGTAGGCGAGCAGCGGCTCGGCCTTGAACACTCGCTCCAGATCGCGCACGTCGGCGTCGGCCTGCACCAGGCGAATCAGCTCGAACACCGCGGTCTGCGCCGGCGACAACCCCAGCGGCTCGCGCCGCTCGATCGCCACCAGCGGCCAGCCGGCCGTTGCGTGGACGCCGGCGGCAAAATCGGCCTGCAGGTCCGTAGGCGTCGAATCGTCCAGCGTCACGACCGGAACGCTGCGCGGATCCAGCCCGGGCGGCAGCGCCTGGCGCGACCGGGCCACCACATACTGGAAATAGGACAGCCGTTCCGCCGAGGCGGCCACCGGATTGTCCAGGCGCAGCGCGATGCGCACGCCCTGCTTCTGAATCTCGAACATCCCGCGCAGCGCGCGTTCGTCGTCCAGGTCGCTCTGGCCGAACTCGAGCAGCACGTTGCGGGCAGCGCGAAAGGAAGACATCTCGGCATCGGCCTGGAAGCCGCGCGGTGACAGCACGATCAGCCCGTTGGGAAACACGGGTCGACCGTCGGACGCGCAGGTCAGGCCCGCCAGCACGCTGTCGAGCAGCGCGCTCAACGCGGGGGTGGCCGACTCGACGGCGGTGCGGCCCAGCGTCAGCCGCACGCCGATCGGACGCCAGTCGCGGCCGACCAGCACCCGCCAGCCCGTGTAAGCCTCGGCCAGCGCGGCCGGATCGGGATCGGTGTCCCGCATGCGGCTCTGGTCTGTGAACTCGAACAATCGCACCGTTGAACGGCGCCCTTGCGGAACGCCAACCTTTTTTACCCCATCGCCGGAACGGTAGATTCGAGCGCGGACGGGCGAACGTGGATTAAGGGCCCGATCGGCCGGCCACTTGCGCGGATCGAAGCCGTGCGAGAATCGCGCCCGCTCCCTGCATTCCCCTCGGATAACCCCCGGCTCCAAGGATCGGCCTGTCGTGCAATGGCGCTCGATGTCGGATCGAAACAGCGGGCGCCGTTAGCTGTCCATGGCGCTGTACGCCGCTTCGATCGCGCTGTCCGCCGTCCTGCTGTTTCTGGTCCAGCCGATCATCGCCAAGCAGATCCTGCCCTGGTTTGGCGGTGGCGCCGGGGTGTGGACGACCTGCATGGTGTTTTTCCAGACGCTGCTGCTGGCCGGTTACGGTTACGCCCATTGGCTGGCGGGGCGTACCTCGCCGCGACAGCAGTGGGCTTTTCACACCGCGCTGCTGGCCGCCAGCCTGCTATGCCTGCCGATCGTGGCCGCCGACCGATTCCGGCCGGCCGGCGGCCAGGACGCGGCAGTCGCGATCCTCGTGCTGCTGGCCGCCACGATCGGGCCGCCGTATTTCCTGCTGGCCTCGACCGGACCGCTGCTGC
This sequence comes from Burkholderiaceae bacterium, assembly GCA_035939615.1. GTDB lineage: Bacteria > Pseudomonadota > Gammaproteobacteria > Burkholderiales > Burkholderiaceae_F > VBCK01. Next base: position 147 of record DASZFP010000155.1, on the reverse strand, counting down.
AATCCTGGCTGGCACGGCGCTCGCCCACCGCCTCGGTGTACCGCCTGTTTGCCTTGTCCAACGCCGGTTCGCTGGCGGCTCTGGTGGCCTTCCCGCTGCTGATCGAGCCGCACTACGGCTCCCGGGCGCAGGCGCTGGGCTGGAGCG
>DASZFP010000154.1:0-19669 GCA_035939615.1 Burkholderiaceae bacterium | reverse complement strand
GACCCGCACCAGGTCGCGCTCGCCCGGCAGGTGGGGATCCGGTTCGGACAGGGCAGCGCGGTGCGTCCGGCCTACGCTCCGAACACGGATGGCAAGGCCAGATCCCTGGTACTCGGCATGGGCGGCATGGCGACGACCGTGCTGGTCTGAGTCCGTAAGCGAGTCTGCTGCTGGTTTGGCTCGTCCGCGCTCCGCACCCGTTGTTGCAGAAAAAATGCCGCGACTATTTTGCGGCATTCAGCCGTGCGTCCAATTCTCCTCTCCACTGCCGGATTTTTGGTTCAGCCCTTGCCAGAAGCGTTTGCACCATTTTGAGGTTTTCACTCGGCGCTGAGGACTCTATCTTGACGATTTTTCTGCCGAGATCGGACTTGTAGAAGGCAATCAAGTCCTTCACCTCCTGTGCCGTCAGCGACTTCTGGTATACCTCAATCCACATCGGTTCGAGTTTGTCCCAATTCACCTCGCTGGTTGAAATGGCGACGAGCTTTTCAACCATTTCGCTCGCAATCTTCTTCTGTCTTTCGTTGTGCGTGAGCTGTGCCAGATTCTGTTCCGCCGATGCGCGGCCCTCCGCGTTCATTCGCACGAGTTGATCCTCAAGAAGACTGCGCAACTGGGTCGCATCAAGCAGCTCGCGCACCGAAGCCGTGCTGGGTTTTGCATCCTCGGCCAAGGCCGGCTGAATCGCGACGATTGCGATGATGACGCTTTTTAAGAGACTCATCGTGAGAGGTCCTGGTTGGAGCTGCGATGCGGGTCGCTCGTGTCAGCAGGCTGCCACGGGAGGCCGGAGCGATTGGTGCCGACTGCCCGACTCGAACGGGCGACCTACCGCTTACAAGGCGGTTGCTCTACCAACTGAGCTAAGCCGGCGTCGAAGAGAGCCGTATTTATACCGGGAGCGGACCGTCGCGCAAAGCGCGCGGGGCCGTCGATCGGCCCCGCCTGAAACCAGCCCAAACCGGCGCGCGGTACCCTCAGCAGCAGCCCTTCATCCGGTCCTTGCTCACCGTGTAGCGCACCGACTGGCGCTCGAAGAAGAACTCCTCGTACGTCATGATCGGCTCGTCCGGGTGATACGTCCTGCGGTGCTGCACGTAGTTTTCGTAGTCGGGAATGCCGATCATCAGGCGGGCGGTGCGCTGCAGCCACCCGTAGGCAATTCGTAACCGGCTCATCGCGTGCCTCCTGCCAGAACGGCGGCGCCGACCTCGCGGGCGGTGCTGGTCGGGGTGCGGCGCGCGTTGCGGATGGTGATCACGGCGTACGCCAGGGTCGACAGCACCACCGCGACGAACACGATCGCCAGCGTCGCACACACGTAGTCGTTGAAGACCACCCGGCTCATGTCGCCCAGCGTCTTGGCCGGAGCCAGCACCTTGCCGTCGGCGGCGGCATTGCCGAACTTCGCAGCGTGCGCGAAAAATCCCACGCCCGGGTTCGAACTGAAAGCCTTCTCCAACCCAGCCGTCACGGTGCAGATCACCAGCCACGTGGTCGGCACGATCGTCACCCAGGCGAACTGCTGGCGCTTCATCTTGAACAGCACCACGGTGCACAGCATGAGCGCGATCGCCGCCAGCATCTGGTTGGCCGTACCGAACAGCGGCCACAAGGTCCAGATGCCGCCGAACGGATCGATCACGCCCGTGTACAGGAAGTAGCCCCACAGCGCACACGCAATGGCCGAGCCGATCAGGTTGTTGGCCCAGGACTTCGTTTCGCGGAACGAAGGGATCGCGTTGCCGACCAGATCCTGGATCATGAAGCGGCACACCCGCGTACCGGCGTCCACCGTGGTGAGGATGAACAGCGCCTCGAACAGGATCGCGAAGTGGTACCAGATCGCCATCATCGCCTTGCCGCCCAGGAACTGCGCCAGGATCGCTGCCATGCCGACCGCCAGCGTGGGCGCCCCGCCCGTGCGCGACAGGATGGTTTTTTCTCCCACGTCCTGCGCCATCTGCGTCAGCGCGTCCGGCGTCACCACGAAGCCCCACGACGAGATGGTCTGCGCCGCCTGATCGACCGTGGTGCCGATCAGCCCGCCCGAGCTGTTCATCGCGAAATAAACGCCGGGATGGATCACCGAGGCCGCGATCATCGCCATGATCGCGACGAACGATTCCATCAGCATGCCGCCGTAGCCGATGAAGGGAATCTGGCTCTCGTTCTCGATCATCTTCGGCGTCGTTCCCGAAGAAATCAGCGAGTGCCACCCCGATACGGCGCCGCACGCGATCGTGATGAACAGGAACGGAAACAGGCTCCCCCCCCACACCGGCCCGGTGCCGTCGACGAACTTGGTGACGGCCGGCATCTGCAGATCCGGGTGCACCAGGATGATGCCGACCGCCAGCAGCGCCACGGTGCCGATCTTCATGAAGGTCGACAGGTAGTCGCGCGGCGCCAGCACCAGCCACACCGGCAGCACCGAAGCGACGTAGCCATAGGCGATCAGGATCACCGCCAGCGCCGGGCCGCTGAAGGTGAAATGGGCAGCCAGCTCCGGCGTCTCACTGACGGTGCGACCGTACAGCAGCGCGCCCACCAGCAGGATGGCGCCGATGGCGGACATCTCGCCGACCCGGCCGGGCCGGATGAAGCGGCCGTAGACGCCCATCACCACCGCAATCGGCAACGTGCAGAAGACGGTGAAGGTGCCCCACGGGCTGCCCTTCAACGCGTTCACGACCACCAGGGCGAGAACGGCCAGGATGATGATGCAGATCAGCAGAACACCGATGCCGGCGATGGTTCCCGGCACCGGGCCCATCTCGGCGCGGATCATGTCGCCCAGGGAGCGGCCGTCGCGCCGAGCGGAAAGAAACAGAACGATCATGTCCTGGACCGCGCCGGCCAGCACGACACCGGCCAGTATCCACAGCGTTCCGGGCAGGTAGCCCATCTGGGCGGCCAGCACCGGTCCGACCAGCGGCCCGGCACCCGCGATCGCCGCGAAGTGGTGACCGAACAGCACGTAACGGTTGGTGGGAACGTAGTCCAGGCCGTCGTTGCGGCGGAAGGCGGGGGTCTGCCGGGTCGCGTCCACGCCCAGCGCCTTGTAGGCGATGAAGCGCGCATAAAAGCGATAGGCGACCAGATAAATGCACACTGCGGCCACCACCAGCCAGGCCGCGTTGACCGGTTCGCCTCGCGTGAGCGCGACCACCCCGAACGAAACGGCGCCCAACATGGCCACGGCCGCCCACAGCAGCTTGCCTTGGATCGTCATGGGATCGCTCGCACCACTCATGGCGTTCTCCTTCTGTCTCCAGGTTTCTTGACGAACCGCTGGGAGGCAGTATAGGTCGCCGCGCGTAAGAAGCGCTGGCGCAGTGCAGCAGCGCTCGGACGGCTTTCGGGCGAATTACTTGACGCGCTACTTGACGCGCTTTAAGCGCGGTCGCTCGCCCGGGGCCGGCCCGCGCGGCGGGCGCGTGGGCGGGCCGCCGCCGATCTCGGCCGGCCGCCCGGGAGCGCTGGAGGCCAGCTCGAGCGCGCCGGCGCGGGGCTCCGGCAGAACGGCATCGGGCGCGGTGATCGGGACCGGTCGAGCCGGTTCGAACGCCATGCCCTGGCCGTTTTCGCGGGCGTAAATGGCGATCACCCGCTCGATTGGAACGTACACGTCGCGCGCCACGCCGCCGAAGCGAGCCTGGAACTCGATCGCCTGGTTGCCCATCGTCAGCCGGTTGGTGGCCAGCGCCGACACGTTCAACACGATCTCGCCGTTGCGGACGTGCTCGGGGGGCACCCGCACACCCTCGCCGGCCGCCACCGCGATGTACGGCGTCAGGCCGCTATCGTTGCACCACTCGTAGATGGCTCGGATCAGGTACGGCTTGGTCGAAAGGTCGGGCATCTCGATCCCGTCCAGAACTCACGAGCATTGTCGCACGTTCAGCGGCGCATCACTTTTTCGCTCGGCGTGAGCGCCTCGATGTAGGCCGGTCGGCTGAAAATGCGCTCGGCGTACTTCATCAGGGGCGCCGCGCTCTTGGGCAGGTCGATCCCGTAATGGTCCAGCCGCCACAGCAGCGGAGCGATGGCCACGTCGAGCATCGAGAACTCGTCGCCCAGCATGTACTTGCTCTTCAGCAGGATCGGCGCCAGCTGGGTCAGGCGGTCGCGGATCAGAAGCTTGCCTTTCTCGATCGCCTTCTGGTTGTTGGTGTTCTCGATCGTCTGCACGTGCACGAACAGCTCCCGTTCGAAATTGAACAGGAACAGGCGAGCCCGGGCCCGCATCACCGGGTCGGCCGGCATCAGCTGAGGGTGCGGAAAGCGCTCGTCGATGTACTCGTTGATGATGTTGGACTCGTACAGCGTCAGGTCGCGCTCCACCAGGATCGGCACCTGGCCGTACGGATTCATTACATTGATGTCTTCCGGCTTCTTGAAGAGATCAACGTCCTTGATTTCGAAATCCATGCCCTTTTCGAACAGCACCAGCCGGCAGCGCTGCGAAAACGGGCAGGTCGTTCCCGAGTAAAGCACCATCATCGATATGTCCTGTCTAAGGGGGTTCCGCTCGCACGCATGGAGCATGCCGCCAGGGCGGGCGCGCAAACGCGCTGGCGCCAGAGCGATCGAGGCAGGAGGGGTAGCCTTGTATTTTACCGCAAGGGGCATGCCCACTGGAAGAGCGCCCGAGCGACTTTTTTCGGTCTTGCGCCACTGGGTATAATTTGCGGCCCTCCCCTGTCTGTTTCAAGGCCGCGCGCGAGAAGCGATCCCCGCTATCTGGATGCGGCCTGCGCCACCCGGCGCAGGAAAAGAGCGGTTGCACCGATCAACCTGAAGGCGGTCATGCAGTTGCGTCGACTCTGGCTCCTGTTCGCCCAGGCCACCACCGTGGGCCTGGGCCTGCTGTTCGTGGTTTCCACGCTCAGGCCGCAATGGCTGGGCCGCTATTCGGTGGCGGCCGATCAGCCCGCCCCGGCGGCCGCCCACGCGGCGGCGGTGGCGACGGCGGCTACTTCGGCGGCGACCGGCGTGCGGCAGGTGCCGATCAGCGACGTGGCCCCACGCGTGAGCGCCATCGGCTCGTACTCGGATGCGGCGCGTCTGGCGATGCCCGCGGTGGTCAGCGTTTACACGTCCAAGCAGGTCAAGCGCAGCGGGCCCAGCGACGATCCGCTGTTGCGGCAGTTCTTCGCGGACCCGAGCGGGGAGCCGCAGCGCGTGATCAGCCTGGGCTCGGGCGTGATCGCCTCGCCCGACGGTTACATCCTGACCAACAACCACGTGGTGCAGGCCGGCGACGAAATCGCCGTGGCGCTGACGGACGGCCGGCGCGTGCCGGCCCACCTGGTCGGCGCCGACCCCGACACCGATCTGGCCGTTTTGAAGGTCGAGCTGCAGAATTTGCCCGCGATCACGTTCGGGCGCTCCGAGACACTGCGCGTGGGCGACGTCGTGCTGGCCATTGGCAACCCATTTGATGTCGGGCAGACCGTCACGATGGGCATCGTGTCCGCCCTGGGGCGCACCAATTTGGGGATCAACACCCTGGAAAACTTCATCCAGACCGATGCCGCCATTAACCAGGGCAATTCGGGCGGCGCGCTGATCGACAGCAACGGCCTGCTGATCGGGATTAATACCGCCATTTTTTCCCGCTCCGGAGGCTCGGTCGGCATCGGCTTCGCCATTCCCACCAGCATCGTGACCCATGTGATGGACCAGATCGTCCATACGGGCCGCGTGCACCACGGATTTTTCGGCATCGAGCCGTACGACATCACGCCGGAGCTGGTCGACGCGATGCGCCTGAAGCGCTCCGACGGCGTGGTGGTCAACGGCGTGCTGCGCAACGCGCCAGCCGGCCGGGCCGGCATGGAGCCCGGGGACATTCTTTTGTCGATCAACGGCAGCGCGGTGACCGACAGCCGCTCGATGCTCAATCAGATCGCGCAGCTCGAACCCGGCACGAGTGCGGCGGTGCGCGTGCTGCGCGAAGCGCACGAAGTCGACCTGTCGATCACGGTCGGGGAGCGGCCGCCGCCGCCGCACTAGCCGGCCGGGCGGGCCGGTTCAATAGCTGAACAAGGTTGCCAGTTCGATGCAGGCGGCCGGCAGAAGGCGCGCCGCCACGCATGTGGGCGCGTGGTGCTCCGTGATGGCGCGGTAGCCGTCGCTCGAGCGGCGACAGGTTGTCGCTAGCCTCAGCGGTAGCCAAGGAACGGCCTCGTGATCAGCATCAGCTCGCCGCCGGCCCCGACTCCGACTCGCGGCCCTGCGCGCGGCGGGTGCCGAACAGCGCCGCCAGCACCAGCCCCAGCTCGAACAGCAGGCACAAGGGCAGCGCCAGCAGCAGCTGCGAGGTGACGTCGGGCGGCGTCAGGATCGCCGCCACCACGAAGGCGCCGACGATCGCGTACGGGCGGGCCTGGCGCAGGCGCGCGACGCTGGTCATCCCCATCCGCACCAGCAGCAGCACCGCGATGGGCACTTCGAACGTGACGCCGAAGGCGACGAACATGCGCAGCACGAAATTGAAATAGGCGTCGATGTCGGGCGAAACGCTGACCGATTGCGGAGCAAACCGCGTCATGAACGGGAAGATCACGCGGAACACGACGAAGTAACAGTAGGCCACGCCGCCGAAGAACATCAGCACGCTGGACACGATCACCGGCACGGCAAGCCGCTTTTCGTGCTGGTACAACCCGGGAGCAACGAACGCCCAGACCTGGTACAGCACGTACGGCAACGCGATCAGCAGCGCCGAGAACAGCGTGACCTTCAGCGGCACCATGAACGGGGCGATCACGCCGGTGGCCAGCAGCTTGGTTCCCTGCGGCAGCGCCTCGATCATCGGCCGCGACATCAGATCGAAGATCTCGCGCATGAACGGCGTCAGCGCCGCAAACACGATCAGAATGGCCGCCGCCGCACGCACCAGTCGCTGACGCAGCTCGATCAGGTGCGACAGGAAGCCCTGTTCTTCGGGCGGCGCCATGTCAGCCCCCGGCCGCTACCGGTAGATCCGCGGTCGGTTCACGCGCGCGCGGGGCGCGTACCGGTTCCTGCCGATGCGGACGGGCGGCATCGGCGTGCGGCCGTGCATCTGCTCGATGGCCTCGGTCAGGTCGGTCAGCGACGGCGTCGGGCGGGCGCGCGTCCGAAAGCGATGACTGCCCCAGCCGCTGGCCGACCACGCCGTCGCGCTGGGCGCCGTCGGCTCGCTCGCGGCCATCGTCTCGCTGACAGACTGCCCGGCCTGCTCCAGGGAGCTGGCCACATCGCGCACCGAGGAGTCGATCGCGGCGCTCGCCTGCCGCGCCTCTTCCTGCAGGCGCTTCAAGTCGGCCAGCTCGATCTCGCGCTGGAAATCGGCGCGCACCTGGCTCACGTACCGCTGCGCCTTGCCCAGCATCTCGCCGAAGCCGCGGGCCACGCGCGGCAGCCGCTCCGGACCCAGCACGACCAGCGCCACCGCGCCGATCATCATCAGTTCGCCCAGGCTGAAGTCGAGCATGATCGATCCAGGCGGCTCAGGACTCATCCGCGCCGCCCGGGCCCCAACCATGCACAGCAGGGACAGCCGGCCGGAGCGGTGGGCTACGGGCCGCTCTTTTCCTTGGCTTGGACGTCGATGGTGCCGGCGGCGCTCGCATCGGTGACGTGCTGCGGCGGCGGCTTTTCCTCCGAGCCCGCCTCGCGCATGCCTTCCTTGAAGCCTTTGATCGCGCCGCCCAGGTCCTTGCCCAGGTTCCTGAGCTTGCTGGTACCGAACACCAGGACCACGACCAGCAGTACGATCAGCCAGTGCGTCAGCGAAAGTGAGCCCATCCGCGCTACTCCTGCCGGCCCGGCAACCGACCCTTCAAAAGAACTGTTTCCAGGGTCGCGGGCCGGCCAGAACGTGCATGTGCAGGTGGAAGACTTCCTGTCCGCCGCCCGGCCCGTTGTTGATCACGACCCGGAAACCGTCGGCCGCCCCCTGCTCACGGGCGAGCTGCGGCGCCAGAAAGAGCATTCTACTCACCAATGGCCCATGCTGCGGCGTGGCGGTCATCAGCGACTCCACGTGCTCCTTCGGCACCAGCAGCAGGTGAATCGGGGCCTTGGGATGGATGTCCTTGAAGACGATCAGCTGGTCGTCCTCGTAGACTTTCGCGCTGGGAATCTGCCCGGCCGCGATCCGGCAGAAGATGCAGTTCGGGTCCATCGGCACTCCTCAGATGTCCTGCACCGGGCCGGCTCGAGCGGCCTTGCGCGAGGCTTTTTCGTCCAGCCCCGAAGTGCCGGCGCGCTTTTCCAGCTCGGCCAGCACCGCTTCCGGGCGCAGACCGTGCAGCGCCAGCACGATCAGGCAGTGAAACCACAGGTCGGCGACTTCCGAAACGATCCGCTCGCCCACCCCGTCCTTGGCCGCCATCACCGTTTCGGTGGCTTCTTCGCCGATCTTCTTCAGGATGGCATCCGGACCGTGCGCGAACAGGCGCGCGACATAGGATCGCTCCGGATCGGCGCCGCGGCGCGCCTCGATCACGTCGGCCAGGCGGGCGAGCGTGGCCGCGTCGAACGCTGTCGTTCCGCTCATGTCGGCTCCGTCGTCGTTCGGGCCTCGAGCACGGGATCCACCGTGGCCCAGGCGCCCTTTTCGAGCCGGCGGAAAAAACAGCTGGCGCGCCCCGTGTGGCAGGCGATCCCCCCTTCCGGCTCCACCACGTACAACACCACATCGGCGTCGCAATCCAGGCGGATCTCGCGCACCTTCTGCCGATGACCCGACTCCTCGCCCTTGCGCCACAGCCGGGCGCGCGAGCGGGAAAAGTAGACCGCGTAGCCGCTCGATTCGGTTTCCAGCAGCGCGTCCCGATCGGCCCACGCCACCATCAGCACGCGCCCGTTGTCGGCGTCCTGCGCCACCACCGGGACCAGCCCGGCCGGCCCGAACCGGACCTGCTCGACCCAGCCGCCGGCGGCGGGCTGCGCGGCGCTCATCACTGCAGCCTCATCGGAATGCCGCGCGCATCCAGGTACTGCTTGGCCTGGCGCAGCGTGAACTCGCCGAAGTGAAATATCGACGCGGCCAGCACCGCATCGGCCCGGCCGATCAGCACGCCGTCTGCCAGGTGTTGCAGATTGCCGACCCCGCCCGAGGCGATCACCGGCACCGGCACCGCGTCCGACACGGCCCGCGTCAACTGAAGATCGAACCCCTCGCGCGTGCCGTCGCGGTCCATGCTGGTCAGCAGGATCTCGCCGGCACCCAGCTCGACCACCCGGCGCGCCCATTGCACGGCGTCCAGCCCGGTGGGCGTGCGGCCGCCGTGCGTGAACACCTGCCAGCCGCCTTCCGGCCGCCCCGGCTGCCGCAAGCGGGCGTCGATCGCCACCACGATGCACTGGGACCCGTAGCGCGCCGCCGCCTGCTCGATCAGGTCGGGCGACTGCACGCCGGCCGTGTTGATCGAAACCTTGTCGGCCCCGGCGTTCAGCAGCCGTCGGACGTCATCGACCTGGCGCACCCCGCCTCCGACCGTCAGCGGAATGAACACCTGCCGAGCCACCGCCTCGATCACGTGCGGCAGGATGTCGCGCTGATCGGAGCTGGCGGTGATGTCCAGGAAGGTGAGCTCGTCGGCGCCTTCGGCGTCGTAGCGCTGCGCGATCTGCACCGGATCGCCCGCATCGCGCAGATCGACGAAATTGACGCCCTTGACGACGCGTCCGGCGGTCACGTCCAAACAAGGGATTATCCGTTTAGCCAGCATTGCCGGGGCCCGAAGTGAGAGCAAGCTCAGATAACGGCTCTCCCCTCTCCCCTTGGGGAGAGGGGCGGGGGTGAGGGGCCGTTAGGGTCATTTCCACCTAACTCAATCGGGCTCGCGATCGGCGCGTTCCAGCGCGGCCTTGAAATCGAGCGTGCCCTCGTACAGGGCGCGGCCGAGCACCGCCGCCTCGATCCCTTCGGACTGCACCGAGCACAGCCGCTCGATGTCCTGCATCGTCGCCGCCCCGCCGCTCGCGATCACCGGGATCTTCACGGCCCGGGCCAGGGCGACGGTGGCGTCCAGGTTGATGCCCGTCAGCATGCCGTCGCGGCCGATGTCCGTGTACAGGATCGCCTCGACCCCGTAGTCCTCGAACTTGACCGCCAGGTCGACCACGTCGTGTCCGGTGAGCTTGCTCCAGCCGTCGGTGGCCACCTTGCCATCGCGTGCGTCCAGCGCGACGATCACGTGCCCGCCGAAGGCGCTGCAGGCATCGTGCAGGAATCCGGGGCTTTTTACCGCGGCCGTGCCGATTACCACGAACGACACGCCCCCGTCGATATAGCGCTCGATCGTGTCCAGGTCGCGCAGGCCCCCGCCGAGCTGCACCGGGACCTCGTCGCCGACTTCACCCAGGATGCGCCGGATCACTGATTCGTTGACGGCCTTGCCGGAGCGCGCCCCATTTAAGTCGACCACGTGCAGCCGGCGCGCGCCCAGGTCGACCCAGTGGCGTGCGACCGCAACCGGATCGTCGGAGAACACGGTGGCGTCGGTCATGTCGCCCTGGCGCAGGCGCACACAGCGTCCATCCTTGATGTCGATCGCAGGGATCAGCAGCATGTCGAAGCAGCAGGCACTGCGGCGATTGAAACGTCGGTCAGCGGTTGGGCACGGCCAGACGGCGCGCGGGAGGTTTCGGGCGGGTTGCCTTCAGCAGGCGGTCGAAAGGGGACGGCTTGGGTTTGAACGGTGGATCATGGTATCCGGAATTGCGCTCGCGTTGGCTTCAAGGATTCCATTGAACGAAGTTCTCGAAAATCGCAAGCCCGGCGGCGGCGCTTTTCTCCGGATGAAACTGGGTGGCAAAAATATTATCTCGCGCCACGGCGCAGGTAAAGACTCCACCGTAATCGGCCTGCCCGGCGGTCAGCGCCGCCTCGGCCGGGCATGGGTAATAACTGTGCACGAAGTAAAAAAAACTCAGGTCCGCCACACCGTCCCACAGCGGGTGCCGCTGCGCTTGCCGCACCCGGTTCCAGCCCATGTGGGGAATCTTCAGCGGGGCATTTTGCCCGGCCAGACCGGGCGCAAACCGCACCACCGGGCCGGCAAATAGCCCCAGTCCGGGCGTGTCGCCCTCCTCGGAGCGGTCAAACAGCATCTGCAGACCGATGCAGATCGCCAGCAGCGGCTTGTCGCGCGCGGCGCGCCGCACCGCCGCCTCCAGGCCGGACTCGCGCAGGTAGCGCATGCAATCGGGCATGGCGCCCTGTCCGGGAAACACAACACGCGCGGCCGCGTCGACCTCGTGCGGCCTGGAAGTGATCTTGACCGACGCGCCGGGCGAGACCCGCTCGATCGCCTTGGCCACCGAAAGCAGGTTGCCCATGCCGTAGTCGACCACGGCGATAGTCAATTCGAGTTCCTTCGAACGGATGACGCTGCGGTCTGAATCCCGGGCCGCCTCAAAGGCTTCCCTTGGTGCTGGGCACCGCGTCGGCTGAAGCCGGGTCCAGCTGCAGCGACATCCGTAGCGCGCGTGCGAATGCCTTGAACACGGTCTCGCATTGATGGTGTGCATTGTCGCCGCGCAGGTTGTCCACGTGCAGCGTCACCTGGGCGTGGTTGACGAATCCCTGGAAGAACTCGTGCACCAGGTCGACGTCGAACTCGCCGATCATCGCGCGCTTGAACGCAACCTGCCAGAGCAGGCTCGGGCGCCCCGAAAAATCGATCACCACGCGGCTTAAGGCCTCGTCCAACGGCACATAGGCGTGTCCGAAGCGCTGGATTCCGCGCTTGTCGCCGACCGCCTCGGCCACCGCCTGTCCCAGCGTGATACCGACGTCCTCGACCGTGTGGTGGGCGTCGATGTGCAGATCGCCCTGAGCCTCGATCGTCAGGCGCAGGGCGCCATGGCGCCCGATCTGCTCCAGCATGTGGTCGAAGAACCCGATTCCGGTGCTGATGCGCCCGGCGCCGGGTCGATCCAGGTCGAGTTCGACGCGGATCTTCGTTTCCTTGGTTTCGCGGACGATCTGGGCGCTGCGAGAGGTCATCTTGCGGTTTTTCGAGCTCAAAGCAGGGCTCCCAACGCCTGCAGGAACGCATCGTTTTCCTGCGGCGTGCCCACGGTTACGCGCAGGCAACCGGCCAGCAGCGGATGCGCTCCGGAAACGTCCTTCAGAAGGATACCGCGGCCCCGCAGGCCGGCGAACAGCGCCTGGGGCTGCGCCACGCGGAACAGGACGAAGTTGGCGGCCGAGTCGAAGGCCGTGACCTGCGGCTGCGCGCGCAACGCGTCCAGCAGCCGCGCCCGCTCGGACCGGATCAGCGCGGCCTGCTGATGCAGAACGTCGAAGTGGTCCAGCAGGAAGTCGGCCGCCGTCAGCGGCAGCACGCCGACGTTATAGGGCGGGCGCACCTTGTCGAACTCGCCGATCCAGGCCGGATCGGCGCAGGCGTAACCCAGCCGCACTCCGGCCAGCCCCAGCTTGGACAGCGTCCGCAGCACCACCAGATTGGGACGCGCGGCCAGTTGCGGCATCCAGGTGTCCTGGGCGAACGGCAGGTAAGCCTCGTCGATGACCACCAGGCCGGGCGCCCGGTCCAGCACCTGCTCCAGGCCGGCGCGCGAGAAAAGGTTCCCGGTCGGGTTGTTCGGATAGGCAATGAACAGCAGCGCCGGGCGATGCGCGTCGATCGCCTGACACATTGCCTTGACGTCGAGCTCGAAATCCGGCCTCAAGGCAACACCCACGAAGCGGCAGCCGTCCAGGCGCGCGAACACTTCGACCATCACGAAGCCGGGGGTCGGGCCCAGCACGACGGCGCCGCCCGGCACGTCGGGCCGCGCGCACGCCTGGATCATCAGGTGGATCAGCTCATCGGAGCCGTTGCCGAGCATCAGCGCGGCTCCGGCCGGAAGCCCCGCCACCCGGGCCAGGCGCTGCTTGAAGCGCGTCGGGTCGGCCGGCGGGTAGCGGTTCAGCGCGACCTGCGAGAGCCGCTCGCCCAGTTCGCGCGCCAGATCGGCCGGCAACGCAAACGGGTTTTCCATCGCATCGAGCTTGATCAACCCGGTCGCGTCGGGCACCGCATACGCCCGCATCGCGCGTACGTCGTCCCGGATCACGTCCAACCGCGGCCCGCGCGGCGGCGGCGGCGGGCTCACTTCTGCCACCGCAGCTGGGCGCTGCGGGCGTGCGCGGGCAGCTCTTCGGCCAGAGCCAGCGCGGCGGCGACGGCGCCCAGCGAGGCAGCGCCGGCAGCCGAGACCGAGATCAGGCTCGTCCTTTTCTGAAAATCGGTCACGCCCAGCGGGGAGGAAAAGCGCGCGGTGCCGCCGGTGGGCAGCACGTGGTTGGGACCGGCGCAGTAGTCGCCCAGCGCCTCGCTCGAATAACGGCCGAGGAAGATCGCGCCGGCGTGGCGGATGCGAGCGGCCCAGCGCTGCGGATCCTCGGTCGAGATCTCCAGGTGCTCGGGGGCCACGCGATCGGCCAGCGCGCAGGCCTCTTCCAGATCGCGCACGCGGATCAACGCGCCGCGCGCCGCGAGCGAGGCCTCGATGATGCGGGCGCGCGGCATCTGCGGCAGCAGGCGGGCGATCGACGCCTGTACGGCCGCGATGAACTCGGGTTGCGGGGTCAGCAGGATCGCTTGCGCCAGCTCGTCGTGCTCGGCCTGGGAGAACAGATCCATCGCGATCCAGTCCGGATCGGTGGTGCCGTCGCAGATCACCAGGATCTCGCTGGGCCCGGCAATCATGTCGATCCCGACCACCCCGAACACGCGCCGCTTGGCGGCCGCCACGTACGCGTTGCCCGGCCCGACGATCTTGTCGACCCGCGGAATCGTGGCGGTCCCGTAGGCCAGCGCCGCCACCGCCTGCGCGCCGCCCAGCGCGAACACCCGCGATATGCCCGCCAGGTGCGCCGCGGCCAGCACCCAGGCATTGCGCACGCCATCGGGCGTCGGAGCGACCATCACGATCTCGCCCACGCCGGCCACGCCGGCCGGAATCGCGTTCATCAGCACCGAGGACGGATAGGCGGCTTTGCCGCCCGGCACGTACAGGCCCACGCGCTCCAGCGGGGCCACCCGCTGGCCCAGCTCGGTGCCGTCCGGCTCGGTGAAGCGCCACTCGCCGCCAAGCTGGCGCTGGTGAAACGAACGGATCCGGTCGGCCGCCGCCTGCAGGGCCGCGCGCCCCTCGGGCGCCAGCGCGTCCCATGCGGCCCGCCGTTCGGAGGCGCCGATCTCCAGCTGGGCCACCGATGTCACCGAGACCCGATCGAAGCGGCTGGTGTATTCGAGCAGCGCCGCATCGCCCCGTTGCCGCACATCTTCGATGATCGCCTCGACCTGCCGTTCGATGTCGCGGTCGAACGCGGTCGCGGGCGCGGTCAGCTCGGCAAAGCGCGCCTCGAACTGCGGCTCGGCCGTGTCGAGTGTGCGCATTCTCACGTCTGCACCGCCTCGCCGATGGCGGCGATCAGCTCCGACAGGCGCTGCTGCTGCCGCTTGTAGGCGGCCTGGTTCACGATCAGGCGCGAGCTCACTTCGGCGATCTGCTCGACTTCGACCAGCCGGTTGGCGCGCAGCGTTCCGCCGGTCGACACTAGATCGACGATCGCGTCGGCCAGGCCGGCAAGCGGGGCGAGCTCCATCGACCCGTACAGCTTGATCAGGTCCACATGCACGCCCTTGCCGGCGAAGAACTCGCGCGCGGTCTGCACATACTTGGTCGCCACCCGCAGCCGCGCGCCGCGGCGCACCGCGCCGGCGTAGTCGAACCCGTCCGGCACGGCCACGCACAGCCGGCAGCGGCCGATCCCGAGCTCGACCGGCTGGTACAGTCCCGCGCCCCCGTGCTCGAGCAGCACGTCCTTGCCGGCCATGCCCAGCTCGGCCGCCCCGTACTGCACATAGGTGGGCACATCGGTGGCCCGCACCACCACCACCCGCAGATCCGCCACCGAGGTGGCGATGATCAGCCGGCGCGTGGTTTCGGGGTCCTCCGCAGGCACGATGCCCGCCCGGCGCAGCAGCGGCGTGGCCTCCTCCAGAATGCGGCCTTTGGCGAGCGCGAGTGTGATCACGATCAGAGGGTGGGCGCGAAGATCCGGTCACGCATGGCTGACGCGCTCGATTCTGGCTCCGAGCTGCGCCAGGCGCTGCTCCATCCTCTCATACCCCCGATCCAGATGGTAGATCCGGTCGACCACGGTTTCGCCCTCGGCAACCAGGCCGGCGATCACCAGGCTCGCCGAGGCGCGCAGGTCGGTGGCCATCACGCGCGCGCCCGACAGGTGGGCAGCGCCCCGCACCACGGCGGTGTTGCCGTCGATGTGGATGTCGGCGCCCAGGCGCTGCAACTCCAGCACGTGCATGAAGCGGTTCTCGAAGATCGTCTCGACGATCGTGCCGACGCCCTCGGCGACGCACCCGAGCGCCATGAACTGGGCCTGCATGTCGGTCGGAAAGGCCGGGTACGGCGCGGTCCTGACATTGACCGCGCGCGGGCGCCCGGTCATCCGCAGCCGGACCCAGTCCTCGCCCTGCTCGATGACGGCGCCCGCCTCGCGCAGCTTGTCCAGCACGGCGTCCAGCGTGGCCGGTGCGGCGCCCTGCAGCGTCACATCCCCGCCGGTGATCGCGGCCGCCACCAGGAAGCTGCCGGACTCGATCCGGTCGGGCATCACGCGGTAATGCGTGCCATGCAACCGGTCGACGCCTTCGATCGCGATCCGATCGGTACCGGCGCCGCGGATGCGGGCGCCCATCGCGTTCAGACATTGCGCGAGGTCGGCCACTTCCGGCTCGCGCGCGGCGTTCTCGATCACCGTTTCGCCATCGGCCAGCGTGGCCGCCATCATCAGGTTCTCGGTGCCGGTCACCGTCACCAAGTCGGTGACAATGCGCGCGCCGCGCAGGCGGCGGTTGGCTCCCAGGTCGGCCACGACGTAGCCGTGCTCGATCCGGATCTGGGCCCCGAGCGCCTGCAGGCCCTTCAGGTGCTGGTCGACCGGGCGGGCTCCGATCGCGCAGCCGCCTGGCAGGCTGACGCGCGCCGAGCCGGCACGCGCCAGCAGGGGCCCAAGCACGACGATCGAGGCGCGCATCGTCTTGACCAGGTCGTAGGAGGCTTCGGTCGACTGCAGGCCCGCGGAGCCGACCGTGACCGTATCGCCGTCGCGCTGCACCTTCACGCCCATGGCCGCCAGCAGCCGGGCCATGGTCGTGATGTCGGCAAGGTGCGGCACGTTGGCGAGCGTGAGCTCCTCGCGCGTCAGAAGCCCCGCGGCCAGCATCTTCAGCGCGGCATTTTTCGCGCCGGCCACCTGCACGCTGCCCTGCAGGCGCTGGCCGCCACGGATCCGGAGCTTGTCCATCTCGAGGAAACCCCGGGACCTTCGGTCGCCCTCAGTTGCCTGCAGCGCCGACGCGCCGGTGTTCTTCCGGCGTGAGCGTCTTCATCGACAGCGCGTGCACCCGAACGCGCATGCGGTCGCCCAGCGCCAGGTACACCAGCCGATGGCGCTCGATCCTGGATCTGCCTTCGAATGCGGGGCTGACGATGAATGCCTCGAAATGCTGGCCATCGCCGTCGACCTTCAACCATTCGCACTCAAGGCCCGCGGCGATCGCCTGCTGCAGTTCCTGCGGGGTCGGCAGATCCGTTTCCATGGTCACGCGAACATCGACGGTTCATCCGCGCAGCTTGTAGCCGCTCGCCAGCATCCGGATCGCCACCGTCGCCGCCAGCACCAGCGAGCCGCACACCACGGCCAGGCTCACCCGGGGGTCCACGTCGGACTGCGCGAAAAATCCGTAGCGGAAGCCGTCGATCATGTAAAAAAATGGATTCAGACGCGACAGCCACTGCCAGAACGGCGCCAGGCCATGCACCGAGTAGAACACACCGGACAGGAACGTGGCCGGCATGATGATGAAATTCTGGAACGCGGCCAGCTGGTCGAACTTGTCGGAGACGATTCCGGCGATGATCCCCAGCACGCCGAGCAGGGCGGCGCCGAGCAATCCGAACACGACAATCCACACCGGCGCGTTCACCGGCGGCAGCGCAAGGCAGGCGGTCACCAGGAACACGCCCAGTCCCACCAGCAGCCCGCGCAGAATCGACGACAGCGCGTAGGCCGCAAAAAACTCCAGGTGCGACAGCGGCGGCAGCAGCACGAACACCAGGTTGCCCATCAGCTTGGACTGGATCAGCGACGAGGACGAATTGGCGAACGCATTCTGCAGCAGCGACATCATCACCAGCCCGGGCACCAGGAAGGCGCTGTAGTCGACCCCGGCGAAGGCCTGCAGCCGCTGGCCCAGCACGTGGCCGAACACCAGAAGGTAGAGCACGGCCGTCAGCACCGGCGCCGCGATGGTCTGGAACGAGACCTTCCAGAAGCGCAGCATCTCCTTGTAGAGCAGGGTGCGAAACCCCACCAGCGAGCCTGCGCCGTCCGGCGTTGCCGGCAAAGCGCCCAGCGGCGAGGCCGGGGCGAGCGCGCCCTGCTCGATCCGGTTCATGCGGCCCTTTTCTGCGCCGGGTCGGACATCACCTGCAGGAATACGTCCTCCAGGTCCGAGTGGCCGACCTCGATGTCGTCGATCTGGCTGCCCGCGGTCCGGCAGGCCGCCAGCACGGACTCGACGTCGGCCGGCTGCGCAACCTTCAGCACGTAGCGGTCGCCGGACTGCTCGACCACCTGGGGCGCGAGCGCGGGCGGCAGCGGGCCACGCAGCTTCAGTGCCATTTTGACGCCGGACAGGCGCGCCAGCAGCTCGCGCGTGGGCTCCATCGCAACGATCCGCCCCGCCTTCAGCATCGCGATGCGCTCGCACATCTGCTGCGCTTCCTCCAGGTAATGCGTGGTCAGAACGATGGTGTGGCCGTCCTTGTTCAAGCGCCCCACGAAGGCCCACAGCCCCTGCCGCAGCTCGACGTCCACGCCGGCGGTGGGCTCGTCCAGTACGATCACCGGCGGACGGTGCACCAGCGCCTGCGCGACCAGCACGCGGCGCTTCATCCCGCCCGAGAGCGAGCGCATGTTGGCGTCGGCCTTGGCGCCCAGGTCCAGGTTGGCGATCACCTCGTCGATCCAGTCGTCGTTGCGCGTCAGACCGAAATAGCCCGACTGGATCCGCAGGGTCTCACGCACCGTGAAGAACGGATCGAACACCAGCTCCTGGGGAACCACGCCCAGGCAGCGCCGAGCGGTGCGGTAGTCGCTTACGACATCGTGACCCATCACGGTGACGCGGCCGGAGGTGGCCCGCGCCAGCCCCGCAACGATCGAGATCAGCGTCGTTTTGCCGGCGCCGTTGGGTCCGAGCAGCCCGAAGAACTCGCCCGGCTCGATCCGCAGGCTGACGCGGTCCAGCGCCGTCACGCGCGGGTAGCGCTTGACCACGTCGCGGGCCTCGATCGCGGGAATGGACATCGGGTGGCGCGGCAACCAGCCGGGGCGCTGCTCGGTTGCGCCCGTGCGGGCGCAGCCTTAGCTTGCGGCCGTTATCAGTGAATCGACACCATACAGCTTGGCCAGGCTGTGCAGGTCGGCCGGGATGCCCTGCAACTCAATCTGGATGCCGCGGGCCCGGGCCGCGCGCTCCCAGGCCAGCACCAGCGCCACCGCCGACGAATCGCAGCGCTGCACGGCCGACAGGTCGAAGCGCGCATCGCCGCCGCTGATCGCAGCCTGCCCGGACTGCAGCAGCGCGGCCGCGTTCGAGTTGACGATCCGGTCCGTCTCGATTTTCACGACTTGCCCGACGAGGCCGCCAGCTGCCGGTTCCGATCGCCCAGTGCCTTGATCAGGCCGTCGACGCCGCTTTGATTGATCACGCTGGCGAAGGAGTTGCGGAACGTCTCCACCAGCGACACACCCAGGATGGTCACGTCGTAGATCTTCCAGCCGGCGTCGGATTTCCCGAGCCGATAGTCGAGCTGAATCGGATCCCCGTTCGACGGAGCCACCAGCGTGCGAACCATCACGTCGTTGTCGCCGGGCTGGGCCCGCGACGGTCGCATCTTGACCTTGTGATCCGTGACCTTCGACAGCGCCCCGCTGTAGGTGCGGATCACATAGGTGCGAAATTCCCGGATCAACTCCTGCCGCTGCTCGGGCGTGGCCTGCCGCCAGCCCGGCCCGACCGAAAGCCGGGTCATCTTCTCGAAGTCGACATGCGGGGCGATCTTGTCGTCGATCAGCTTCTGCAGGCGATCGAAGTTGCCGTTGCGCAGCGTCGGATCGGCCTTGATGGCGTCGAGCACCTCGATCGAGACCGATTCAACCAGCGCGTCGGGCCCCATCTCGGCGCGCGAGACAGCATCGGCCGACCGCGCCGGGCGGACCGCCCCGATGGCGGCGGCCGACAATGCCCCAAACAGGATGGCGCGGCGTAATGCCTGGCTGGAATGCATCATCATCAGATTCTCCGCGGCTCTGACCGCGCCCCGTTACCTACACTTTAACGCCGATTGTCGGGCGGCGGTTGAACCGGCTTGGGTTTGGTGGCATCCGGGGCGGGACCGGGCGGGGCTGCCTCGTCCTCGCTGGGCGCCAGCGGCGGATTGCCTTCGTACTGCAGGCTGGTGCGCCGCTGGAAGTAAGCGTCGCGGGTGAACTGGTAGCGGTCCAGTGCGGTCTGGTCGATCAGATTGGTGGCGTCGAGCAGTTCCGCGCGGG